>NZ_CP097150.1:0-334604 GCF_023370075.1 Deinococcus sp. QL22
GGGAACACGGAAATGATGATGATCAGGATCAAAGCCAGCCACGCGAGCAGACGACCAAATGAGAACGGTTTGCGGGGGCGGTGGTGGGCAGCAGGTACGGTGGTCATGGGGTTCTCCTGGGGTCACTCGAGGTCAGATTCGTTGGCGCGCAGCAGACGCATCTGCAGGAGGGTGAACACCACCAGAATCGCGAAGAGAACCATGCTCATCGCTGTGGCGTAGCCCATTCGGAAGAAGCTGAAGGCATTCTGGTAGATGTAGTACACCAGCACCTTGGTGGCGTCGGCCGGGCCGCCCTGAGTCGTGACCGCCACCGTGTCAAAAATCTGGAACGATCCGATCACGGACGTCACCAGCACAAACACCATCACGGGACGGAGCAGCGGGAGGGTAATGCGGCGAAAGGTCGTCCATTCACTCGCTCCATCAATCGCGGAAGCCTCATACACTGTGCGGGGAATGGCCTGAAGCCCGGCGTAGAAAAGCAGTGCGTTAAACCCCATATGCTTCCAGACGTTCACGAAGGCGATGGTGGGCAGGGCCTGCTCTGCTGACGTAAAGAAGGACTGCTTGCCAAGGGGCGTGGTGTCCAACCACTGGTTCACGATGCCCAGGAACGGGTCAAGCAACCACAGGAAAATCATGGCCACCACCACGCTGGACAGCAGGTACGGAAGGATCAGCAGGCCCTTGATGAACATGCTCTTGACCAGGCGGTCCATGGCCACCGCTAAGCCCAGGGACAGCAGAGTCTGCACCGGAATGTTCCAGAGTACGTACTTCACGGTGATGCCCAGTGCCGACCAGAATTTCGGGTCGCGGATGACCTCCTGGTAATTGGCCATGCCGACGCCTGTGGGCTCGCTGAGCAGGTTCCAGTCGGTAAAGCTGATCTGAATACCGCGCAGGGCCGGGTACAGATAGAACACCACGAAGCCAATCAGGGCGGGCAGGATGAACAGGTAGCCGGCCAAGGCCTGGGGGGAGAGTCGGCGCGGCGGAGCCGTCGCCTGGAGCGGCACGGCGTCTAATCGGGTGGACATCAAGATCTCCTGGGGTCTCCAGCTCCTGAGGGGCTGGGCAGCGTGCGGGCTTCAGGCCGATTCGCGGACGACGAGCGATACGGGGAAAACGTCTGTCGGGGGTAACTCGCGCTGTTCCACCTGAGCCACGAGGCGGCGGACAGCCTCGCGTGCCATTTCGCCGTGCGGCACGTGCAGGGTGGTGAGCTGCGGGGAGGTGTATTGGGCGAACTCAAAATCATCGAAGCCGCTGATGGCCACATCGGTGGGCACCTGGAGACCTAAGTCGTGCGCGGCCCGGAGAGCACCGGCGGCGATGCGGTCGCTGGCCGCCAGGACGGCGTCTGGTCGTGCGCCACTGGCCCAGAGGGTCTGCATGGCGGCTTCACCGGACGCATACGACCAGCTGCTGGGGATCACCTCGGCCTGCACGCCATGCTCCAGGGTGGCCTGCTGGAAGCCGCGCAGACGCGCCTGCGCGCTGCTGCCGGGATCGCCGCTGGGGATAAGCAGGGCCAGGCGAGCGCGCCCCTGTGCGATATGGTGGCCGACCATCGTGGCGATCCCGCCCTCGTAATCAGCGGAAATGGTAGTTGCCACGCTGTCAGGCAGCACGTGATCGAACAAGACGGTCTGAATGCCGTAAGCCTGGATCTCCAGCAGGTGACTGCTGGGCAGGGTGGTGCCCACCAGCACGGCTCCGCCGAACAACCCTTGCAGGTACCGCTGACGGAAGTGGTCGAGGGTCTCCGGGTGTTCCTGGTCCAGAAAGGCGATGGTCATGCTGTAGCCGTGGGCGTTGGCTTCCGCCACGAAAGCCGACTGGATCAGGTTGCGGTAGGGGTCGTGGATGTCTTCGGCATTGTGGCCAAAGAACGCGCAGCACAGCGTGGTGGTTCGGGATTGGCGCAGCGCCTTGGCAGCTTGGTTCGGGTGGTAGTCCAGCTCCTTGATGGCCGCCAGGACCCGGTCGCGTGTGGCAGGCCGGATGGAGGGGTGATCGTTGAGCACATTGGACACGGTTTGGTAGGACACACCGGCATGGGCAGCGACATTGCGCATGGTGGTTCGGGTCACAGGCGACCTCCAGGTTGGGGCTACTTATTTGAACGATCAAATCATAGCAAAGAAAAATCCTGAACGCAATGGATCGATCAAAAAACGGAGCAGACTTTATCGCAAGGCTTCTCTTGGAACGATCCCGCGTGATGCATGCGTCATTGCGGAAAGCAGCAGGCATCTTCTCTCCTCTACATATCCCTTCCCTTCTACACGTTTGCCTTTCCGTGAATCCTGCGTCTGTGATGCTCTCGTGTCGTGGCCGCAGTCATAGGTTCATGCAGAAGCACTCTGCTTGAGCCGCCACTGACTTTTGGAGGGCATCAGAACGATCGCGCCAATCTCCAAGCTCTCATTCGACTGCATGGGACGCACGGTAACTTGCTTTTTGCGGCCGATGAGCGGGGTCGTGGCGTGCTCACTGGGATCCAAGGTGGCCTACCGGGGCGTGCTGGATGATCATCATCCGGGGGGCAGTGTCGATACAGCTTTGGGTCAGCCACGAGAGGTCAGCTTGCTCAAACTGGTCAAGGTACTCCAGCCCTCAGTCAGTGCCGATTTATACGAAGGCGAGCCCCAGACTTTGCCAGGACTCGCCTCGGTTGGGAGGTTGTAGGTGCTTACACCTTTATCCTGCCGGGTGCTTAGCCAACTGTTTGAGCAAATTGGCGGTTTCTACAACAGCCAGCAAGGCCTCGCCGCCCTTGTTGCCTGCCTTGGTGCCTGCCCGCTCAATGGCCTGTTCGGTGGTATCCGTTGTCAAGATTCCGAACGCTACCGGTACCCCGGTCTCCAGACTGACCCGTGCCAAGCCTGAGGCGGCATTCCCTGCAACAAAGTCGTAGTGGTCAGTCGCCCCTTTAATCACAGCGCCGAGACAAACCACGGCGTCATAGTGGCCGCTTTCCGCCAGTTTCTTGGCCACCAGCGGCAACTCGAACGCCCCTGGAACAGTCACGAGCGTCAGGTCTTCCCGCTTTCCGCCGTGCTGAACAAACGCTGTCTCGGCCCCCTCCACCAGACGGTCAACGATAAAATGGTTCCAGCGGGTATTCACGATGGCAATCTTCAGGTTGGTGGCGATCAAGTTGGCTTCAATTCGTTGCATAGCTTCTCCAGGATCGGGGCAGACGACCACTGTCTGCCCCAAGATGTTTTAGGTGAGGTGGCCGAGTTTGGCCTGTTTGGTCGCGAGGTACGCGAGGTTGTATGGGTTTTCCCCCACATGCAGAGGCACGCGTTCAATGACTTCCAGCCCAAAACCAGACAGGCTGTGCAGCTTGCGCGGGTTGTTCGTGAGCACGCGCAGCTGGCGGGCACCCAGCAGGTGCAGCATCTGCGCGCCTATCCCAAAATCACGGGCGTCCGCAGGAAAGCCCAGTTGCAAGTTGGCTTCTACCGTGTCCGCTCCCGCATCTTGCAGCGCGTAGGCGCGAATCTTGTTCAGCAGCCCAATGCCTCGACCCTCCTGCCGGAGATACACCAACACGCCCCGGCCTTCTTCAGCAATGGCACGCAGGGCCGCGTCGCGCTGCGGACCGCAATCACAGCGCAGCGAGTGAAAGCCGTCCCCGGTCAGGCATTCGGAGTGAACCCGCACCAGCAGCGGTTCCTCCGTGACCTCACCCATCACCAACGCGACATGCTCGGCCCCTGAAAGGGTGTCTTCGAACCCCACGATGCGGAAGGCGCCGTACTCGGTGGGAAGCTCGGCCTCGGCCACCTGCACCATGAAGGGATCATGTTCCAGCCGGTAGGCGATCAATGCCTCGATAGAACCCACCAGGAGCCCGTGCTTCTCTCCGAAAGTAAGAAGGTCGGGCAAGCGGCTCATCTCGCCGTCGTCGCCCATGACCTCACAGATCACTCCAGCGGGCGCAAACCCCGCGAGCCGAGCCAGGTCGCACGCGGCCTCGGTGTGCCCCGCGCGGCGCAGCACCCCACCCGGCCGCGCCACCAGCGGGAAGATGTGGCCGGGACGACGGAAATCGCTGGCCTGAGCCGCCGGGTCGATCAGGGCCGCCACGGTCGCCGCGCGGTCAAAGGCGCTGATCCCCGTGGAATTGCTGAGGTGATCCACACTGACCGTGAAGGCGGTGCCGTTGGGGTCAGTGCTCCGCCCAACCATCGAGGTCAAGTCGAGTTCACGGGCCCGTTCCTGCGTCAGGGTCACGCAGATCAGTCCCCGGCCCTCGCGCGCCATGAAGTTGATCCATTCCGGAGTCGCAGTGGCCGCAGGCATCAACAGGTCGCCCTCATTCTCACGGCTCTCGTCGTCCACCAGGATCACCGGTCGTCCGGCGCGCAACTCGGCGAGGATGTCGAGGATTGGAGACAGCAGGGAAGGAGAGGAAGGCGTCACTGAACCACTCCTGGGGTGGCTTGCCAGTCCCGCATCAGGATCAGGCGCTCAAGGTACTTGGCCATCTGGTCGGCTTCCACGTTGACTTGTGTACCAGGCCGCCAGTCGCGCAGGGTCGTGACCTCCAGGGTATGCGGCACCAGCCAGAGGGTAAATTCGTCCGGCGCAAGGTCTGTCCGGCTCCCCCCAGGACCGCCCACCTCCACGACGGTCAGGCTCACGCCGTCCACGGTGATGCTCCCTTTGGGCACCAAAAACTTGGCGAGCTGAGCAGGAGCACGAACCCGCATGGTGAACGCGCCGGGTTCTTCCCGAACCTCCAACACCTCAGCCACGCCGTCCACGTGCCCGCTCACGACGTGTCCGCCGAACCGGGAGGTGACGCTCATGGCCCGCTCCAGGTTCACGGTAGACCCCGTCTGCCAGTGAGGAGCCGTCTTGGCCAGGGTTTCGTGCGACAGATCGACCGTAAAGGTGGTCTCGTCCCATCCAGTCACGGTCAGGCAGGTGCCGCTGACCGCAATACTCTCGCCGAGGTCGAGGTCAGGCCAGAGGTGTTCGGGGGCGATGCGGAGGGTCAGGTGACCGTTGTGCTCGGCGGCCTGGGTCACGCGGCCGAGCTGTTCAATGATGCCAGTAAACATAGTTCAAGCTCCTTTAAAGGAAGCGGCAGTGAGGCTCGGCCTGCTGAATTGTGGAACCGCATGCAGGAGGCCCTGCATCAGCACGTCTGCTCCAACAGGCGCAAACGTCACGTCAGTCAGGTTCTGCGCCTGGCTCATATGCGTGGGTGCGGGAGCCGCCAATGGACTCAGGCCCGCGCCGAGCAGCCGGGGAGCGACGAAGACACGGACCTCATCGATCAGCTCTGCGGCAAGCAAAGCGCCTGCGAGCGTCGCGCCACCTTCCAGCAGCAGACTGGTGATGCCAAGCTCGCCTAATCCGCTCAGCGCCTGGCTGAGGTCACCTGCGCGCAGGAGATGGAGGTCTTCGCGCTCCAGATGCCGGGCGTCGGTGTCTGGACCCGTGATGATCACCGCTCCAGGTCGCAGGGCACGGGCCGTGCCGGGAATACGGCCCCGGCGGTCAAAGATGACTGGCCGGGGATGTCGTCCTGCAGGCAGGCCGCGGGTCGTGAGTTCGGGGTCATCGGCCAGGACTGTGCCGCTCCCCACCGCAATGGCGTCGAACTGGTCGCGCCAGTGGTGAACCAGGATCCGCGCCGCTCCTCCGCTGACCCAGCGGCTGTCGCCAGACAGGGCGGCCACCCGGCCGTCGAGAGTCATGGCGTACTTGTAGACGACCCAGGGACGCCCCAGACCATCAGGCTGCGAAAGCCCGACTGCTGATGAACGGCTTCGTCCGCGAGAACGCCAACATCCACTTGGATGCCCGCTGCACGCAACCTCTCTACGCCTCTCCCACTCACCTGCGGATTGGGATCCAGAGCGGCCACCACCACGCGTGAGAGGCCTGCCGTGATCAGGGCGTCGGCACAGGGTGGAGTACGGCCGAAATGGCTGCAGGGTTCAAGCGTCACGTACCCTGTTGCGCCGCGCGTCCGTTCGCCGGCCTCGCGCAGGGCAAACACCTCGGCATGCGGTTCTCCCGCCTGGGGATGAAAGCCGCGCCCGACGATCTCGTCACCTTGCACGATGACGCAGCCGACTGGAGGATTGGGAGCCGTGCGGCCCAGCGCACGCGCCGCGAGCTCCAGGGCTTCTTGCATAAACACTCTGTCTGGGGAATAGATTCCGGTACACATGTCAGTTGCCGATTCGCGGGGGCGAATCGACTTCCTCCTTCTCTCATCCGGACTGTGACCGTCGGCTCCGGAGTTTCACCGAATCGGGCTGGGCCTGTACTGCGTCTGGGCCTGGCTTCGCGGGCTGACATGTCAGGCGGGTCGGGCCTTGGTCATGATTACCGCCGGTGGGGAATTTCACCCCGCCCCGAAGGATGGCTTGCGCCAGGGGCACTTTAACAAACAAAGCAGGACACAGAATGTAGCGAACTCATTGGAGCAGGAATGACGGAGCGGAACCTGCACCCGTATACAGGTTGGACAAACACACGGACGGTCTGTCTACATCGACCCGGTTCAGGCACCACCCCTCATAGGCTTGGTATGGGCATGGATACTTGACAGGCCTGCCTAGGTTTGACACGGCAGTGAGCGGTCTCAAACAGCAGCTTGAGCCTCCGCTGTTCACCGCAAAAACCTTCCGATTCTGCTGGCGAATTCCCAGGGGAGAGCGCACACTGAGCACTGTTGCGTCCCACCGCAATTCCAGAGATTCCAGCCCAAACGACTCGCATTGCCCGCGCGGCGTTTCCCAAGAGTGCGCCATTTCTGCGCCTCCGCGACGAACTCGGCATCTTCCTGACCGATCAGGATTTCATCGACCTCTATCCCCGGCGGGGGCAGGTCATGGCGCGTTCCCAGCAGCGTAGCCCCCACCGGCAGCGCGCACTTGTTTGGAGTCGATCAGCTCTCGAAGAGCCCGGGTTACGCGGGCATCGGCCCAATTCATGCGGGCCGCCAATTGACGCGCCCCGAGACCCGCTCCCCCTTGTTCAACAGATCAAGCAGCAATCGCGCGTCCATTGAAAGCCGAGCAGGGGTCGGTGGGGCGGAGGCCTGACGCAAATGATGGCTGGGTAAGCCGAGGCGCGTGAGTTCGAGCACGGCGGCCCCAGACGCCTCCGCCCACGTCGCGTGGGGAGGCAGGCGAGTCGAGCGGCCGTCCACCCAGATGAAGCCTGTCCAGCCTTGACCCGTGAATTCAAGAGAGACGGTCGCTTCAGTGGGGAGACTTGGCGGTTGAGGGGGCGGAGGCGGCAACTGCGCCTGCATCAGCTTGGGAAGCGGCATCAGCGTCAGTGCCCCAGCAGGGGTGAGTTTGCTGCGCTCCAGCGGCGACAGGGCCGCCACCTGCCGCGCCACCGGCTTGAGGGCGCGGGCCTCGCGTTCGGAATGCACGGGGATGCCGACCTCTGCCAGGATGCTGCGCGTCGTGTACGCGTCGATCAGGAAGTACGCCCAGGTGCGCGTCCTGTTCCAGATCTCCTGCACGTACTCTCCGAACGAGGAGAACCCCTCACGGTAGAGCCTCTGATCACGAATGGTTTTGAGTGCGGAACCAATCCGGTCGACCGCGTCGCGGTGGTCACGGATCGTTGCCTCGCAGCGCGTGAGTTCACCCCGCTCCGCCTCGGTCAACGGCGCTGGCTTCATGCGGCCCGCCTCTCTTGGAGACGGATCACGGCCGGCTCCTGAGTGAGGTCTGGAGGGCAGAAATCCGGGCTTGAACGCGCTCAATGCGGACTTTCAACTCATCGGCAGTCAGCGGGCGCTTGCCCGGATCGGCGGCGTTCAACTCAGACTGGTGGCGGCGCTGGGCGGTGCGGGAGAGGAGGCCGCCCCGGCAGATCGAGCGCACGGTGTACTCACTGGGCCAGCCGGGCGAGGTGTGCACAGCTTCCAAGACGCCCCAGCGTTCGCGCTGCGTCTTGCCTTCCAGCCAGGTCACGAATTCCCCCTCGGCAAAGGCCTGCGCCAGGATGGCCACCGGGCGATTCATGCGCGGTCGTACCGCTGGCCGTCCGGCTGAAACACGCTGCCCTGTTCCATCGCCACGTCGAGCACGGCCTTCAAGCGGCCCATCCGCCACCCACTGCGGGACAGGCGGCTCATCAGCATCGACTCGGACATGGGGCGGCCCTGCGCTTTCAGGCAGCTCAGGAGCTGCTCGATCTCCAGCTCTGAGACTGGCGTGCTGTCTCCGCGCAAAGGCGGCAGATCCTGCACGGCGGCTGGTTGCTGGAGCGCGCTGAAGTCCGCAAGGTTCCGGGCCGCGTGAGAGGTGGACACGATCACGGTGGCCCCCTCCGAAACACGTCCACCCTCTGGAGAAACCACGTGCTCATCGGCGGGTTGAGCGGTTCCCTTGAGGGTGTGCAGCCGGTAGTGGCCCGCCGAGACGCGCTCAATCTTGTCTTCGCCTGCCAGTTGGCGCAGGCGGCCGCTGACCGTTTGCGTGGGCAGCTTCAGCTCTGCTCCCACCTGTGAGGCTGTCCAGATCCGTGCCCGGTCGCCGCGCATCACGTTTAGGACAGACTCCATCGCGCCGGTCATGATTCCCCTCGGAACATACGGGACACGAACCTCGCAGCGGCCAGTTTGGGCACGTCTTCGAGCAAGATGCTGACGAGGTAAGCGCGGGTCGTGTTGGCAATGCTCCCCAGACCCGCGTCATTCCACAACTCCGCAATAGACTCATCATTGTGGCCGTTCAGGAAGTCCTGTGTCAGTTGGAAGGGAAGCACACCAGGCAGGTCTGGTGTGCGCGCGAATTCCGCGACGAAGCTGGTTATACCTCTATGTGGGCCGAGCGCACGCTTCCAGCCCCGGTCGGTCTCCACCAACTGGCCAGCGGCCGTCACTCCTGCACCCGGCCAGCGGCCCACACCTGCCGCACCCGGCATGTGCGGTACCGGTGAATCACGGGCACCTGGCAAACAACGTACCCGAGCACTTCCAGACCGCGTACCAGCAGCCGAGCATACTGAGGACTCACTTCCAGCGCGACGGCGATCTGCTTCAGGCTCAGCGTGGAGACGTCTTCAAACAGGGCCAAGGCCCGGCGGCCCGGCATTCGAGCGGCGGCAACTGAGTGCGCTCAGGGACAGGCCTGGACGCCACGGGAGAGGCAATCGCCGTCACGCGCCCACCTTGAGCAGTTCGTCATCCTTGTTCCTCCCGCACAGGACGTGTGCGTTCTCGCCTGAGACGAACGCGCTAGCGTAGGCCACATGTTTTCCACCACCCGCATCACCTTCCCCAAGGGACCAAACGTCAGCCTGCCCTGCTCTCAAGTTTGCCGTTGAAGTGGTGAACAATTGGAACTGACCCCCGAAGGCTGACGGCCTGACACAAAGTATGAGAAAGCGTCCCCGGTAGGGGACACTTTCTGTTTGTGAAGACTGAAAATATCGCCGGGGACGCCTCCCGACTGTACCAAGCGATCCTGCCCCACCTCCACCCCGCCCTATGGAACGACGTCCGCAACACCCGTACGCTGGCGTGGATGGTCAGTGGCCTGGTGCTGTCCCAGAGCGTCTCCATCCCCTCCTGGCTGCCGCACATTCACTCCCAGGCCACAGTCGCTCAGAGTACCGAACGTCGCTGCCGACGGTGGCTGGAGAATCCAGCCATCGACCCTGGCAGCGTGTATGGCCCCCTCATCACCCGAGCCCTGCGGGAGTGGGGCCCGCATTCCCTGACGCTGGCACTGGACACCAGCATCCTGTTCGGACGCTTCTGTCTGATCCGGGTGGCCGTCCTCTACCGGGGACGAGCGGTACCGCTCGTCTCCCGCATCCTTGAGCATGCCAGCGCTCAGGTCAGTACCGAACAACTCCTGCCTGTCCTCGCCGAGGTCAAAGGCTTGCTGGATTTCCTCGGGCTGCACGATGTTCGGCTCCTGGCGGATCGGGGCTTTTGCGACACGGCACTGATGGGCTGGCTGCGGGTTTGTGGCTGGCACTTCCGCATCCGCATCAAATCGAGCCTGATTCTGGCCGCTCCAGACGGGCAACGGGTCTGCACCATCGGGGAAATCAAACTCGCAGCGCGCGAAACGCGCTGCTTCCACAACGTCACCATCACCGGACACCGATTTGGGCCGGTGCATGTCGCTCTGGGCCGTCCGACGGACGGCCCAGAGCAGTGGCAGGTCGTCAGTGATGAACCGACGAGTCTTGGAACGTTTGCTGAATACGGCGAGCGTTTCCAAATCGAGGAAGGATTCCTGGATGACAAGAGCGGCCTCTTCGGTCTGGAAGACTCCAAACTGCGTGATGCCGCCAGTCTCGAACGCCTGATCCTGGTGATCTCCGTGGCCACGCTCTTGCTCGTCTCCGAAGGACTCCAGATCGTGCAGCAGGGTGTTCGCAGAACCATCGATCCCCATTGGAACCGCGCCCTGAGCTATTTGAAGCTTGGTTTACGCGGCCTCCTCTTCGCGCTGAGCCGGGGTCGGGCAGTACTCAACCGGCTGACCCTTCAGGGTGGCGCCGATCCGGCGTCTCCCGGACGTCGCAACAAATCGCAAGTCAGCCCTATGGACGCTGTGGAAGGCGGCTGGGTGATCAGATTTCGCTCTCCCTCATAAATTGTGTCAGGCCGTCAGCCCCCGAAGGACAACACCTTCAAGTCAACTTCGATCACTTCGATGCCCTCTCCATCGTTAACGCAACGGCCACACAACCCGAAGACTGGGAGATTCGCGGCTTGATCGCCGTGGACTCGTGGCCCTTCGCCAACGCCCTGAGAGAAGCCGTGATCGACGGAAACGTCCGTCGATTCGGGAGCGTCTTTGACGGCGTGTGGTACCAAGCGGCACCTATTGCTCT
This sequence comes from Deinococcus sp. QL22, assembly GCF_023370075.1. Classification (NCBI taxonomy): domain Bacteria; kingdom Thermotogati; phylum Deinococcota; class Deinococci; order Deinococcales; family Deinococcaceae; genus Deinococcus; species Deinococcus sp. QL22. The sequence continues at coordinate 10,861 of NZ_CP097150.1, forward strand.
GCACTTCACCCCCCATCTTGGGGAATACGTGGTCGTGGGCCTCTACCGATAGAGACTTCATCCCGCCTCCCCTGCACGCTCACAGCACCCGCCTCACGCGCCCGGATGCTTGGGCACGTGTACAGGGGGAGGGGGTTTGAGGCTTGGGACAGCGGGCACACCGGCCGGGGCGAGTCAAGACTTCAACTTGGCAACAGTCGCACAGGATCATTCTTGGGCCTCCAGAGTGCGGATGCGCTGCACTTCGACCTGACGCAGCAGGCTCAGGGCGCTAGGTCGATCAGGGTTTGCAGGCCGCGCGGGTGTCATGCCACTCGCATAACTCAACGCTCACGGGGTCTCCTGGAAGGGCATGGGTTGAGGGCGGCGCAACACCGGCAATTTAAGGTCACGCTGCCGGGCGTTCCAGCGCTCAAAGGTAGCGAGGGCCTCGGCATGGGGCTGGGCATGTTCGGGCGTTGCGGGGACAAGCTGAGGCTGGGCTGGGCGGTGGGGACACCCGAACCAGCCCGCTCCCGCCTCCTCAGACTGCTTTTGGGGCTGATGCCCACCGCCCTGCTCGCCCTGCTGACGACCGGCGGCCTGTTGGAACAGAGAACGGCGTCTCTACGGGACTGATCTTCGTGGTACTCCCTGCGCTGCTCGGGCTGGGCTGGATGTGGTTCAAATCCGGATGGCTGGCGCACTAGCGACGGTCTGGGCCCGCCGGCCCACTGGACGGAACCGTCAGCGCCACACCGGAGCCCTGAAAGCGGGGTTGAGTCGGTGGGCCAAGCGTCTCACGTCACCGTTGGCCGTTCGCCTGCGCCTCTTTACTCCTCCCGCTGGTGCGGGGAACCCAAACGCCATCCATTCGCACTCCACCGACCATGAACACTTTTTCCAGAGAAGCTCTTATGGGTATTCCGTTGACTTCTCGGAACGATCTGTCCTAGACGAGGTTTCGCAGTCTGGTGGCGGTTTATTGTAGGAATAATAGTTATAGAGGATCTCGTTCCTCGTACACTTCCACCCCATCGGGTGAGTCCACTCAGCAAGTAAAAGAGTCACCAGTGAGCGTGATTCCACCGAATGAGCAGCCACACCGGAATACCGGTTACCCCGCTCCAGCCCACGCCTCTGCCAAATGCTGCGGAACGGGAGACGGCAGGGACGGGCTAGGCCAGAACAGAGCTTCTTTCGCGAAAAACTCGGTGAGATTGAGATAACGTAGATATTATTTGAGTAATAAAGAGAATTTGGATTTGGAATCGAGCCTCTTTCTTCTCCTTACAGTGCAACTAGGACGGAGCTGATGCCTCGGCTCGAGCACGGCATGAAACCCGTGAGGGATTGCATGACGATAAGGAAACTCCCCTTACTTAGACCTAAGGCTTGTGCAGGTGTCTAGATCGTTACTCCGCAAATAAGATTCTATAGCGGAAACCTTTCCGTGCTCCCCCGTCATCACCCTTTGTCCTCCTCTCCCCCATTACCACGTACCGTGTTTCGAATCATCTCCACAAAGCCGCAATAGTCCTTGCTTTTAAGTGTCCCAGCCGTCACACTCTCGCCATGACGAAAAAAGCAGCCAAAGCCCCAGCAAAAAAGCCCACTGCCAAAGCAGCCCCTGCTGCTCAGGCCGCACCTACCGAGAGCAATAAGGTCGGCAAGGCTCAACTCGTCGATCTGATGGCCGACCAGACCACGCTGACCAAGAAGCAGAGTGACGAAGTCTTCAGCGGCATGCTTAACCTCATCGTGGACGCCCTCAAGGGTGGGAAGACGGTCGGCCTGCCCGGCCTGGGCACGCTGAGTGTCAAAGCCACGTCCGCCCGCACGGGCGTACGCCCCGGCACCAGCGAGAAAATTCAGATCCCCGCCGGGAAGAAAGTCGCCTTCAAAGTCGCCACTACTCTCAAAAGCAGTCTCTAACCCCAACACATAGGCGGGGCCTGTGGCACCCAAACAATCGACAGGCTTCACATCTATGACTTGGCCCCATCACGCCACAGGAGACAGACATGGCATTCAACATCGGAGACCACGTGAAGTGGAACAGTCATGGCGGTGAGGCACACGGCACAATCGTGCGCGTGGCCCATACGGACGGCGAAGTGAACGGATTCCACTACCGGGCGAGTCCGGAAGATCCCCGGTACATCGTCGAGCTGGAGGACGGCAAGCAAGCCGCGCATACCGAAGCGGCCCTCTCAAAAACTTGATTCAGCACTGAGCCCGCAGCCCCCGCAAACGCGGGGGTATTTCTTTTCCAACTGACGCTGGGGATCCCACTGTCCCGCAGTCCAAGATCGGTTCTGGCCAGCCTGAGGGTGTTTCAGAACAGACAGAACAGTCATGTTCACCGGCTGGTCGCAGAGGGTCATGAGCGATGTTGCCCTTCAGCGTGGTTCAGGTCTAGGATTGCCAGTTCGCCTTCGCATGGGAAGCTGCCTTGTTCTCAGCTTCAGCCCTGGCGTTGGCTCAGCAACACACGAAGAGAGGAGGCCGGCGATCAGGGAGTGACCTTGTTGGTGGAAAATATCTACAACCTGAGTCCCCTGCCTCTTTTGGCATGGTTGCAGTCATTTGATACTCCACAGGTGTGCCTGAGCGTTGATGTGGGCCACGCCCACCTGATGACCCAGCGCGGTGGTTCAGCGCCTCAGGTCTGGCTCAATCAAGCTAGCGCCCTACTGGGCCATGTTCACCTATGCGACAACGACTGCACTAGTGATCAGCACCTCACTCCCGGTGAGGGAACCATTCACTGGCCTGAGGTTCTACGGAGCTTGCAGCATGTTCCTGCGGAGGCCTGGCTGGCAGCAGAGGTCAAGCCAGCGACGCTTCCCAGTGCGAGGGGGTGGATCGGATCGCTGAGCTGAACCTGGCCAACGGGTTGAAGCAGGGGGCCCTGCGGCTTGGACACACTGAGTTTCTCAGTGGGGGACATGCGGACGGCTGGGTCGAAAAGGGCGCACTCTTCAGCGTTCCGCAGCTGCTGGAGCAGGTGGCCTCCGCTCAAGCCCATCACATCGGGGCGGCCTTTCCGGAAGCGACCCTGCTGGTCGGCGCACCAGCCTGCGGGGCCGTCTTGGCGTCGTTCGTGGCCCGGCATCTGCAGTTGCCCGTGGCCTATATGCTGACTGATGGTTCACTCCGGTGGCACCGGATGCATGTGCCAACGGCGGGTCAACACGCAGTCGACGTGGATGACCTGATTTGTACCGGTGAGGGCGCGCGCGAGATCGTTCAGTACCTGAACCAAGAAGGCCACCATGTTCTGGGCATCAGTTGTTGGCTGAGCCGAGTGCCCTTGGACAGCCTCATCACGCTGGAACCCCCGCCTTTCCAGACATATACCGTGGGCGAGTGCCCCTTGTGCCAGGCCGGGCAGCTTCTGACCTATGCTGGGGTGTGGGAGTGACCCGTTTGACTTCTGGGACGGATTGTGTTGCCTTAACTTGGCCCGCAGCAGATGGAGGGCAGGGGTAGCCTGAAGTTCAGGCTACCCCTGCCGCGACCACGTCTGGAACGCTCGCTCTTGATGGGTTCGTCTGGTAGTGGCGGACACGCCCCTTCGGGCGTGATGGTGAAGGTGCTCCATTCGGGCGTGCAGATTCAGAAACTCCTGCGCTCGTTTCTCCCACCCCAGCCCCTGGGGTTGTCGTTCCTAACACCGTATAGGTCGGAAAGCGTTGTTTAATCAGGTTGATGCATCGTGCTGAAGAGACCACGTCCCGATGGTCGAACTAGATCAGGCGCGGGAGCTCTTGGTTTGAATTGACGTAGCTCCGTAGTTGAGCGGTGTGAATGACCTCTAGAACGTCGTATTCGCCCAAAAGTCTGGTGAGGAACGTCTTCGCGACGTCAGTATCGCGGTGGCATTGAATTAAGGTTCCCTGCAAAGCCGTGCTCGTCAACCGCGCGCCAAAGCAAGTGTCTGACTCCGTCCACCGTGGTACAGACCTCGTCCAGGTGACGCAATTGCTGAGCAAAGAGGGACCCAAATTTGACGCACCACTCGTGTACCATCTCGTGGCTAACGTCAATAGCGCGCCCGTGGAGCGATTCCTGGACGTCCCGGTCGCTCAGCGGAAAGCGATGGGAGAGCCAAACTGCGTCCCCGATGATGGGCATCGGGAAACGGTGGCGGTCGGGCTTGGCGTCGGTCAGCGTACCCCGGTTCCGTTAAGGCAGCACAACCGTTTGAATACAGAGCTCGGGTGGCCTCACCAGACGTGTGCAAAACCAACTCAAGCCGGTTCTTATCCGACGTCAACCACAATTTGTCTGACAGTTTTCTTACAATAGGCAGAGAAGGTCGACCAGCTCACATACGAGCCTCCATACTGTCTTTATCCTCCTAACAAACCTTTAACTTTGTAGTCGTTCCAACGCTCTCATGACCGACCATCCAAACGGGTGGTTGTCCGTCGCTGATCTGCCAGGAGATTCCATGAACTCAACCAGACTGATCCGTCATAGTGCCCTCGCCCTGCTCTCCCTGACCCTGGCTGCCTGCGGCAGCCAGCAGACTCCCACCGGATTGGGCAGTTCTGCTCCATCGCTCACCACCCTGAGTCTGCCTGCGGCCAGCGACAACGAAACGGCCCGCGCCTGGTTTGTGGAATTTCGCGAACGTCCGACCAGCAAGGGCGGCAGCTCAGCCCAAATCGCCCAAGAGCGTCAGACCTTCCGGGCACAGGCCAAAGCCATGGGCATCAAGATGAAAGAGCGGCTCGAGTTCGGCCGATTGTGGAACGGGGTGTCGGTCGAGGTCGCTGCCGCCGATGTGGCCAAGCTGCGCGATCTGGATGGCGTCAAGGCTGTGTTTCCGGTCTTGAGCGTGCCCCGCCCCGACGTGGTGTTCAGCAACGATCCCGACATGGGCACCGCCATCGCCCAAACTGGTGCGGATGTAGCCCAAAACGAACTGGGTCTGACGGGCAAAGGCGTCAAAATCGCCATCATGGACACCGGCCTGGATCTCGACCACCCAGCGTTCGCGAACCGCCTCGTGGCCAGCTACGACTTCGTGGGCGACGCCTTCGACGGCGGCAACACCCCGGTGCCCGGTGCCGACACAGTGGATGACTGCGGCGGCCACGGCACGCACGTGGCGGGCATTGCAGCGGCCAGCGGAGCCGTCAAGGGCGTGGCCCCAGAAGCCTCGCTGGGTGTGTACCGGGTCTTCGGTTGTGCGGGCAGTACGCAGGCCGACATTATGGTCGCGGCCATGGAGCGGGCGCTGGCCGACGGCATGGACGTGCTGAACATGAGCATCGGCTCGTCCTTCAACTCGTGGGCCGAGTACCCCACCGCCGTCGCTGGCAGCAATCTGGTCGACGCTGGCGTGGTTGTGGCGGCTTCAATCGGCAACTCTGGTACAGGTGGCGTGTTCGCAGCGGGCGCTCCCGGCGTGGGCGAGAAAGTCATCGGTGTAGCGAATTTCATGAACACCCATGTCCTCCTGAATGAGTTTACGGTCTCGCCTGACGGCACCAAGATGGGCTACCAGAACTCGACCGGAGCCCCCGCCGCCCCGACCAGCGGCACCCTGCCGCTGGCGAAGACGGGCACGATCACAACCATCGACGATGCCTGCGCCCCGCTGGCGGCCAACTCTATGATCGGCAAGGCTGTGCTGATCCGGCGCGGCAGCTGCGCCTTCTATAACAAGGCCTTCAACGCTCAGCAGGCCGGGGCAGCCGCCGTGGTGATCTATAACAACGCCGCCGGACCGTTTGCCGGCACCGTGGCAGGTAGTCCCGCCATCACCATTCCGGTCGTCAGCATCTCGAATACGCTGGGCGCCCTGTTAGACAGCCGCATCGCCGCTGGTTCCACCTCCATGACCTGGACACCGGACAGCGGTAGTTACGCCAACCCCACTGGCAACCTGTTGGATGCCTCCAGCTCCTACGGCCTGGCCGCCGATCTGGCCTTGAAGCCCGACCTGGGCGCGCCCGGCGGACTGATCCGCTCAACTTACCCGCTGAGCTTAGAGGGCAGCGGCTACGCCACCTTGAGCGGCACTTCAATGGCCTCCCCGCATGTGGCCGGAGTCGCCGCCCTGGTGATCCAGGCCAAGCGCGCGGCCGGGCAGCCCATCGCCGCCGGTGACATGCGCGGCCTCCTGCAGAATACCGCCAGCCCCAAGCCTTGGAGCAGCGGCCCCACTGCCGGGTACATCGACTTCGTGCACCGCCAGGGTGCTGGCATGGTCAATGTCGTAAACGCCGTGGGCACCACTGCCACGGTCAGCCCCAGCAAACTGTCGCTGGGCGAGAGTGCGGCAGCCACCACGCCGCAGACCCTGACCGTGACCAACCGCAGCAATGCGGCCGTCACCTACACGGTCACGCACGTCGGTGCCTTGAGCAGCGCCCCCGGAGCCCAGCGCTATTACACTCCGGTCACGCAGCTCCCCATCGGCAGCGCCAGCCTGAGCAGCAGCACCGTGACCGTACCAGCGGGCGGCAGCGCCAGCATATCCGTGACCATCACGCCGAACGCCGCCGCGCCTGAGGCGACCGTATACGGCGGGTACGTCGTTTTCACGCCTCAGGGCAACGGTACCACCCTGCGCGTGCCCTACGCTGGCTTCAAGGGCGACTACCAAGGCCTGACCATTTTCACCGGCCTCAAGAACATGGCCAGACTGAACGCCGCCGGCACAGGCTACGAGCTGCTGAACACGCCCGCCACCTTCACCATGCAGGGCGCCGATGTGCCCTCTTTCCTGATGCACCTCGACCACTTCGCCCGTACGCTCAAGATGGATGTCGTGGACGCCGTCACCGGCCAGCCCGTGCACTCGCAGTTCTTCAACGCCAGCACGGACGAGTTCCTGCCCCGCAACGCGACCTCCACCGGCTTCTTCGACTTCACCTGGGATGGTCAGGTCAGCTGGAGCCGGGGCTCCAACGGCGTCGGCAACACGCACGACAAGCGCAAGCCCGTGCCCAACGGCAAGTACATTGTGAAGGTCAGCGCCCTCAAGGCCCTGGGCGACGCCAGCAACCCCGCGCACGTGGAGAGCTGGAGTTCGCCGGTCATCACGGTCAACGCCCCCAAGTAGTCATCCCGCAGTACCAGCCAGCCTCTGAACATTCGGAGGCTGATTTCGTCTGCACCCTTGGTTGTGTTGCCTTCACGCGGTTGGGGTCAGGTGACCGTCCGTGAACGACGTCAAACCTCACCGCCACCGATTCAAGGTGAGCGTCATCGGGGACGCCCTTTGGTTGTCCCACTGCTTTCCGTTGAGCGACCGGGACGTCCATGAATTGCTTCACCAGCGCGGCATAGAGGTGAGCCATGAGACCTTACGCGAATGGTGCATCCCATTCAGCTCTCTTCGCTCAGGACCTGCCTCACCCCGAACTCCGGCGGGGTTCGGGGTGGCATTTGATTCAGGTCTACACCACGGTGGACGGCAGCGGACACGGGCGCTGGAGAGCGGTGGATGAGGACGGGGTTGTGCAGGGCATCTTGCTTGGGCGGGACCGAGACCGAGGAGCCGCGAAGACCTTCCTGACCAAGCTGTTCAGTGAAGATGACGTCCCAGGGGTCATCCACACCGGGTCAGCTCCGGAGTGACCGAGCAGCCATCCGGAAACTCCCGAGCGTGAGGGGCGTCGATCACCGGCTGGTGATCGCCCCAGCACGCGGCAACAACCGAATCGAATACTCACACCGACCCACACGGCGCCAAGAGCGAGGTCAACAGGGGATGGGGCGGAAGAAACGCGCGCAGGAGGTGTTGAAGCTGCACGCCCGAGTGGCAAACCTTCATCACCACCCCCGAAGGGGCGTTGCCGCGACACACAGACGAAGCACTCAACAACACGCGTTCCAGACGTGGTCAATGCTCTCGGCAGGGGTAGCCTGAACTTCAGGCCACCCTTGCCCTCCGCGTGGAGGATGGAAGAATACTTTCATATACAAATTTGTAAGTATTTGATCTTGTCTGCTTCCTCCCGCTCCACCTCATTTCAAGCTGACACACAGCCGCAAACGCATGGCTGTCATCTCGTCGAACGAACAACTAATATGTTAACCTAAACATACATCTTGTTTAAGGTAGGCACACTCACGTGCCGAGGAGGAGGTCATTCATGTCAGCAACGGCCCGTCAGAATGAGATTCTGCAGGTGCTTGCCCACAGTGGTGAGCAGAACGTCCCTGAACTTAGCAACCGCTTTGGCGTCTCTGAAATGACCATCCGCCGTGACCTGAATCAGTTGGCCGCATCCGGATTGGTCGTGCGAACCCATGGCGGAGCTTCCCGCGTGCTCAGCAGTAGTTTTGAACCGATGTTCGAGCACCGTGTCCGCACCTATGCCGAGGCAAAAGAGCAGATCGCCGCTGTGGCAGCGCAGCAGATCGAGGACGGTCAAACCCTGATCCTTGACGGCGGCAGTACGGGATTGGCTGTGGCGCGGGCCTTGGTGGGCCGCCGCCTGACCGTGTGTACCCTCAATTTGCGGGCTGCCCAGGTTCTTTCCGAACATGTGGCTACCCGCGTGATTGTACCCGGCGGGATCATCCGGACTCATGAACTCAGCTTCGTCGGCTCGGACGTTGAACGCATGTTGAGCAACTACCACTTTGACGTGTACATCATGACGGCCTCCGGAATCGATGCCAGCGCCGGATTGACCGAATGGAACGCCGAAGACGCCGCCGTGAAGCGGGCCGCCTTGGCCTCGGCCCGGCGCACCATCGTGGCCTGCGACGCCTCCAAGTTCGGTCAGGTCGCCTTTGCCCGGATTTGTGACGTTAACAAAGTGGACACCGTGGTGTCCGATCCCGCGCTCGCTGCCCAGCAGGGTCACGACATCCGGGTCTCTGGGACTCAGTTGCTGATCGCCTGAGCGTGACCGGCCCAGTGTGATTAGCCCAGTGCCGGACGCTTTCCCCCTTCAAGGAGAACACCATGAGCAGAACCAGTCTTCCCACGGACGTCGACACCCTCGTGATTGGCGGCGGCACCGGAGGCGCAGCATTTGCCGGAACCCTGGCTGCCCACAGCGGGGAGTCGGTGCTGCTGCTTGAGGCGGGGCCGGATTACGGTGCCCGCGCCGATGGACAGTGGCCGCACGACCTGCTTGACGCCCGCTCTATTCCGCTGTCGCACGATTACGACCTGCACACCCAAACAGGCGCAAGCGGCGCGGCCCTCGATCTTCCCCGCGCCCGCGTGCTGGGCGGCTGTTCGTCCCACAACGGCTGCACCGCGTCTATTGGCGCACATCTGGATTACGACGAGTGGGCGGCGTGGGGCAACGCAGGCTGGAGCAGCACAGACGTGACCCCGCTGCTGCACTGGGCGCGAGACCGCTTCCGGGTGCGCCGCTACCGCCTAGACGAACTGACCGTACCGCAGCGGGCCTTCGTGGAGGCGGGCCTCGCGGCGGGGCTGCCCTACGCCGACGATCTGGACACCCTGGAGGCTGCCGAGGGCATCGGCCCCATGCCAGTCAATGTGGTGAACGGCGTGCGCTGGAACAGTGCTTTTGCCTTTCTCGACCCCGTGCGGCAGCAGCCCAACCTGACGGTGGTCGGGCGGGCCGAAGTGCAGCGACTGGTGATCGAAAACGGAGCCGCGCGGGGCGCGGTGGTGCGTACTTCTGAGGGCGAGACCCTGATTCACGCAGGCCGGGTGGTGGTGTGTGCGGGCGCTTACCACTCACCCGCGCTGCTGCTGCGTTCTGGAGTGGGGCCAGCCGACGAACTGCGTGCCCTCGAAATTGATGTGGTCTTGGATTTGCCCGGTGTGGGGCGACACCTGCTGGATCACTCCTGTATTCAGCTTAATTTCGCAGGGCAGCCGGGACTGCTCGGTCTGCTGGCTGAGCGTCCGTGGAGTCCAGACGAGCAGACGGTGGGCCGCGCCCGGTCTTCCCGCTGCGACGACGGCCCCTATGACATTCACGTGTTCATGGTGGCGGGATCAAATTCCGGTCATCCGGAACTGCCGCCGATCAGCCTGTACGGAGGGGCTATGCGTGCGCTGTCCGAAGGCCGCGTGACCCTGGCTCCCGATCTGGACGTGACCCGCCCCCTGATCGACCACTGTTACGGCACCGATCCCGGTGGCTATGACCGCCAGGTGCTGCGCGAGGCAGCTGATCTGCTGCTGGACATGGCTTCCCGTGCCGAACTGGCCGAGGTGCTGGGCCAGCGGGTGATCCTGAACGGCCAAGACGATCCGCTGGCACACATCGTCAATTACTGCCATCCGGCGGGCAGTTGCAAAATGGGGCCATCCAGCGATCCTCAGGCAGTCGTGGATCCTCGGGGGCAGGTTCACGGCGTGCAGGGCCTGTATGTGGCCGACGCCTCGATCATGCCCGCCATTTCGCGGGGCAACATTAACTTGCCCACCGCCATGATCGGTGCCCGAGTCGCAGCCTTTTTGCTGGGGCAGGAGCCGCAGGACGTGGTGAACGCGTCCGTTGCGGTGTCCGGTGGAACGGCGTGACCGCTCTCTCTTCTGCCGAACTGACTTCTTTTGAACTCGACATGATGGAGCAGCCTGCGGCGCTGCGGCGGGCACTGGGGATAGGTGTACCCGCCGAATTGGCACAACTCTTGGGCCGCCCGTGGAACCGGGTGGTGTTGACCGGGATGGGGTCTTCTCACTTCGCCGCTTTTCCCACTTGGAGACGCGCGGTGGCCGCTGGGTCTCCCGCTTGGAACCTCGACGCTGGGCAATTGCTGGATTCGCCCGACCTGCTGAACAACCAGACTTTGATGATCGCTACCTCTCAATCGGGGGCCAGCGGCGAAATCGTGGAACTGATCGAGCGTCAGCGCGGCGGGCGGGTCAAATGGGGAGCACTGATCGGGGTGACTGACGCTGAGCGCAGCCCGCTGGCCGCCGCCGCCGACCTGCTCTTGCCCCTGGGCAGCGGCCCTGAAGCTACCGTCAGCACCAAAAGCTATCTAAATACCCTAGTGGTTCATCGCCAGATCGCGGCGGCGATGGCAGGCGAAGACAGCGCACAGGTCGAGCAGGAACTTTACGCTGTGCCCGACATGGTGGCGACGCTGCTGGGCCAGCTTGAGTTGTCTGTCCTGGCGCGGGGGGTGCTGGAGCCGGCGGGATACCGACTGGTGTCTGTGGGTAAAGCAGACGACGCGGCCACGGCTCTGTATGCCAGCCTGATCATCAAGGAAGCGGCCAAAGTCGCGGTGGAAGGCTTTGTCGGCGGGCAGTTCAGACACGGGCCGATGGAATTGGCGGGCGCGGGCCTGACCGCTCTCGTATTCGGCACGCGCCGCACCGCTCCCGATGAGGGCCTGAGGCGCATGGCGCACGATATCGCGGCGACGGGTGCCCGGGCCGTCTCGATCGGCGATGACCGGCTGGAGGGGACGACCACCATCGAGGTTCCCTGCGGAACGGCTCTGGAAAGCTTGGTGTCGGGCGCGGTCGTGGCCCAGCATCTCGCGGTGTGTCTGGCCCGCGCCAATGGGGTGACGCCCGGCGAGTTCATCTATGGCCGCAAAGTCACCTCGGCGCTGTGATGAACAACGGCGGTAGGGCATTCCGTGACCGTAGGCATCAACATGGGCAGCCCCGGAATGCGCTGTTCGCGGGCAGCATCAACCGCCATTAGAGAACCTGCTGACTCTGCCGACTTCGCGTCTGGTAGCAGTGTTAGAAAACGCAGTGTTAAAAAATGGAGTCGGTAGGCGGCGGCCTGTTTGCCCTGCTCACTCTGTTTGACCTGTCGGTGCCGCTGGTCTACTGCCTGCAGTTCGGGGCGCCCATTTCCCCCACCGACCCGGTGGCGGTGTTGGGCCTGCTCAAGCAGGCCAAGGTTCCCCGGCGCATCGAGACCCTGGTGGCCGGAGAAAGCCTGTTCAACGACGGCGTGGGCGTGGTGGCCTTCGCCGTGCTGGCGGGCGTGGCAGCAGCGGCCAGCGGCGCACACGGCCCAGCGCTGCGCCTGGGGAAGTGGCCGGGTTCTTTGCCCAGGAAGCGTTGGGCGGCCTCGTGCTGGGACTGCTGGGCTACCTCGCGCTGCGGGCCGTGGACGATTTTGTGGTGGAGGTGCTGGTGACCCTGGGCCTGGTGCTGGCCTGTACCGCTGTGGCCCTACACCTGCATGTCTCTGCGCCGCTGGCTGCGGTGGGTTGGTGGGTTCGCTCACCGACCGCCGCCCCGCCGCGTTGTCCAGCCGCGAAAAATTTGATTCCTTCTGCCATCTGGCCGACGAACTGCTGAACATCTTCTTGTTCGCGCTGCTGGCCTTAGAAGTGGGGGTAGTCAAATTCAGCGGAGAAGCCCTGTGGCTGGGTGTCCTGGCTATTCCGCTGGTGCTGATCAGCCGCGCCGTCAGTGTGCAGGTGCCGTTCGTGTTGTTGGGTCAGCGGCAGAACTGGTTGCCGTTTACACGCCGCCTGATGATTTGGGGGGGTTTACGTGGGGCCATCAGCGTGGCGCTGGCCTTCACGGTGCCCCCCGGCCCGCAGCAGGAGTTGTTTTTGGTGCTGACCTACGTGGAGGTCGTGTTCTCGATCATCGTGCAGGGTCTAACCGTGGGCAAGTTGGCCGCGCAGGCGGGGACAGCCGCACCGGGTGAAGCCGCGGGGTAGGTGGGGAATCCGTGTGGCGCAAGGGAGGCGGGCTGATGCTTGTCTCCCGTCTGTCCATGCCCCATACTGGCGGGGCCGCGGGTGCGGCGTCCCGTCTGAGTGACGCCCCCGACGATAACCAGACCTCAGTGCCGCTGGGCACGTTCTCTCTTCTGAGGGCAGCCCTCCGCTGCTGGTTGTCACGGCACCCCAGAGGTACATATGACCATTGTTCCTTCCCCACGCCCCCGCTTTGACCTTCAGCAGTACCGCCGGGAGTGGTTCTCCAACCCCCACAAAGACGTGCTGGCCGGAATTGTGGTGGCGCTTGCCCTGATTCCCGAAGCCATCGCCTTTTCCATTATTGCTGGCGTCGATCCACAAGTTGGCCTCTACGCCTCGTTCATTATTGCTCTCGTCACCGCCTTTATCGGCGGGCGGCCCGGCATGATCAGTGCGGCGACGGGGGCCATGGCCCTGCTGATGATTGGCCTGGTCAACGTTCACGGCTTGGAATACCTGTTTGCGGCCACTGTGCTGACCGGTGTATTGCAAGTCATCTTCGGCTGGGCCAAGCTGGCCCGCTACCTCAAATTCGTGCCCCGCAGCGTCATGACCGGCTTCGTCAATGCCCTGGCGATCCTGATCTTTATGGCCCAGCTCCCTCAGTTCGTGGGTGCAAACTGGCAGATGTACGCGATGGTAGCCGCCGGACTGGCCATCATCTACCTGCTGCCCCGCGTGTTTAAGGCCATACCCAGCGCGTTGGTCGCCATCGTGGCCCTGACGCTGGTGGCGGTGTTCACAGGGGCCGATGTCAAAACGGTCGGTGACATGGGCACCCTGCCCAAAGCCCTGCCGCCGTTCAGCTTCCCGCAAGTGCCGCTGACGTGGCAAACGCTGGCGATCATCTTTCCGGTGGCCCTGACGCTGTCTATCGTGGGCCTGTTGGAAAGCCTGCTCACTGCTCAACTGATGGATGAGCGCACCGACACCACCAGCGACAAGAATGTGGAATCGCGGGGCCAAGGGGTCGCCAACGTGATCACGGGGTTCTTCGGCGGGATGGCCGGCTGCGCCATGATCGGCCAGAGCATGATCAATGTGACCAACGGTGGCCGGGGGCGGCTGTCGACCTTCGTGGCCGGACTGGGCCTATTGATCCTGATTCTGGCCCTGCAACCGCTGCTGGTGCAGATCCCGATGGCGGCGTTGGTGGCCGTGATGATCGTGGTCAGTGTCGGCACCTTCGACTGGAACAGCCTCAGAACGCTGACGGTATTCCCCAAAAGCGAAGGCATCGTGATGCTGGCAACGGTGGGCGTGACCGTGCTAACCCATGATTTGTCTCTGGGTGTGCTGGTAGGCGTGGTGCTGAGTGCGCTGTTTTTTGCCCGGAAAGTGTCGCAGTTATCGGAAGTCACCCCCGCCGATAGCCCAGACGGAACCCGCACGTACCGCGTCCGGGGACAACTGTTCTTCGTCAGCACCCATGATTTTCTCCATCAGTTCGACTTCGACCATGGTTCACAGCGGGTCGTCATCGACCTGAGTCACGCGCACTTTTGGGATGGATCGGCAGTGGGCGCCCTGGACAAGGTGATGTTCAAGTTTCGGCGTCAGGGCAAATCCGTGGAACTCGTCGGACTAAACGCTGCGTCGGCCACCTTGATTGACCGACTGGCTGTTCATGACAAGCCGGGCGCACCAGAAGGCGTCGGCGGCCACTGAGCACGGTAGCGGGGCCGGAGCGCAGGCTTTGCCTTAAGGGTCAACGCGCCGGCGCTTTTACGTCTCCTCCCGGCCTGTCCGCTCGGCCCGGAGGGCGCTCAGTTCCTCCCGAATAGCCCGAAGCTCCGTTTCGAAACCCGCCGAACGGCCTCCTTCAGGCGCGGCCTGTCGCCTGTCCTGATCGATGAACAGGCTGGCAATGGCTGCCGTGATGTAACCGAACACCGCCAGTGCGTACAGCGCCAGCAAAAAGGTAAGGAGGCGTCCTTCTAGGCTGGTGGGCCAGTACTCCGATCCCAGCGACGTCATCAGCATGGCCGTCCACCACAGCGCTTCCGGGTAGCTGTTCAGACCGGGTTCGCCCGCTGTCTCTGGGCGCTCGAAGGCCAGCATTCCAGCGGCCCCCGCCAGGGTCACGATCAGGGTCAGCGCGACCACATAAACCAGCCCCCGTTGCCGCACCGCCCCTGCAACCGCTTTCAGTCCCCGGTTCAGCGAGGTCAGCAGCCGCAGCAGATTGATGGAGCGTGTGGCCCGCAGCAGGCGCAGCGCCCGGAACGCCCGGAAAATTCTGAGGATACGCAGGGCGGGCAGCAGCAAGGAAAACGCCGTGATCAGGTTGGCCCGCAGGTAGCGCGGGCGGTCTGGAGCCACGAACAGGGCCAAGAGGAAATCGAGGATCGACAGCGCCCAGATCAGGTTGCTGACGGTTTGCCACAGCGGAGACAGGCCAGCACTCAGGTCGACGATCAGCAGGGCCAGCCAGACGAAGGCCAGCAGGGTCATGGGCAGGTCGGTCAGGCGGTCAAGCCGCCGCAGCAGTTCCCAGCGCTGTTGCCGCTGCTCCTGCTGTTGATGGTCTGGGGAGGGAACCGCCATGTGGGCAGCTTATCCGGACGGGGGCAGTAGCTCCAGCCGTACTCCGCAAACCAACTTGAAAGCCGTGCATGTTGGCTTTTCATCTGGCTGGAAGGACTTGAATCGCTGCGGGCTGGCTATCCTTCCTGGTCAGAACGGACTGCCGTGATGAACGGGGCAATGGCGTGTCCAGCCGCGTCCATTGATGACGGGACTCGCCTGAGCAGGCCGTTCCTCCTGGCCCAGAGGCCTGACCGCTGCGGAACTGAATGGGAACAAGGACGGACTCTGTGGTACGGACGCGCAGCCGATGGCCGGAGTGATCCGCAGGGCCGGGTGTGCGGGAAGAGAACCGAGTCGGGATGACCCGCAGAATGTGGCTGGCCGAGATCAGACCGCCGCCGCTCAGGACTCCAGCCCCCCATTTCGTCTCCCCTGTTCATGACGCGGGCTGCTTCTGAGACGGCGGGGCTGCTGACACGGCGGGGCTGCGGAGAGCCGCGAGGACGTAGTTTCCCATGGCCAAGCCAAGTTCGTACTCGCCGTAGAGCACGTCATTGGCCCCCAAGTTCCGCAGGGCTTGCTGCGTGTGCTCGTCGTGCGTTCTGGCGGTGACGTGCACGGTCGGGTTCATCTCGCGCACCTGCTCCAAGATCAGCTGGGATTGCGGGCCGTCTGGCGTGGCGATGATCACTACACCGGCCTCCCTAATCCCGGCACGAGAGAGGACTTCTGCCCGCGCCGCGTCACCGTAGACCACCAGAAGCTTCAACGTCCGGAGCTCCTCGATGCGGCGTTCATCGGACTCGATCACCACGAAGGGAACATGATTTTCCTGAAGTGTCTGCAGGATCAGGCGCCCGACCCGGCCATAGCCCACCAAGACCGCGTGCTGCGACAAGCCCGACAAGCCACCCTGCGTCAGATCCTGAACCACTGTTTGGGGCACGCGGCGCTGCTGCCACGCCTCAATAATGGGAATCAGGCGGAACAGGAAGGGGTTGACGATGATCGACACGATCGCGCCGGCCAGAATGAGGTTTTGCCCCTGAGCGCTCAGCAGATCCAAGTCCCGGCCCAGGGTCGCCAGAATGAACGAGAACTCCCCAATCTGGGCCAGGGAGATGGCCACCGTCAGGGCCGTCGAGAAGGAGGCTTTGAGCACCCTCATGGTGAAGAATGCCACCAAGGTCTTTGCCACGATGATGATCAGGGCAATGGCCAGCACAAGCAGCGGGGCCTGAAGAAGGATCGCAGGATTAAACAGCATGCCGACCGACACGAAAAACAGCACCGCGAACGCATCCTGAAATGGGAGGGCGTCCTCTGCCACCTGCTGACTGAACTTGCTCTCACTCGCCACCACACCTGCGAGGAAGGCTCCAAGTGCAAAGGACACATCAAAGAGTGCCCCAGCCGCGTACGCGATGCCTAGCGCAGTACCGAGCACGGCCAGCGTAAACAATTCTCTGGAACCAATCCGGGCGACGCGGGCCAGCACCCACGGAATCAAGCGCCGTCCGACGATCATCATGACGGCCACGAACAAGATCATCTTGCCGAGCGTGAGAAGCAGAGCGATGCCCAAGGCGCCCAGATCCAGGGGTCCACCCTCGTTGCTTCCGAGTAAAGGCGCCAGAGCCGGCAGCATCACCAGAGCCAGAACCATCACGAGGTCTTCGACCACCAGCCAGCCCACCGCAATTTTCCCGTTGGAGGTGTCAAGGGTTCCGCGCTCCTCCAGGGCCCGCAACAAGACCACCGTACTGGCCACGGAAAGAGCCAGACCAAGGATGATGCCCTGCCCGACCGTCCAGCCCCACCACTGCGAGACCACGGTACTGAGCACTGTGATCATGACGATGCGGAGTAAGGCCCCGGGCACAGCGATGCGGCGGACGGCCAAGAGGTCGCTGATCGAGAAATGCAGGCCCACGCCGAACATCAGCAGCATCACCCCGATTTCGGAGAGTTGTGCGGCGATGGCAGCGTCAGCGACAAACCCGGGGGTGAAGGGGCCGACCACGATGCCGGCCAGCAGGTAACCGACCAAAGGAGGAAGGCGCAACCGGGTCGCGAGGAGGCCGCCGAAGAAGGCCAGGGTCAGGCCGATGGCCAGGGCCGCGATCAGGTCAGTGTGGTGAGGCATGTCGGCTCCTTGGTGATTCAGCTCTCAGCAGGTGGAGAAGTTTCGTGAGGGAATTCCTGAGCCAAGAAGGCCTGGAAGGCGGCTTGAAACTCGTCACCTTTGGTAAGCAGCCCGGCGGTCTGGGCCGCGTCCCGGATAGCAGCTGAGAGCAACTGGGCGGCGGCACGGGTGCGGGTGGCGTCCATTAGCTCGGCAAGTTGCGAGAGCCAGTAGAAATCGATGGCCTGCAGACGCAGGGTGACTTTGCCGTCGGGAAGGTCACCTTGATGACCTCGGGCGTCCTGTTCTTCCAGGGCGTGGCGAACGAGAGATTGAACTCGGGAAATGGGTTTGGTCGGCATAATGGCTCCTCAGTAACCTACCATAATAAGTTGGCAAAATGCCATTTATTGACAATTTATGATGGCGTTGGATAGACGATGAATGGTGTTAAGGTAGGGGCATCGGTGTAGTGGATGAACCGTTCTGTCTCTGACCCATGCTGTCCCAGGAAAGGCTGGAACCCCTGCTGGACGAGGGAACGGCACAGGAGAGGTCAAGGTTGAACCCATGGTGCTTAAGCGCCTGGTTAACCACGCCCTCACTGCACCTCTCCCCTTCTTGGGCAGCTGCCACCTTCTGGTTCCCGCGCTTGGATTAGAGTTGAGACGCTATGCTTTCCTCAGAGAACGTCTCCATGTTCGGACTCTCGCCGCAGACTCAAGTTGTGGCCCGGTCGATTCTGGCGGTGTTCTTGGGCGTCCTGCTGATGGTCTTCGCACACTCGCCCCTCGTGACGGTGGCCAGCGGCGTAACCTTGATGCTCATTGCAGACGGGGCCTTGGGGCTGGTGTTGTACCGCCGGGTGGCGCTGGCCGGAGATGCGGACGATCCTTGGAGCGTTTGGCTGCGCCCCCTGTGGAGTGTTAACCTCGGCATCGGCCTGCTGATGTTGCTGGCCATCACCCTGCAGCAGCGCCCGATCGCCGTCGTCGTCATGGCCGTGGTAACCGCCATCACGACCGGGGTGTGGTTCATCACGCTTCTCCACAGTGAAGCCCGGTTGCAGCGGGCGCTGCTGATTTGGGCGGCGCTGCTGTTCCTTTCTGCGGCCGCCCTGCCGGTGGTCTGGACGCTGCAACTCACGCCGCTCGACGCTTGGTCTCCTCGGCTGCTGGGCTTGCTGAAAGTCGTGCTCGGCCTGCTGATGCTGCTAATGCTCAGGCGCTCATGGGCCACAACCTGAGCAGGGGCAAACCCGTTCTGTTCTGGGCCTGCATCCGCCTCCTTTGAGTCCGGGTTCGTTACCCTGTGGTCTATGAATCTCACATCGCCCCCGGACGCTTCCCGCCCGGTTCGGCGGGCCTTATTTGCCCACCTCACACCCCCACAGCTGATCGCTCTGGTGTACATGGCGGCTATTGCGCTCGGCACCGCCCTACTGCACCTGCCGGGCGTCACGACAGCCCGGGCCGATCTCAGCTTCATTGACTTGCTGTTCACGGCCACCAGCGCCATCTGCATCACCGGCTTGGTGGTGGCCGATACGCCTGAGGTGTTTACGCGGCTGGGCCAGTGGATCCTGCTGCTGCTGGCGCAATTGGGGGGACTGGGCATTCTCACCTTCGGCACCCTGTTCGCCTTCCTGATGGGCCGCCGCGTGAATTTCCGGGAGCGGCTGCACCTCGTGCAGCAACTCAATGCCCTGGATGTCGGGGGGGTGATGCCGCTGGTGCGCATTATTTTCCTGTACACCCTGACCGCTGAAGCAGTCGGCACGGTGCTGCTCGCGCTGCGCTTCGTGCCGCAATTTGGGTGGGGGGAAGGGCTGTATCAGGCCTTCTTTCATGCGGTGAGCGCCTACAACAATGTGGGCTTCGTGGTGCTGCCGGGCGGCATGACGCCGTACGCCCAAGACCCCCTCGTCAGCCTGACGGTCGCCGGACTGATCATTCTGGGGGGCCTCGGCTTCATCGTGCAGCTCAACCTGGTGCGCCACCTGATCGAGGGGCGGCGTCACCGGATGCTGGTGTACAGCAAATTGACCCTGCTGACCACCAGCATTCTCCTGGCCTTGGGCACCGTGCTGATCTTGGCCCTGGAATGGAGCAACGCCCAGACCCTCGGCGCGTTGGACAGCTCTGGCCGAGTACTCGCGGCCTTTTTCCAGAGTGTGACGCCCCGCTCGGGGGGCTTTGCCACCGTGGACATCAGCAGCCTGACCAGTGCCAGCCTGTTTCTGATGATCGCCCTGATGTTCATCGGGGCCAACAGCGGCAGCACCGGGGGCGGCATCAAGACCAGCACCCTGGCGATTCTGGTGGGCAGCGCCTGGAACATGGTGCGGGGCCGCGGCGAACTGATCGCCTTCCGGCGGCGCATCTTGCCAGACAACGTCGTCCGGGCCGGGACGGTGACCACCCTGTATGCCCTGCTGGTCTTCACTGCCTTTTTCGCCCTCTTGGCGACCAATCCCAAGTTGGGCTTTACGCAGCTGCTGTTCGAGACGGTCAGCGCGGCAGCCACCGTGGGCCTGAGCATGAACACCACGCCGCTGATTAATGACCCCGGCCTACTCATCCTGACCCTCTTGATGTACCTGGGCCGGATTGGGCCGGTCACCTTCGCAGTGGCCTTCAGCTTGCAGCGGCAGCGCTCCACGGGCATCGAGTACCCCGCCGAGCGCGATATCCTGGTGGGCTAAAGAGGGAAGGTTTCCCCTGCCGCGCTAGTAGAGTCGTTCCTGCACCGCACGGGGGCCGAGAGGGACGGGGTGAGAGCCAGAGGGCGGAGCCGATGACGCTGAGGGGAAAACAGGTGGCCATAGGACTGCCGGTCAGTCACAGCTCACCCGCGTAACGGCTTGGGGTGCCAGAACCGTTTCGGATAAGAAGGCCCAGTTCAGGAGGGGTCAGCCGGGCCAATGGCTGAACAGGCGCGGCGAGGAAGTGTGGGGCGTTCAGTCCCCGCTGAACTCAGGGCACTCAGGGCGTGCCTCCCCCTCCTCCCGATATCAACTCGGCCTTAAAAGCTCTGCCATCTGTTTGTGGGTTTGGCTCGTCACACTGTGCAGGTTGGTCACCCAGGCCGCAGAAAGGCTGTGCTCTGGTTCTTCTAAACTATCAACAGGCGCGGCTAGGCCAGGGAGGCTCTACCGCCAGCGGGAGTGTTGGCCGGATGTACGACTTCCAACCCGACTTTTGAGCAACAACGTGCTGATGACGTGAGCACCAACCGCCAGACAGCTGAGCACGTCCACCACACAGCTCCGTTTCTCAGGGCGACATAGCCAGTTCAGAGCGGGCAAAGGAGAACCTCATGGCAATGCTAGACGGAAAAGTAGCCTTTATTACGGGCGGTG
The DNA here is from genome assembly GCF_023370075.1 of Deinococcus sp. QL22. NCBI lineage: Bacteria > Thermotogati > Deinococcota > Deinococci > Deinococcales > Deinococcaceae > Deinococcus > Deinococcus sp. QL22. The sequence goes on from NZ_CP097150.1 coordinate 31,509, forward strand.
CAAGCGGCATCGGCGCGGGTGCAGCCCTCCGGTTTGCGCGCGAAGGTGCGCGGATTGTGTTGGCCGATGTACAGACCGAAGAAGGCGAGCAAGTCCGGGCCGAAATCGTGGGCGGGGGTGGGCAGGCCCTCTACGTGACCTGCGATGTCAGTGAGCCGCAGTCGGTGCAGGGAGCCATTGAAGCCGCTGTCAAAGAGTTTGGGCGGCTGGACATCGTGATGGCCAATGCAGGAATCAACGGGGTGTGGACACCGATTGAAAAGCTGCAACCTGAAGACTGGGATCGCACGCTGGATATCAACCTCAAAGGCACGTACCTGACGGTGCATTTTGCTGTGCCCCACCTGAAGGCAGCGGGCGGCGGCAGCATCATCATTACCAGCAGCGTGAACGGCAACCGCACCTTTTCCAGCCCCGGAGCCAGCGCCTACAGCACCTCCAAAGCGGGCCAGGTGGCCTTTATGAAGATGATGGCGCTGGAACTGGGCCGCGACAATATCCGCTGCAACGCCGTGTGCCCGGGCCTGATCCACACCCAGATTCAGGAGCGCACCGAGCAGCGTGACACCGACGAAATCGGCATAGAGGTGGAGTTGCCGCTGGGCAGCCCCGCCCTGCACGGCGGTGAGGGCGAGCCGATGGATGTGGCCGACGCCTGCCTCTTTTTGGCTTCAGAGTTGAGTCGCCACGTATCAGGTGTAGAGATGTATGTAGACGGCGGCGCGTCGCTGCTGCGGTAAACGTTGCAGTAAACATTGCCGCGCCAATAAGGAGTGATGGAGTGTCTAAATCTTATGCATGGGGACTGGCGCTGCTGGTGGCGGTGGGTTCTGTAGCTCAGGCCGAATTGGCCGATATCAAAAAACGCGGTGAACTCCGGGTGGTCATGAGCGGTGAATACCCACCCTTTTCTCAGCCGGGCACTGGGGGCACGTTGACCGGATTCGATGTTGATGTGGCCCGCGAAATTGGCCGCCGTCTGGGAGTCAAGGTTGCTGTCATCAAGGCGGAATTCCCCTCGATTATTGCGGGCCTGCAAGCGGGGCAGTTTGATCTGGCCATCGCCTCGCAGAGCAAAACACCCGAACGCGCCCGCGTCATCGATTTTCTGAACCGCCCCTACTATTACGACGGCTTCCAGTTGTTCGTGCCCGCTGGCTCGGAGGGCAGGAGTCTCGCGGCGCTGGGGAACGCGCCTGTGGCCGTCGCGCAGGGCACGGTCTTTGAAAAGTTTCTGCGTGAGCGCAAGTATCCCAATATCGCCACGTACAGCGGCGAACAGGAAATCTTTCTGGCATTGGCGGCAGGCCGCGCCGCAGGTATGATCACCACCCGCACGGTGGGCAACCGCGCCATCAAGAATGGACAAAAGCTTCAGGCGGTGGGGCCAGTGTTGCAGCAGGACAATCCGTATATCACGCTGGGTAAAAACCAGCCTCAGCTGAAGGCCGCTGTGGAAAAGGCGTTGGCAGGCATGCGGTCTGACGGCACCCTGAAGCGCATCAGCGTGAAGTATCTGGGCGCAGATGTGAGCGTTCCGGGGAAATAACCAGATCACTTCAGAAACCGCCAATCCCCACCTTCGTGGCCGTGCGAATGACCGTACGGCCCTGTTATTGAGGGGCAAAGAACCACCGCCAGTGGTCAGCCCGCCCAGGAGGCGCAGTTGTTCTCACTCGACATTTTTACCCCCGATGTGCTCGCCTCGCTCTGGAAAGGCACACAACTGACGTTGGGATTGACGTTGCTTGCCAGTGTCTTCGGGCTGATCCTGGGAGCGGTGGCCGCACTGGGCCGCATGTCACGCTCCGGGGTGCTGCGGGCGGTTGCCGGAGCCTACATAGAAATCTTCCGGGGCACGCCACTACTGGTACAGCTGTTTTTTCTGTTTTTTGCGCTGCCACAGCTGTTGCCGCAGGCCCGGCTCTCTCCCTTCAACACCGCTGTGCTGGGCCTGAGTCTGTTTGCCGGAGCCTACGCCGCAGAAATCATCCGGGGCAGTCTGAACGCCGTGCAGCGTGGACAGGCCGAGGCCGCCCGTGCGCTGGGGCTGAGGCCGTCGCAGACGCTCTGGCTGGTGTTGACGCCGCAGGCAGCCCGTACGGCAGTCCCGGCGCTGGGCAACCAATTTATCGGCCTGCTCAAAGATTCCAGTCTGGCGAGCGTCATCACGGTCACCGAATTGCTGCTGACCACACGCGGCCTCGTATCGGTCACGTATCAGCCGGTGCCGCTGTACCTCGCCGTCGGGCTGATTTATTTTGTGCTGTCCAATGTTGCCGCGCAGGGTTTCCGGGCGCTGGAAGGCCGTCTGAACCGCCCTTACCTGACGGCCACCCGGCGCTGAACAGGCTGGTCACCCCTCTGCCCCATTCACAGCAGTCGCCCCTAGGTCCGAATCCTGCTCGTCGGCCCGCGCTCCCATAGTTTCTGAGACCCCCCGGTAATTGGCGAGCGGCGTCTGGCGTTTGAGCGGGCCGGGCACATAGGAACTGGCGCTAGGATGGTAACGTTGACCTCCGCGTGAGTCTGTGCTGTGCGCCTCCACCGTCGTTCTTCGTTCTGGCACAAGGGAGCAGTGAATGCCGTACATCCATATTCGCATCACGGACGAAGGCGTGACCACCGAGCAAAAGGCCGAACTCGTGGCCCGCAGCACACAGATGCTCGTCGATGTGTTGGGGAAAAACCCTAATACCACGGTGGTTGTGATTGAGGAAGTGCCCCTAGAGAACTGGGGCATTGGCGGCGAACTGGTCAGTGTCCGGCGCATGCGAGAGAGGAACACGCCTTCTGAGGGCTGAGCGTTCTCTCAGTCTGTGGGAACAAGAATTATTGATAACGGTAGAAATTGAGGTTGGTTACAGATGAAGGCGCTCCGATAGGACACGTGGAGTACAAGGCGCGCTTTTGCCCTCCCACTCAGATTTACGCCGTTATCGATAGTTCTTCAGCTTGGGCCGCCTGCCGCTGGCCCACAACACCCAGTACAGTGAATCCCCTGATGCCCAGCCCCATTCAACTGCTCGCTCGCCTTGATGCACTGGCCGCCTCGCTCGGTGAGCGCCCCGACGCCCTCGCGCTGCTGGCGCTCGGTTCTGTTGGCCTGGAAACTCATCGCCTCGACTCACACTCCGACCTAGACTTTTTCGTGATCGTCGCGCCTAGAGCCAAACCCAAGTATCTCGACACCCTGGACTGGCTGGAGCAGGTACACCCCATCGCTTTCAGCTTTCGCAACACGCCGGATGGGTGCAAACTTCTGTTCGAGGACGGGATCTTTGCCGAGTACGCCGTGTTTGAACTGGGCGAGCTGCCCCACATTTCCTATACCGCTGGGCGGGTGGTCTGGAAAAGAGAGGAGGTCCCCGAGTTGTCGGCGACCTCGGGCGTACAGGCCACGCCCCCAGTGCCCCCGCAGGAGTGGCACACCAACGAGGCGCTGACCAACCTCTTGGTAGGTCTGCACCGGGAAGCACGGGGAGAACGGCTGACCGCCACCCGCTTTATCCAGAACTACGCCGTTGACCGGCTGTTGGCACTCGCCACGCTGCACGGGGCCGAACAGGGCGGTGCCGATCCCTTCATGCCAGAGCGGCGCTTTGAACAGCGCTTTCCCGACCTGACCGCCCACCTGCCGGGGATGATGCAGGGCTACGGGAGAAATGCGGCTTCAGCCCTCTGCATCTTGACGTGGCTGGAAGACCATTCGAGCGTGCATCCACGCTTGGCCGCCGAAATCCGTCAGTTGTGTCAGGGAGCCTGAAGCTTCATAGGAAGCGGTCTGGTGGGTTCAGCGGGTAGAAAACAACGGGGACGGCGGCGTGGATTTCTGGCGCGACGCCTGAGGCCCGCGCTTTCGCTGCAATCATGGCTTACATCACAGGGAAGCTCGAGCGACACCCACGTTAGGGCTGAGTTTGCGCCCTGCACCTGTGCGGGTGCCGCCCCACTTGAGACAGCTTGAATCCATTGGGGGAATCAAACAGAGTCCACAGACCCGAAATCTAGCTTGGGTTGATTCCTGTCGTCGTCTTCCGCTGGTTCTACCTCGGCGGTTTTTTTGGTTTACCCCGGTGAAGCAGTCTCCAGCTTCAATGGTAGGCAGGAGGACGGTGACCTGCGACAGATCACCACAGACGTACAGGTGAGCTTTAAACGGCGGCGGCTCCGGCTTCAGCCACCGCGTGATCCTGCTCCCCTGAGCCGCCGCTGACTCCAATCGCCCCAATCACCTGGCCGTCCCGCTTCAGGGGAATCCCGCCTGCAAAGATCATGATCCGGCCGTCATTCGAGGCGTGAATGCCGAAGAACTGCCCGCCCGACTGGCTCTCGCCTGCCAAATCTTTGGTGGCAATATCGAAGGCCCGCGAGGTATAGGCTTTCTTGATAGAAATGTCGATGCTGCCGATCCACGCGCCGTCCATCCGCACGTGGGCAATCAGGTTCCCGCCGCTGTCGGCTACGGCGATGTTCATGGGCTGACCGATCTCGGCGGCTTTCTGTTCGGCAGCGTGAATGATGGTGCGGGCGTCGTTTAAAGTCAACATAGGGGTCTCCTTGAGGGGTGGTGCTGCGCTCAGCATACGCGGGCCTCACCAACGGGGCAGATGGGCAGGTTCGGTGCTCCACTCTAAAGAGGGTGCTTTTCAGTTCCCCTGCAACACCTCCGCTTCAAACAGGGTATGGTCTCTCGCTGAGCACGACCACCGGTCACCAATTTAACAAGACCTGAGGGCCGTCCTGGGCCGCGTTCGCCCAGTGACGGCTCTTGTCCTCCCGCCCCTCACCTTATTCCCTCGGAGTCTTCCATAAAACGCTCCCTCTTCTTCTTGACCAGCCTGCTCCTCACCCCCGCCCTGGCCGCCCCGGTTCAGCCCAAAGCACAGCAGATCGCGCTGGCCCACGCCGTCGTCACGCCCACCGCCTTCCAAGCCGCTGCAGTCGCACCTGAAACGGTGACCATCGTGGCCGACTACCTCTACAAACGCGACCTGAAGGTTCAGGCCTACGACCTCAATGCTTTCCTCAAAGCGCGGATTTCCAATCTTGAAGAACTGGCGCAAGACGGCGCACAGATCATGTTTTGGTGCCTCGACGGCTACGCGCCTACCGCCAAACTGAGCGACGTGCTGGGCAAGGGCGGATTGATCGCCACCGGAGACGCCGATGTTGCCGGTGGGCGCTGGCCCGACGCCCCCTACAAGAACACCGTCCTCTCCGCGCCCGCCATCGGCAATTACGTCGTGTGGCGCACGGCTCAGTTTCCGGCCAAACCTCACCCCTGGGGGCTGGAAACTATTTACATCTTGCCTGCCGGGGCTGTCCTGAAGAAGTCAACCGGCTCAGGCACGGGGTGAGTGAACCCTAGTGGGGCGCTCCGTGGCCTGATCCCACTGGGGCCGAGTGGCCGCGAAACGGGGATGGCTTGCCGCATCCAGATCCTGCACACGCTGAACCACGTCCTGCGCCTGCGTGAAAGTTGCGTATCTTCCGGCATGATCGAAATGCGTCGATATGACGGTATCAATGTCATCCGGTATCAGGCCAATGCTTGCCAACCGCTCGATCACGTCCTGCCCATTCTCGAACTCCGATGCTTCTTCCGGAACGATCTCCAGCAGGCCAGTGTCGATCAGGATGTTCCTCCCGTTTTGAATTACGGGCGCGTCAGGACATACGCAGGCGCTTGCTCTTCCAGCGCCTTGCCCCGCACAAAGTCGGTGGCCCGGTAACCTTGGCGCAACCCCTCCTGAAACAGGGCGCGGGTGTGGTGCCGCCACTGCTGGGCTGCGGGGGGGTCGTGGTGCAACAGAGTGTCCAAATCTGGGGGAATATGCAGCCGCACGGCATTCGGCCAGGGGTAAGCAAGGTGTGGTGTTCCGTCTTGGGAAAGATTGACAGCAGGCAGATCGGCGGCCTGGGCGGGGCGCGGCACAGGCTGAGGGTGCTGGGGCGTCCAGACGGCCACGACTCGGTCAGAGGGCAGGCCCGCGTTGATGCCGCCCATTTCGCCGTAAAAGTCGGGAAGATAGCTGCCCACCACCGCGCCCAAACGGTGAAGGTTGAAATGGGCGTTCAGCGCTCGCAGCGGGTCGTAAGTCCATTCGATCTGCGTGATCTGGCGGGCCGCGCACCACTGGGCCTGAAAGCGTTTGAGAGCCAAGGCGAGCCCCGTACCGCGCTGGGCCGGATGCACGGCCAACAGGTGCGAGTGCTGCACGTCAGGCCGCGAGGTGGGCAGCCCCACCACCAAGCCCACCACCTGCCCGCCCGACAAGGCCCCGGCCACGAGCCCGCCGACGTGCTGCAACGCCCGCATGGCGTCACGCGGAAAAATGTCGCGCTCCGAGCCGCCCCAGACCTGCCACTGCAAGTCCTCGGCCCCCAACAGTTCGGAATGCCCGTGCAACTCGCGCACGCCGCCTTCTACCGCTGGAACCTTCATTTGCAGCGAATATCCTGCCCGAACCACTGCTGAGAAATCTTCAGGTAGGTGCCGTCACTCATCAGGCGGGCCAGGGTAGTGTTCAGGGCCGCCCGCAGCGCCGTATTGTTGCGGGCTACCGCGCCAGCATTGCGCTCGTTGGAGATGATTTCTCCAATCAGGATGTTCTTCTGCTGCCCGGTCTGCTTGAGCATGTAGGCCACCACTGGGCCGTTACTCGACCAGGCGTCTACCCGGCCCGATTGCAGCGCCGTCAGTACGGCGGGATCATTGGGAAAGGTCTTGACACCCCCGATCTTGGGAATCGCCTGCAAAATCGGGATCTGCGCCGTGCCGATCTGGGTACCCACTGTCTTGCCTGCCAGCGCCGCACGGGTCAGCGGGCCACCCTTTTTGGCCACAATATTGACCGTGGAGCAGTAGTGCGGGTTCAAAAAATCCACCGCTTTTTGCCGCTCCGGGGTAATGGCATGCGAGGCCATCACCGCGTCGTAGCGCCCCTGATTCAGGCCGATCAGCAGGCCGTCAAAGGGTTGCACGACCCACTCGACTTTCAGGTTCAGGGCTTTGCCTATCGCGTTGCCCAGATCGACCTCGAAGCCTGCCAGCGCTTTTTGTTGGTAAAAGTTGAAGGGAGGGAAAGCCGCTTCGGTGGCGAGCCGCAACGTTCCGGCAGTCTGAATCTGGGCCAGGGTGCGGGGCGCGGCAGAGGCTATAGCGGTGAGCGTGAGGGCGGCAGTCAGCCAAGCGGCCATGCGGGGCAGTGAAGCTTTCCGGCTGGGGGTGGGAGGGGTCATGGGGTTCTCCTTGAGGGCAATGCAGGGAAGGAAGGCAGGGCGACACGGAGGGTGCAAACGCGGGCAGGCTCGATACACCTCCTCAATACACCTCGCCGCTGGGCGGCTGATCGGGCAATTCGTCGATGTGCGGCGTGACTCCGGCGTGCAGGGTGCGGCAACTGCGGGTCACGCGCTTCAGGGTGTTGTGATCCAGGGTCACGCCGATGCCGGGGCCGTCTGGGACAGCCATCCAGCCCTGATCGACCTCCAGCGGTTCACGGATGATGTCGTGCTGCCAGTAGCGGCTGGCGCTGGCAGTGTCGCCCGGCAGTGTGAAGTGTTCCAAGGTCGACAGGTGAATGTTGTGCGCCCGCCCGATGCCGGTTTCCATCATGCCGCCGCACCACAGCGCCGCGCCGTGTGCGAGGGTCAGGTCGTGAATCCGCCGGGCCTCCAGGTGGCCGCCCACCCGCCCCACCTTCAGGTTGATGACCCGCCCCGCACCGATGACCAGGGCTTTGCGGGCGTCTTGAAGGCTGGTCACGCTTTCGTCAAGGCAGATGGGAGTCTGCAACTGGGTTTGCAGCGCGGCGTGATCAACGAGGTCGTCGAAGGCCAGGGGCTGCTCCAGGTACTTCAGGCGGTAGGGGTCTAGGGCTTGCAGGGCGGCCACATCGGTCAGCGAATAGGCGCTGTTGGCGTCCACGGTCAGTTGAATCTGTGGGTGGGCCTCCCGCACCGCCGCCACAGGCCGCTCATCCCAGCCCGGCTTGATTTTCAGTTTGACACGCTGGTAGCCGTCCTCTATAGCGCGGGTGGCGAGATCGGTGGTGGCCTGTACGCTGGCCTGAATGCCCAAGCTGATGCCCACAGGCACGCGGGTTCGCACGCCGCCCAAGACTTGCCACAGCGGCACACCGAGGTGCTTGGCCCACAGATCCCAGAACGCCATTTCAATCATCGCCCGCGCCATGCGGTTGCCCCGGTACGGCGCGAGGGCCTGCGCGAGGGCTTCGGGCGTGACAAAGTGGCGGCCCAGCAGGCGCGGCAACCACTGGCCTTCGAGGAGCGCCAACGCCCCCGGCACCGTTTCCTCGCGGTACAGCGGCAGATGATCCATCACACCCTCGGCGTAGCCCTCCAGGTCGCCTGAACGCAGCGTCAACAGCGGCACGAAGCGGCGGCGCTGCACGCCAAAGCTGGTTTCGAAATCAAAGCGCATGGGCATGTCCAGCACGCGCAATTCGGCGGAATCGAGGCGCAGGCCTGAGCTTTTAGCCCCTGTGGAAAGTTCGGCCAGATCAGCAGGCAAAGACATCAAGTTCCCCCAATTCGTGTTCCAGCGCCGCCAGCCGCTCGGAGCCGACCAGCGCGGTCAATTTGGCGGCCAACAGCATCGAGAGGCTGACGGGCAACGCCAACGGCACGAAGCGTCCATCCGGCCCGTGAAACGGCGCGTGCCCCGGCGTGGGCAAGATCAGCAATTCCCGCGCCTGACGCGCCCCCGGAGCCAGCCCGCTGTCTGTGATCAAGATCAACGCCACGCCACGTCCGGTCAGGGCGTCTATCAGTTGGGCCGTATTCTGGGCATAGCGGCGCATCGTGAAGGCCACCAGCACGCAGCCTGGGCCAGCGTCCAGCCAGTCTTCGGGCCGCTTGCTGGCTCCCTCGCCCAACGCCTGCACGCCCGGACGAATGCCCTGCCACACGTGCGCCGCATAGACCGCAGCAGGCCACGAGCCACGCGCCCCGGTCACGTACACCTGTTTGGCCTGCGCCAATAACCCGGCCACCCGGTTCAGCGCATCTTCGGGCTGAGCCTGCATCTCGGCAAAGGCCTGAATTTCGCGTCCCCAATGCGCGGCGGCTTCCGACTCGCCGGGCAGCGGCAGAGGAGCGTGCTGGCGGCGCAGTTCTTGGCGCACCCGCCGCTGCAAATCGGGATAGCCCCGGAAGCCCAAACCCTGGGCCAAGCGCGTCACACTCGAAGAATTGACGCCCACATCTTGGGCCAGTTCCGCCGCACTGGTCAGCGGAAGCTCGGTCCAGACGAGGCCCATGTGCGCGGCGATCCGTTTTTCCGTGGGCGTCAGTCGGGCCTCAGAGCGCCGCAGGTGATCCACAAACGTTTCCGTACTTTCTGGGGCAGCCAGTATGCCATCTTCATCGTGAACCGTCATTGCACCTCCTGAATCACCCATACCAAGCACTTAGCAATTAATCTTGCCAAAAAGATAGACCTATGCAAGATCAATTGCAAGATGGCTGATCAAAACTGATCCGGATCCACCCCAGAAGGGCAGAAGCGGCCAACACTCTCATTCGCTCGAAACTACTCAAACGGTTGTGTTGCCTTAACCGGATCGGGCGAGGCTCACCCACTGTGCCCGACACCACACCCGGCCGCCTCTTCAAGGGGATGATCCAGCACGCGGTATGGCTGTACCACCGCTTTTCCTTGAACGATTGGGACGTTCAGGAAGTGCGCCATCAGCACGGCTTAGAGGTCAGCCACGACACCTTGCGCGAAGGGTGTATCCCCCATTCAGCGCTCTCTTCGCTGAGGAACTGCGCCACCGGAAACCCCGGTGGCCCATGAATCAGGTCTGCACCCCAGTCAATGGCGTCCGACACGGCTCTGGAGAGCGGTGGATCAGCACGGGTTCGTCCTCAACATACTGCTTCAACGGCATCGGTATCGCGATGCCGCGAAGACCTGTTTGACCCGGCTCCTTGCTGAATATGACGTTCCAGAAGTCATGCATACGGATCGGTTGTGTTGCCTTAACCGGATTGGGGTAGGCTGACCCGCCCTGACCAACCCAAAGCCCTTCCGCCACCGCTTCAAGGTGACGATCATCCAGCACGCGGTTTGGCTGTATCACCGCTTCCCACTGAGTGACCGAAACGTCCAGGAATTACTTTACCAGCGCGGCCCAACAGGTCAGCCACGAGACCCTTTGCGAATGGTGTATCAAGTTCGGGCCGACTCCATGGGGACATCCGTTCACCTCAGCGGCCCTGGTGAAGTTCGGGGCCAATCCGACGCCACTGTTGGAGCAGTTCAAAGTCTCTGGCCTGTTGGAGACCGCCGCGGATCCGTACCGCACCGCGACCCCAGAGATGATTCACACCGTCACCCCGTGCCGGGAGGCAGGGGTGTCCATCGCTGGGGTGCTGCTGGATGGAGCGTTTGGACGAGATGAGGTCGTGACCTTCAGTCACGACACCCAGATCCCTGTGCTGGTGCGCGCCAAGCGGAACATGGGTGTTCAAGTTGAGGGTGAGTCTCTCACCCTCCACGCTCTGGCACAGCGCTTTCCTCCCGAACGGTGCCCTCTCGATGCCGAGTTGGGATGGCTTGTCCGTCGGCTCCCCGTGTCGCGTGACGTGGGGGCGTTCGATGTGCTGATCCTTTGGCGCAGGGTTCACGGCGAATGGAGCTGCTTCTTCCTGTTCAGCACGTTTGACCCTGCCTTGACCGTCCGGGCGCTGCTGCGGGCATGGAAGGCCCGCTGGGGCATGGAAGGCCCGCTGGGGCATGGAAGGCCCGCTGGGGCATGGAAGGCCCGCTGGGGCATGGAAGTGATTCACCGCTTGATGAAGCAGAATCTCGGCCGAGGACGCTGCCGCTGCCAAACCATCCGAGCTCAAGACAACTGGGTTTGGTGCGTGGTCGAGGCTCTTCATGCGGTGCTGCTCGTCCTTCAGGAGCAGCCGCAATTGACGTGGCGAGCGGTTCAGCGCCGAGCGGCACAACACACGGAATTGTACGTCCTGACCGAGGTGCAGTCTGTGCCACAACAACTTCACGCCGCGTGACACGCGATTGGGCTAACCGTGGAAACTCTTGATAGAAGCCTCCAGTGAGCCCAACACAGCCACTCCAAAGCCCCAAGCTTGGGAAGGGGAAGAAGAGCTGCTTGGCCCTTAGGACGCCCGTGAGACGCTGGGTGTACGGCTGAGCCGGGCACCTTCAGCGGCAGTTTTGGCAGCACTGTTGGAGTTATTGAGAGAGGTGTTGGTCTGCAGTGGCGTCGGAAGAGACGAGGCCAATGAGCGCGGACAGCAGCGACAGAGCGGAGGGCGGCTTTGATCCGAAACTTCCCTGTTATCGCTCACCCGACTCCACTGCCTCAGGAAGAGTGAGCACCCCATCCCTCTCTAGGCGTCCTGGAGTGGCGTAGAGGTGGGCTCCGCTCCGCCCAAGTCCTTCCCCGGCGTTTGGCACGAGCGCAGCTGCGCCCTCGCCGTTGGATAGGGCAAGAACGGCGTACGGGGCGTCTCGTCCAAGCAGCTGCGCTCCAGCAGGCCACCAGTCGGCGTTCATGGTCTCCATCCGAATCTGGCTGGCCCCGCGTTGCAGGTGTGAGGTGTGGGCGAAGACCAGCGTGGGGCCGCGCTCCTCTTCTCGCTCGGCAATGGCCAGAAGGTTGTCCGTCATCATCACCGCGCGCAGCGCCAGCATCTGTGAGATGCGGTCCGGCGAAGGGGCGGCGAGGTTGGCGTGGTAGCGCAGCAGCCCCAAGGCTGTCCGGGCGTGCAACTGCGCAGTCCACAGGCCAGGGTGCGCCCCAAGTCCAGGGTGCTGTGTTTCGAGGAACCCTACCAGGTCATCGGCCAGCGCCCGCAGGTGCCAGGCGTCCGGTGTGGCCCCGACGGACTGGCTGGGATCCATCGCGGCGGCCGGGTTAATCCAGCGGGCGTCGTCGCCGCAGAGCTGCTCCAGCGTAGCCCGGTCCACGGGCAGGTGAGCACAGTGCCGGGCCAGGAAATCGTGCAAAGCGAGCAGGGCGTGCCTTGGACTGGCCGCCCACCTGTTCTCAAGGGGTGGATCAAAGCCGTAGAACCTCAGGCGATCCAGTTCATTGCGTCCACTATTGAACTGACGCATCCAGACCACCAGCTCCCGATTGGCCGGCTCCTCCCCGAAGCCGTGGCTGAACCCATCCGTCATTACCTCGTTCAGCGTGCCTTGGCCGGAGGCAATGTGGGCGTCGACCCGCAGGCCCGCGAGGATGTCGCTCTCGATGGCGATGGAGCGGAAGCCCTGGGTGTCCACCAGGGTTTGAAAGACGCGGTTGCGCCAGAGAGGGAACGCCTCGACGCCGTGGGTGGGTTCACCCAGCCCCAGCAGTTGAGGCGGGGCAGGTAGGGTGGCGAGAAAGGCGGAGAGGGCGGCCGCTGGATCGGTCATGGGCCAACCGAGCGGAGACGTGGGGTGTGGCATGGTGGACTCCTGGGCCAGGGGGTACGCTCAAGCTGGCTTCTTCAGCATTCCTGTGTTTCATGTGAGAAGCCTTACGGGAAAGCATTCATTGGGTCTTCATTACCACTACAGACCAACACCGTTTTAGTAATGGTAGTCCGTTGAGTTGGCTTACTGCTTCCAGAAACACGTTGTTTTTCGCAGCTTGGATCAGTCGACCTCAGTGATCAACACAGCCTCCAACTCGTTCACTAGGGTCAATCAACGGAGTACCGGTAGGCAGGTAAGAGTGCGGCCAGAGTCATGATCGCCCGACCTCTGCTGGAGAGGCTATGAGTGTGCCTTCACTCAGTCAACTTCAGCAGCTGTTCACTCTGAATTTCAGGCGACGCGCACGAAGTTCCCGGTAGAGCAGCTGTTCCAGACGACCACAGAAGGCCTGACAAGCTTCATCCTGAAACGGAGTCTGCGTGGCCTGGACCATGGCGTCGGGGACCGCACAGCGGAGGAATCCACCCGGATTGAGGAAGTCAAAGTACCGCTGGGCGGCCGCTCGGCCCTGCTCGAGCGTCATGTGTTCCCAGACGTGCTCGCAAAGGAACGCATCTGCACGGCGGTCACCGAAATAGCGCTCGAAGGTCGCGCGGTTGGTGAGGTCAAGCTGGCCACTGAGAACCGTCAGGGCACTGGGGTGTACAGGAAACAGAAGGCCGCGCACACCAGACTCCAATGCCGTCTCAAGGCCAGATCCGATCTGGCCTGGCAGTGGGTTCACCCAAGGTGCTGCTTGACTTCTCGATACGCCTGCACTTCAGGTGTTCAGCAGGGCCTTCAGGTGCGGTGCGAGCTTCTCAGGCTCCTGCAGACATGCCAGGTGGCCCAACTCACTCTCAATCTCCACGTGGGTGTGGTCCACCCCAGCCCTGAGCGCGTCCCCTGCAAAGGCCCGCATGACCGAGGCCGGGAAAAACAGATCCCCACGGATGTTGATGCTCAGCAGCCGCGTCCCATGCGCCCGCCACCGCTCGAACAGCACCTCCTGCGGCGCCACCCTGCTCAGGTCATGTGAACTCACCACACGCCCGAGGTCCAGCAGGTGCACGAGGCTGGCCGTGCCGCTGCGTGAACGCAGATATGCGCCGACATCCTCCTGTTCAAACCAGCGGGCAAAGCCGTCCGAACCCAGACCGTAGAAGGTGATCAGCAGCAACGCCGCTTCGAGTCTCCCCCCCTGCGCGATGGCCCGGAGGTTCGGTAGGAAGACCTCCCGTTGCCCGAGACCGGCATCGCAGCTGCTGGCCACGGCGCCGATGCGGGGTGCCAGTTCCGGGGCGCGCGCCGCCCACTGGAGCGCCTGGCTTCCCCCAAAGCTCGGGCCGACCACCGCGTACCAGCGGGTCAGGTGTAGGCTGCGCATCAACTCGCGCTGGACTTCAAACAACTCCCCGAGCCCCCACGCAGGGAAGCGTGAGCCATAAGGCTCGCCATCATCATGCAGCGTATCCGGGCCGGTCGTGACCACCTGTGGGTTCAGGCTTTGGACGTTCGACAGGCTGTTCATACACACGACGAAGAACCGGCGCGTGTCGATGGCCCGGCCGTCCCCGATGAGGGCGTTCCACCAGCCAGGCGTCGGACGGTCGCCCGCGGCGTGCATGGTGCCCGTGAAGTAATGGCAGACCAGCACGGCATTGTCACGCGCCTCGTTCAGGGTGCCGTAGGTCTCGACCTGCAACCGAACCGGCAGGGGAACGAGGCCGCCGAGCGCGTGCTGGGTCTCGAAGATGAAGGTGCTCATGGCGTTCACGCACTTACGGTACGGGCCGCCCATCACGTCGCCATCACAAGGGGGCCGCCGGCCCTAAATGTCATAGCAAGGCCCAGCAAGACGGAATCTCTGCGCTACCCGGTTCCAGATACGGCCGCCCCAGACCGACCAAGGGTGGCAGAAGAGGTTCAAGACGTGTCCACTGCTCATCGCTAATTTCTTCGTGCCACAACGGCAGAAGATACGCCGGTGGTACAGCAGGGATTCAAACGGAGGAAACGTACACAGGAATTTCTCAGCCTGCACACCCGAACCTCTGAATCTTCACCATCACACCCGAACCGGTTCTGGCGAGTTAAGCGCGATAGTCTGAGGGTTCGTGACTGCTCGCAAACCCGACCGCCACCGTTTTCCGCTCAGCATCATCGGGTACGCTCTCTGGCTTGATCACCACTTCTCGCTGAGCCAGCGTGATGTTCAGGAGCTCCTCCAGGAGCGCGGCATCCAAGTCAGCCACGAAACCCTGCGCCAGTGGAACATCAAGTTCGCACCGCTTCTCACCGAAGAACTGCGGCACCCTCAACCCCGCCGAGGTTTAGGGTGGTTTCTAGATGAGGTCTGCATCGAGATCAGGGGCAAGAAACGCTGGTGATGGCGGGCCGTCGATGACTCTGGCGCGGTCTTGGATCTTCTCCTGCAAGATCGGCGGGATCCCCAGGCGGCGAAAACCTTTCTCGGAAGGCTTTTGGTGAATGACGACGTGCCAGACGTGATCCACACTGACAAGCTCTGGAGCGATGGAGCGGCCATTCGAGCACTTCCCGTACTCCACAGCGTGGAGCACGTCCAGGTCATCTCCACAGCGCGCTGCAACAATCTGACCCTGCAATCCCACCCTCCCACAAGGCAACAGGAGCGAAGTCAGATCGGCTTCAAGAACCAAAGACGAGCACAGGAATTTCTGGCCCTGCATGCCCGCGTTTCGAACCTTCAGCAGCACACACGCACGACAGTCCCTGCCCAACTCCGAAGATCAAACCAGAACCGTGCCCACTCGGCATGGCGGCACGCAGTTGAAGTGGCCGTCTGAAGTTCAGACGGCCACTGACCTCATCAGGCCCTTTCCCAATTAACTTGCCAGAACCCTTGGGCCTCACCGCAGTCTTTACGAGTTTTGGGAACGGTAGGCCCAGCCTGTCATTCGGGCCTCAATAACAGCAAAGATGGCGTACAGCACCACGCCCATCGCACTGACCAGCAGCACGCCACCGAACACCAGCGGCACTTGAAAGCTGCTGGCTGCCTGATTCATCATCACGCCGATGCCCTTGTTGCTGGCAGCGAGTTCACTGATGATGCTGCCCACGAAGGCCAGGGTGACGGCCACTTTCAGGCTGGCAAAAAAGTAAGGAAGTGAGCGCGGCAAGCTGACTTTGGTAAACACTTCCCACGGCGTAGCCCCCAGCGCCCGCAGCACATCACGGGGTTCGGGTTCTACGGTGGCGAGGCCAGTGGCGACATTGACCACCACTGGAAAAAATGAGATCAGGAAGGCGGTCAGAATGGCGGGCACGGCGCCCACGCCAAACCAGATAACCAGCACGGGCACGAGGGCGGCTTTGGGAACAGCGTTGAAACCGATCAGGAGTGGATACAACGCCTGATACGCCATGCGGTTGAGGCCGACCAGAGCGCCGAGGGCCAAGCCCAGTACCACGGCCAGCGCGAAACCCAGCAGCGTGGTAGTCAGCGTTTGTAGGGCGTGGTCGGCCACAGCGGGCGCGAACTGGGTCAGTGCGGCCACCGACGAGCTGGGGGTCGGCAAAATAAATGGCGGTATTTTGAACAGGCGGCAGGCGATTTCCCAGACCAAAAAGAAGGCGGCAATCGTCAGCACCGGGGGCAGCAATGCCCGCAACCCGTTTTGGAATGCCCCTGCCTGCGGCGCGGTGGCAGGTATCTTTTCGGTTTGCAGCACTTCAGGCGTCACGAGGCGACTTCCATTAGTTCTTCGGCCCGGATGCGGGTTCGCACGCCGCCGATGTGTTCGCGGAGTTCGCGCACGATTTCGCTGAATTCGGGAGTAAAAGTGCCTTCCAAGGTGCGTGGGCGCGGCAACTCCACGTCTCGCCGCAGGGTGATTTGGCCAGGGCGTGGACTCATCACGTAAATCGTGTCGGCCAAGAGTGCGGCTTCGCGCAAATCGTGCGTGACCAGCAGCACCGTGGGCCGCGCTCCCATCCAGAGGGCTTGCAGGGCCAGCCACAGTTCTTCGCGGGTAAAGGCATCGAGTGCCCCAAACGGTTCGTCGAGCAATAAAATGCTGGGCTGATGAATCAGAGCGCGTACCACGTTGGCCCGCTGCTGCATGCCGCCTGACAGTTCCCAGGGGTGCTTGTCTTCAAAGCCGCCCAACCCCACTGCCGCCAGCATGCGCCGCGCACGGGCCACACATGGTGCGGGGTCTTTGCGGTACCCCGCCTTATGTGCAGGCGAAACTTCCAGCGGCAGCAGCACGTTTTGCAGCACGGTGCGCCACAGCAGCAGGCTGGGATTCTGGAAGGCGATCCCTACGTTGCCGGTGGGCCGGGGCGGAGCGCCGCCGACCGTGGCCGTGCCCGCCGCCGGTGCCATCAGGCCCGAAACCAGTTTGAGCAGCGTACTTTTGCCGCAGCCGCTTGGCCCCACGATGGCCACGAATTCGCCGGGAGCAAAGCTCAGGCTCACGCCGCGCACCGCTTCGACTTGCCCGCCTTTGGTGTCGTAGCGCAGGGTGACGTCAGTGATCTCGATGGCGTTTTTGGCAACCTGTGTTCCCGGTGCACTCATCCCTTGCGTCATGGTCGGCCTCACTTCAGCGCGGGGGCTTTGCGGTCGGCGGCGGGGGGCAGATAGGAGGCATTGAACACGCTGGTGGGCGAGAGCGTGACCGGCAGATCAAAGGCCAATTTGACGGTATTGATGCTGGCCTTCAGCCGGTCAGGACGCACGGAGCCGAGGCCCAGAGCCTTGACGTCGACTGTGAGCACGCTGCCACTGAGGGCGAGGCGCAGTCGCTCATTTTCCAGCGCGACATTCATCAGGCCGTTGCGCTTTTGCACGGCGGCAATCCCCGCCGCCGGATCTCTGATGGCGTCTTTGAGACCCGCGTTTACAGCAGTCAAGAAGCCTTTCACGATCCCCGGATTCTTTTGGGCAAAGTCGGCCCGCGTGATCACGGCGTTACCGTACAACCCGCGCACGCTGGCCGCATACGGAAAGATGGTCACTTCATCGGCAGTCACGCCAATTTGCTTGAGATTGAGGATGGACGTGAAGGTAAAGCCGCTGATGCCGTCGGCCTGTTTGCGGGCCAGCATCGGCTCGCGGAGCGCGCCGTCTACACTTGTCCACTTCACTTTGCTGGCGTCGATGCCGTTGGCCTCAGCAAAGGCGGGGAACAGGCGGCGGGAGGCGTCACCCACGGGCGCGGCGAGGGTTTTGCCTTCCAGATCCTTGGGCGTTTTGATGCCGCTGCTTTTGAGAACCACGATGGAATGGGGCGGCGCGTTGTAGACCATGTACACCGCCACCAGCTTCTGCGCGGGGTTGCGGGCATTGAATTCCATCATCGCATTGATGTCGCCAAACCCGAGGTCGTAGGTGCCTCCCGCAATTTTGTTAATGGCGTCGCCTGAGCCGAAGCCCCGGTCAATGCTCACATTCAGCCCTTCACGCGAAAAATAGCCCTTATCCAGCGCCAAAAAGTAGGGTGCACTCGGCCCCTCAAACGCCCAATCCAGCGTGAATTTGAGGGTGGTGCTTTGCGCCTGCGCTGTGGCCGAACCCGACAGGAGAAGGGCGGCACCGAAGTTCATCAAGCGTTTGATAGGGGTGGACATAACAGCCTCCAGGTTCCCGGCTTAACCAGGTTCTAAATGCAGACTGTCACAAATTTTGGTGACGAAGTACATTAAGTCCAGACAATATAGGTATTAATTGGGTTCATACGTGTCTTCCGAGAACCCATTTTGTCTAAATCTGCAGAGAGTGAGGATCTTTCTCCGTAGCTTGCAATTTGGCTGAAGCGGAGTGCCCCACGCGTGCAGAACTTACGTTTCCTAAACTGCTCCAGTTGCCTGGTAAACCGCGTCCCACCAAGCGCACTTCTGCAATTTCTTGATGAGCCAGCCGCCTGGCGCGGTCATTGGCACCTCAGACATTTCGGCCAGAGTCACGATCATGTGCTGCTGCACCGGCTGTGTTGCCTGAACTATGTTGGGGGAGGCTGACCCGCCGTGACCGACCTCAAACCCTATCGCCACCGATTTCCGATAGCCATCATCCAACATGCCGTCTGGCTCTATCACCGTTTTTCACTGAGCTACCGAGACGTCCAGGAATTGCTGCACCAGCGCGGTATTGAGGTCAGTCACGAAACCTTGCGCGAATGGTGGATCAAGTTCGGCTCCCTCTTCGCTGAAGAACTTTGCCACCGCGAACCCCGATGGGGTTCGCGGTGGTACCTGATTGATGTCTGTAGGAACGTGGCTGGTGTCCGGCATTGGTGATGGCGTGCGGGAGACGAACACGGCTTTGTACTCGATATCCTCCTTCAACGGCACCGCGACTGAGGAGTTGCACAGATCTTCCTGATCCGACTCCTGGGTGAATACGATGTCCCAGAGGTTATTCACACCGATGGGCTGCGAAGTTACGGAGCTGCGATACGGAACCTCCGATGCTCGATCGTGTTGACCACCAGCAGGTGATTTCTACCTTGCGCTGCAACAACATGATCGAGCAGTCCCACCGTCCTACACGGAGTCACGAAAGACAACAGCAGGGATTCAAACGGAGGAAACGTACACAGGAATTTCTCAGCCTGCACGCCCGAACCTCTGAATCTTCACCATCACACCCGCACCAATGTGACCGCCATGACCAGAAGAAAGAACCAGAAGCAAGCGTTCCAGACGTGGTCTGCGGTCGCGGCAGGGGTGGCCTGATGCTCAGGCCACCCCTGCTCTCCACATGACGCACGGCAAGTTAAGGCAACACAACCGTCCGAAGAGGTGCACGGCGACCTCGAACTCCTAGACGACGGCTACTTCGCTTCCAACGACGCTTTCGAAGCTTCTTTTCAGGCCTACTCTATGGCTTGGGCTTCTTCAGAGCCGTTTTTTACCGCTGCTGCCGCTTAGGAAGCCCCACTGGTAGGTTGGCGTGAACTTCAACGTATCACGCACTCAACGCCTAGAAGGCGTGACGACCGTGTCGGACGCCGATGGTACATTTGAGCTGAGATGACGGCTGCCCCTGTTCCAGACGATGAGTATGCGCGCTTGTTGGCCTTGGCAGGTTACGAGATTTTGGACACGCCGCCCGAAGACGCTTTTGACCGCGCCACCCGCCTCGCCGCCCATTTGCTGCGAACCCCCGTGGCCTTTATCAACTTCGTTGATCAGCACCGCCAATGGAGCAAAGCCGCGGTCGGCGTCACGGACACTACCGCGCCCCGCTCAGACTCCTTGTGCGCCTGGACCATCTTGCAGGACACGCCCTTGGTAATTGAAGATACCCATCAAGATCCGCGCTTTATGGACAACCCCTTTGTCACCGGTGACCCGCACATCCACATGTACGCGGGCGCGCCTCTCATCACGCCGACTGGGCACCGCATCGGCACGCTGTGCGTGACCGATACCCAGCCGCATGCCCTGACCCCCGCCGACCTCACCGCTCTGCAAGACCTCGCCGCGATGGTGGTGGCTGAACTGGAATTGCGGCGCGTGACCCTGCAGCTCCAAGACGATCTGGGCGCGCAGACCCAGCTCAGCGGGGAGCTGCGCCGCACACTCGCTCAGGCGCAGGTGCTCGAAGGCGTGTCTGAACTGATGGAGCTTGACCTGTCCCCCGAAGAGTTGACCCTGGCGGCGGCGGCCCTGCTCAGCGCGGCCGTCTCCAGCGACTCGACCAGTCTGTTGGTGTTTGAGGAGGACGGCTTGCGGGTTGCGGCGGCGGCCAGCCATTCCCGACTGTCCCCTGCTCAACGCCTGTTGTTCAGTCAACTCCCCGAGTGGACGAAAAGCGTCACCCACACCCTGCGGGAGACGACCCTGCCGCTGTACCTTGACAACTATCCCCAGCATCCGAAGGCGGTGCCGGAAGTCGTCGCCGCAGGCGTGAGGCAGATCGCCTGGGTGCCGCTCGGCAGCCGGGGGGGCGTCACCTCGCTGTTGATGGCCGTGCGCTTTGAGGATCATTCGGTTGGAGCGTGGCGGCGCGGTGATCGGGCACTGTTAGAGGCAGCGGGACGAACCATGCGCAGTGCGCTGGATCGGCGGGTGCTCACCGAGACCGCTCGGCAAGAGGCCCGGCAAGACGCCAGGACCGGCGCGCTGAACCGCCGGGCCCTAAACGAAGACCTGCTCGTGCGGGAAAGCGGAACTCCGCCGTTTCTGCTGGCCATGCTTGATCTGGACGGCCTGAAAGGGGTCAACGACCGCGAAGGACATGTCCAAGGGGATAAGGTGCTGCGGGTATTTGCAGGCACCTTGGGGGTGGAACTGGACTCCGGTGCCCACCTGTACCGGGTGGGGGGCGACGAGTTCATCGCGCTGATGGACAGCAGGGAGGTTGAAGTGTTCTACGAGGCAGTGGAGGTGGCAGTGCTGGCCGCCCGGCAAGTCGCGCCCTTCGGCGGGGTCAGTGTGGGCGTCGCCTACAGTCCCGAAGCCCAGGGCGCGGCCTTGATGGCCTTGGCGGACACCCGCATGTATGAGGTCAAGCAGCGTCGGCAAGCCCTGCGGCAAGGGTAACGTTCGGCCCCGTGATTCACAGACCGCTTGCCCGCTTGAGGGGCGTCTTTTTTTACCGTGCCGCACACATTCCAGACACAAACGACACACCACCCGGCTCTGCTGTCAAGCAACGCTCCCCCTATGAATGAAGCCATGAACGCCCACCAGTACGCGCTTCGCCGCTCGATCCGCCCTCAGGTCGCCCCAAGCGGTTGCTGCGCCAGATCCGCCGCGATTATTTCCAGACCCACCATCTGATGGGCACGCTCGCCATGCTCGGCTTGGAGCCCCTGCAACTGGACGCGGCGTTCGTCCTGCAGGTGGCCGCCAACGTGGCCCACGCCGAGGCGCTGTTCCTGGCCGCCTGCGCCCTGCCTGCCACGCGCGTCCGCATGCGGGTGTTGACCGCCGCCGAGGACAACCTCGATGTGGCCCGCGCAGTGGTCGACGTCCTCGCCAACTGCGCCAACCGCGCCCCTGCCCTGAACTGACCCTTCCCCATGTCGACCAGAGTTAGGGGCAGGATCGCAGGGCACCAGGCAACACCCGGTGTCCTGCTGCTTGAACCTGCCTCAGCCCTCCAGCAAGGTGAAGAAGAAGGTGGAACCCTGCCCTGGGGTACTCTCCAGCCAGAGCTGCCCCCCGTGGCGCTCGACGATCTTCTTGCACACGGCCAGCCCAATCCCCGTGCCCTCGTAGCTCTCCCGCCCGTGCAGCCGCTGGAAGATCTCAAAGATCCGCTCGTAATACTGCGGCTCAATCCCAATGCCATTGTCCGACACCGCAAAGCGCCACCACGCCCCGTCCCGTTGGGCCGTGACCTCCACCTCCGGCACCACGCCCTCCCGGCAGTATTTCAACCCGTTGCTGATCAGGTTTTGGAGCAGTTGATCCAGTTGCTGAGCGTCCGCCTGCACCACCGGAAGATCGCTCCGAATGATGAGCGCCTCAGGGGTGTGGAGACGCCTGGCCACCGTGTCAAAGACGGTCTGTGCATCCACAGGCAGGAGCTCCCCTTGCTCGGTGTGCACCCGTGAAAAAGTCAGCAGGTCGTCCACTAGGCGCTTCATGTGCTGCCCACCCTCCACGATCTGCTGCAGGTACACTCTGCCGCGTTCATCGAGCTTGTCGCCGTACCGCCTATCGATGATCCCCGCAAAATTGGTCACGGCCCGGATCGGCGCTTGCAGGTCATGAGACGCAATGTACGCAAACTGTTCCAGCTCTCTATTGCTGCGCCGCAGCTCCTCGTTGGTGTGTTCGATTTGGCGCTGGGCCTCCAGCCGTTCCGTCACGTCCAAGGACACCCCTACTACCTCCGTCACCTCCCCAACAGCGTTTTTCACCGGGATGAACCACGTTTCCAGCGTCACGCCCTTGGACTCGAAGTGCGTCAGGTCGTGCGCCTGCTCCCCGGCCAACGCCCGGTTCAGGCGGCGACCCTCCCGTAAATCCGGCTCCCCGGCGAAGAGTGCGGTCGCCGAATGCCCGACCGCCTGACCCGCCTGCAGGCCGAGCTTCGCCAGCAAACTGCCCTCGGAGAGCGTGAACACGCCGTGGGCGTCCGTGGCAAACAACAAAATAGGGGCATGCTCAGCGGCAATCTTGAGGTACCGCTGGGTGGCGGCGAGCGCCTGCGTGGCGGCGGCCCGTTCGAGCGCGAGGTCGAAGCTGCGGCCCACGGCCCGGAAGATGGCCCGGTCTCGCTCCCCCCACTGCGGGATGCGTTTGAGCGACAGGCTGAGAAAGCCCTGAACTTCTCCCCCCACCAGCACCGGGTAAGCAGCGGTGGAACCGTACAGCTCACTGTGCTCCACGCCCTGATCCTCGGCACTCCAGTTCTCCGTGAAGGTGGGGGCGCGGCTGTGCAGTAAGGCCGCTAGGCTTGGCACCTCGGACGGCACCCCGGCACGGAGCAGGGCCAGAAGTTCGGGCTGAGCATGGACATCACTCGTCCAGGTGCGCAACTTCCATAGCTCGCCGTCGCGCTGGTAGTACCCGCCCGAACAGTCCCCGAACCGCACCCGCAGCACCTCCAGGGCCTGGCCGGCCAGGACAATCTCATCGGTCTCGATGCCCACCGCCTCGCTGAAGGCCACGAAGGCGTCCAGGGCGGCACGTTCTTCGTCCAAGAAACGGGTATGAGCCAGCACCTGGCACTGGAGATTATGCAGGAGCTGGGCGCGTCCCACGGCGATGGCACATTGTGCAGCCAGGGTTTGAAGAAACCGCTGCTCCTCAGGGGTGAATTGGTGAGGCAACGTGAAATCGAGGATCAAGGCGCCCAGCGGCTGGTCATCCAGGAACATCGGCAGCACGGCCGTGGCCACCGCTGCCACACCACCTGTCTGGGCTTCCAGCTGGGGATAGGCCCAGATCAGGTCACCCTGCTGTTCGAAGAACAGCGGCCGGTACTGCGCTAGGGCGTCTGCGGCTGGCACGCTACCGTCGAGCGGGCCGTCCTGCCACAGGGTCTGGCGCCCCGCCTCGTAGCCTTTTCGAGCAGCCATCGTTAAGCGCTCGCCGGTCTCGTCCACGAGCATGACCACGCCCGCGATGGCGCTCATGGCTTCGAGTGCGGGCGTGAGGACGATCTCGAATACGTCTTCTTGGGTGCGGGCCGCCGCCAACGCCTCAGTGACCGCTTGAAGACGTTCGCTGAGCGCAGGCGTCGTGGTGGGCTGACTGGACACCGGGCCAAGATACTGTGCCCCACCGGAGAACATTGGGGAGATTCCCAATGTTCCTCGTGCTTCTCGGCGTGACCCTGAGCAATACAGCGACCACGAGATGTTTCGTCCCCTTGAGGACGACTGAAGGCCACTGCTCTGGCACTCGGCCGACGTCTGCCCCCTGCTTCTAAGGCGTCTTTTTTTGCCGTGCTGCACACACAATTCAGACACAATGAACACACCACGCGGCGCGGCTGGCAAGCAAAAATCCCCCTATGAACGAAATCTTGATGACTGCCCTCGCCTCCGCTCTCACCACCGCACTCGAAGCGCTTGCCGCTGCCCAAGAAGGCCGCCGAAGCCGTCTCCCTGCCGCCATCATGGACGACCAGCCGGAGCAGGGCCAAGGGGGCAATGCTGCCCACGGTGCCCGCCGCAAAAAGATCCTGCGTCTGGAGGCCGAAACCCACGCCCTGCTAACCGAGCCCGCCGTAGAAGTGGACGCTGCGCCGTTGGCCGAAGTGGAAGCGGTTGTGGCTGCCGAAGAAGTCGAAGTCCTGCCCGTGGCTGATGCCCAGCCCGCCCTGCTCCGATTTCCCTGCCCTTGCCCACAGAGGCCCTCTGGCTGTTGCGCTGTTCGACGAACCGGGCCGCTTTACGCTGCTGACCGGGCGCAAGGGCTACCGGGGGGAGAATGGCAACCGCAGCGCCTGCCAGCGCCCTGGCGCGGTGTGGTGGAACACATCTACGCGCTCCTGGTATTGCGGGGCCTGCGCCGCCAAGACACCCCCCCTCAGCCAAAGCTGGGGCAAGGACGTCGTCAAGCTCTACTTCACCACGGCAGCGCGTTCCAGACTCAGGGCCAGCAAACGGGCCAGCACTTCGTCTTCGGTCAGCGGCCACTCCCAACCGTAAGCGGCGGCCACCGCGTGGAAGCATCGGCTTGGACGTCTCTGCAAGACCGTCAGGGCTTGCAGGCAGGAAGGAGCGGGCCAGCAGCTGCTCGATCCTGCCGCCGTTCGCGCCTTGCAAGCGGCACTTTAAGTCGGCGGGCTGCATGGGCATTTCTCGTCACCGGGCTTCGGCAGGGCTGGAGGTTGGCCGATCCCAAATAACAGGGATTCCCTGGAATCCGGAGGAGAGGGAGCACGCCCTCTGCATCCGTTCATGCTAGGGCAGATCAGTAGCCATGAAGAACACCTTCAGGTCTGATCCCGCAGCCTCCTGTCCCCTGAGCAATACTGTGTGCCCGCCTAAGCCCACGCTTGAGCTGATGGAACAGCCTCTGCATGCCCAAAGATAAAATCCCCACCTCCCACCAGACCCATCCTCCAGACCTTGCCACCACCGAAGACCTCAAGCTTGAAAGCCTGCAACCTGCCGAAGGTCAAACTGTCGCCCTGTCCAACCTCCGGACAGGCGACCGCGAACACTTCTGCGGCCTCTACCGACGCTCAGACGCCGTGCCGCTGCAGGTCAAGGAAAACGCGTAAGCCTGTCTCTGTGGTCTCTGGAAGAGGTGCGTACACTTGGCGAAACCACCACTCCCCAGACCAAGCAACAAGCGGCCGCCAAGCCTGACAGACACGGCTTCAAGCCCCTGAGCGAACGATTTTAGGTCAGTGTCGTAATGACCTTTGCTTGGCGACAGTGAAGGAGATCGTCCAACCCATTGACGTCTTCCAGAGGAACCTCGCAACCTGTTATTCAGTGTACTGAATGGTGCATATAGCGTCTGGAACAGGGTCAAATGGGTGTCGCTGCATAGTCTTGACCCTGGGCGCATTCCACGCTATCTTGAAGAAATCAAGGCGACCTTTAAGGGTCGCCTCTTTTGTTGATTTTCCTCCCTGCAGATGCCTTTTGAGCGACATCACTGGGGTCGCCCCCTGAAGTGCTTGCGGACGTCCCCCCAAAAGGTATTCGAGTCACGTCCAGCCTCCGCCGCTCACGGTGTGGCAATCAGTTCATTCCAGCGCATCAGGCCCGGGAATTCACCTGCCGTGAACGTATTGTCCGAGGCCTGCCAGCCTGCGAACGCCACGATGGTCGTGTGGTGCTCTGGGTGGTACCAGCGCGCGACCTTGGTGGTGCCATCCACCACTTGGGTGCGCATGGAGCTATAGCCCGCTTCCTTCAACAGGCTGTCCAGCGTCTTCATCCGCTCCTGGCATCCCGCGAGCATCAGTCCGGTGCCTGACATGGCGGTGAGCTGAGGGCTAAGCGAGGCAGGCGCATTGGCCTGTTGAGCTAGGGCACTGACTGTCCCCAACAAGGCCACGGTGAGGAGCGCAGGTGACTGCCGACGAACGGTGCGGAGTGTGAGTATGAGACTTCCTCCAAGGCAGGCCTGACCTGCCGCCGCACCTCTTCGTCCGAAACTGGACGACGTGAAGCGCGCAGGGAGAGGGGTGAACGACACGCGAGACGATGCGGGTGCGCGGTAATCTCCGTCTGGCTGCGGGTCAGCGCTGGGCTGATGCCTCTAGAGTGCGCGTTGGCGTGAACAAGCGCATCGCCAGAAGTGCGCACAGGGCAAGCGAATCACCCTGACAGGATTAAGTACGCCCCGGCTCCGGGCACGGGCGGCTGGGGCAGAACAGGAGGCTTTCGAGGCTGGCCAGAGCAGGCTTTTCCTGCCCTGCTCCTTATGTCTCCAGGAGAATTCAGTATCACCTCTGGCCAGAACTGTCCTGTCGTCCCTGCGACCCTTCTACCCGGTTCTGCTCAATGGCCCAGCGGGTCAGTTCCACGCGGTTGTGCAGGCCCAATTTGCCCAGCAGATTTCCGACGTGCTTGCTGGCGGTGCCCGGACTGATGCCCAGCAGCCGCGCGACCCGGCGATCCGGATGCCCCTGCGACACCAGCGCCAGCACTTCTCGCTCCCGTGGCGTGAGCTCGAACAGCGCCGGAGAAGATACTGGACGTGCTTCCTGGATCAGCGCCTGAGCTCGCTCGATAATGGCGGGCAGCTGCAGGCGCTCGCCGCTCGCCCAAGCTTTCTGAAAGCTCGCCTCGCCCAGCGTCTCACGGGCCTGAGCCAGGAAGTCCCGGACGCGGCGATCCAGGAGACTGCGCGACTGCTCATCCGTCAGATCCCCCATGAAGGCCACGAACTGTGTGACGCTCTGCCAATCGTGGAGGTCGGCAGCCAGGAAGACCAGTCCCCAGCGGAGCGAATCCTCGACCATCCCCCGGAAGCCTTGGTCGGCTGCGTCCTGGAGGCAGGACAGCAGCTTCGGCCCGGCTTCGGAAGGGCGGTGGAGGTGCAGCAGCGCCAAGCCGACGAACACCCGAGACTCAATCTCGAACATAGCATTCCCAGCGGCCTGGAATCGCCACTGGGCTTCCTGCGCCAACTCCAGAGCCCGCGGATAGTCTCCCAGTCCCAACAGACTCAGGGCCATGCTGAGCCGGGCGTTGGCGTGGAACATCCGCTGCATGCGGCTGGGCCTGCGGTCGCCCAAGCGCGTCAGGTACTCCCGCAACTGCGTTTCCTGAAGTTCGAGGGCCTGTGCGCTGCGGCCAGCGTCGTGTTCCAGTCCCGCCAGGTTGAGCTGCACCCAGGCAGCACTCTCAAAATCCGCCACCTCTTCACACAGCGCAAGGGCCTCGCGCAGGCATACCTCCTGCTCCGAAAAGCGTCCGCTGTGATTCAAGCAAAACGCACTGACCTGGAGCGCGCGGATCAGAACAGGCCCATCAGCCGGGCGCGGCAACCCCAGCACCCGGTCTACCAGCGGCGTCTCCTGGACGGTCAAACCAAAAGGTGCCCACAGCGTCCCGATGGTTCCCAGATAGCGGTAGGCGAGGTCGGCCTCGCTCTGGGCCACCGTCCAGACCATCCCGGCGCGGATGTTGGGGTAGTGAATCAGGTAAGCGGGGCGGTCGTCGGTGTTGACGTTGACGTCCTCCCAGCCAAAGTGGTGCTGTTCAAGCCTTTCCAGGAAATACCGAGCATGCCGCTCGCGCCAGACCACGGCCTCCGGGTGGCCCTCCAGATGTTCCAGTGCCAGTTCCCGCAGGGGTTGGAGCATTTTCCAGAGGGTCTCAGGCGTGTCCAGACGGTGCAAAAAGCTCTGAGACAGCAACGATTCGGCCCGGTCGAGCACGTCCGGCTCTCCCCAGACGGCGGCCAGCGCCTGCGGGCTGAAGGGTCCCTCAAAGACCGCGCAACACTCAAAGACGGCCCGGTCTGTGTCGTCCAACAGGTCGTAGCTCCATTGCACGGCGGCCCGTAGGGAACGCAGGCGCTCGGGACGATCCCGAAAGTCGGCTTTCAGCACCTGCAGAGGGTGTGCCAGCCGGGCGAGCAGGTCACCCAGCACGTAGCTGCGCGTCCGCACGGCGGCGAGTTCCAGAGCCAGCGGCACCCCCTCGAGCACCTCGCACAGCTGGGTGATCTGCACTGCGTTGCCGTCGTTCAGCGCAAACGAAGGCGTCAGGGCCTGGACGCGCGCCACGAACAGCTGCACGGCGGGGCTGGACATGGCATCACGGAGACTGTGGGGCAGCGCGAGGGGCTCAACGGGGTACTCGACCTCATCATGCAGCTGGAGAATGGCCCGGCTGGTGACCACCAGGTGGAGCAGCGGCGACGCAGTGAGCAGATCAGCCAGCTCGGCTGCAGCGGGCAGGAGCTGCTCAAAGTTGTCGAGCAGCAGCAGGGTGCGCTGCCTGGCCGCGAACTCTTGGAGGCGTTGCGCGGCTGTTCCGGTGAAGCCGCTTTCCGGCAGGGCAGCGGCGATGTGGCCCAGCACCCGCTCAGGGTCGCGGAGGGCACTGAGGTCGATGAACTGAACGTGGTCGAACAGGGCCAGCTTCGTCTGATCGTGTAGCGCGTGGGCGAGGTGAAGCATCAGGGCGGTTTTGCCGATGCCGCCGGGCCCGCGCAGGGTGAGGAGCCGCACGCCACGGTGCAGCAGGGTCAATAACTGGCGGAGGTCGGACTCGCGGCCATAGAGCGGGGCGAGCGCGGCCGTGGGCGGCAACCCCGGCAGACGATCCATACACCAGTCTAAACCTAGGAAAGGGGGGATGGCTGAAGATCAGCCGTTCGTTGTGAACCTTAATCGATCGAATCCTGCAAGCCATTATACACTGCATTGAATGGTAAATAAGCCGTCTGGGTGAGGGCCAAACAGCTGTCGATGCATAATCTTGACCGTGGCCGCATTCCACGATATCTTTGAGAAATCAAAGGCGATCCTCCGGGGTCGCCTTTCTTCGTTGGCCTTCACCGTGCCCACGAGTTTTCTGGCGCTCCAGTCACGGCTCAATGCTGGAGTTTGCTTCTCGTTTCTTTTGATCCCGCCGCCATTGATATTCCGCCAACAAGGTGTTGCGCTCAAACTCCCAGGATTGCGTGACCAGCGCGTTGAGGTGCAGCTGTTCAGCCCAAACCTGAAACCAGATTTTTGGGGCGGGGAAGTCATCTCCTTCGTGGGGTTGCGCGACTCAGTGAACGTGAAACGAACTGATTGGGTTCACCTTTCTGTGAAAGGCTGAGTTCATAAAATAGGGGTCAGGCCGCATACGCGACTGCTTCTGCCCCACCTACCATGCCTTCCCCAAGGCCACCAGCGTCTCCAGCACCTCGCCCACAGACGCCGCGCGGGCATCTCTTTGGACTGTGACGGCTGTACGTCAACCCCATCAGAGTGAGTGATATGCGGATTTCAGTTCATAACAGCTTTTGAACGACCAATCAAGTCCTGTTATACCTGGATTGTCCCCATGAGTTCTGGTCTGAACGTACGAAAAGGCGTCGGAATATGGGTCGCTCCATCCACCCGTACTCCTCCAGTGTGTTTACACTGATTCATGAACGGACAGAAGGTAGCGCCGTTTCCAACGGCCCTGACATCTCTCCTCGGCCGTGAGCAGGATCTTCCCAGGCTCACGGCACTGCTGCACGGCCCCACACGTCTCCTCACCTTACGAGGCCCCGGCGGCATCGGGAAAACAGCACTCGCGCTCGAGGTGGCCCGCACCGTGCAGGCAACGTTCGAACTCGGGGCCGTCTTGGTTGAACTGGCCGCTCTGGCCGATCCCGCTGATGTGCTCCCCGCCGTGGCCCGCACCTTGCGGATCCCTCTCCATGGCCGGACGGCCACCGAGGCAATCGCGTCTGACCTGCAAGACCGCTCCATCTTGCTTGTGCTCGACAACTTCGAACAAGTGCGCTCTGCCGCCCTGGACGTCAAGCAGCTGCTGGACGCCACCACCCGCCTCAAGATTCTGGTGACCAGCCGTGTCGCGCTGCATCTGCACGATGAACAGGAATACCCCGTCGA
Organism: Deinococcus sp. QL22; assembly: GCF_023370075.1. Lineage (NCBI taxonomy): Bacteria > Thermotogati > Deinococcota > Deinococci > Deinococcales > Deinococcaceae > Deinococcus > Deinococcus sp. QL22. The sequence goes on from NZ_CP097150.1 coordinate 61,463, forward strand.
ACCACTGGGACTCCCAACTTCTCCCCGCAAGGTGTTGTCCAGTCCGGCCGTTCAGCTGCTGCTCGACCGCATCCGCCACCATGATCCAGCTTTCGTCCTCACCCACGTCGATGAGCGTGCTGCCCTGCAGGTCTGCCAGAGTCTGGAAGGCATTCCCCTGGCATTCTTCCCGCAAGCGGGAATGACAGCTCTCGGCAAAGCCGTTCTACCAAGGCTTGCCCGGGAGGGTGTTCCGGGTGCTGACGTCTTGCACGGCCAACCAGATGCCCAAATCGCGGGCGATGACCTCAGAACCATGGTCGCTGCGCAGAAAGATGGGGGCACCCCTCTCTTTGATGACGTCGTCTAGGACGGCGTTCACGTCCATGGACGTGAACGCCTTTGCGACGCGGATCGCGAGCGATTGCCGACTAAACAACCCTGCACTGAAAGTACAGGGGTTTGGGAGCGACTAAAGTCGCTTTGACGCCATGACGCTTACGCCACTCTCTTGGACGAGTCGCCTGTCATTCGGTATCGGTTGCAGGGTAGTTTTTACCTCCTCTGGAGTGACACCCTCTGACAGGACCATAGACCAAGACACTTCGCCCCAGTCAGCGGATACGCTGATTGCATCGCGAAGGAGATCGTATGCCCGGACGGAACCACAGCCGCGAATTCAAACTTGAGGTCGTCAGCCAGATCAACAGCGGCCAACAGACGACCGCCCAGCTCAGTCGCACCCACTCCCTGGCACCGGGTCTGATGTACCGATGGCGCAAAGAGGTCGAAGCACGTGGTGAAGCTGCGTTTACGGATGGGGCTACCACGGATCGCAGCGACGAACTTCGCATTGCCGAGCTGGAACGGTATTGCGGTCAGCTCGCTCTGGAGAATACGATCCTGAAAAAATCGTTAGCGACGTACCGCTTGAAAAGCGGCACCAAATGATCACGGATGCGCGCTGCGCGCATCCGACGGTGTCGGTACGTCGCTTGTGTGAGTTGCATGCGGTCAGTCGGTCTTGGTATCTGGGTCAACAGACTCGGACAAGGGTGAATCCAGATTTGGATCTCACGAAAGAGATTGAAGCCATCGTGTTGAAGTGGAATGGTTACGGCTACCGACGCGTGACCCATGAGTTGGCCCGTCGGGGACATCGAACCAACCACAAGCGCGTCTTACGGGTCATGAGGGCACAGGGGTTGTTATGTCGTCCCAAACGACGGTTTCAGGCCACCACGGACTCGACGCACAGCGAACGTCGTTTTGAAAATTTGCTGCCGACCGTGGTTCCGACTCACCCCAACCAAGTCTGGCAAGTTGATCTGACCTATGTTCGGGTGAAAGGTGGTTTTGTGTACCTGGCCTGCGTGTTGGACAGCTTCACCCGAGAAATCGTGGGCTGGGCCATGTCCAGGTGCATTGACGCGGCGCTGGCCTTGAAAGCACTCAACAACGCGCTTGGGGCGCGCTGCCCAAGCCCAGGCTTACTGCACCATTCTGACCAAGGGTCTCAATATGCAAGTCGCGTCTATGTCGATCGGCTTCGGGAGGCTGGGTTAATCCCGAGCATGTCCAGAAAGGGAAACCCATACGACAACGCCCGCATGGAAAGCTTTTACAAAACCCTGAAAACAGAAGAAGTCGATCTGCAGGACTATCTTGATTTCGACGACGCACATTGCCAGATCAACCACTTCATCGGTCGGCTGTATAACCAGGAACGTCTGCATTCCAGTTTGGGGTATGTCCCACCTGCCGAGTTCGCCACTCGGTATCATTGCGCCTAGAAGTGACTTGACTGCTGGCCCGGTACTTTGGGTTCATTCCACCTCTGCCGAAATGCCTGATCTCACAGCCGCTTGCACTCCAGTACATGGCTTCAGACCAGCGCGTTGGAACAGTGAATTCATCCGTGAGGGTAAGGATGTTCAGGGTGGTGCTTCCGAGGGTCTGGTCGAAGATGAAGTCGTACGTCCACACGTGATTGGGGAACTCTGCCTTCATGGGGATGGTGTTACCGGTGCGAATTTTCCGGCTGGGGTTCTTCTTGATCACCAGTCCCGCCGCTCGCCAAATCCGTCTGACCCTTTTGCGGTTGATCGTTTTGCCTTCTTTGACAAGCAGCGCGTGGATGAACCGAGAACCGCGTCGTGGATGTGGCTCTGCCAGTTGACGGATCCGATCCAAAAGTTCACCGTCCTGACGTGGGTTGGGGCGATAGTGCCACGAGGATTTGGGTCAGCCCACCAAGAAGCAAGCCCGAACGGGCTTGACCCGGTGTGCGATCAGTTCTTGCACCAGGGCACGCTTCTCGCTGGGCGTTATCGCTTTTTTGCCAAGACCGCCTTGACCGCCTCAATCAGGGGGCGCTGCTGGCCGACGATCCGTAACAGGCGTGCATTTTCCTTTTCCAATTGACCAAGCCGCTTGGCTTCATCCGGCGTCGTGTCGCCGTATTTCTTTTTCCACGTGTCATACGACGCCGGACTGCATCCGAAGTCCCGGCACAATTCCTCTATGGGCTGTTGACCTTTCTTGGCGTCCTGCAGCAACTTCCCGGATTTGCTCTTCTGTGAACTGCTTCTGTTTCAGGACGTCTCCTCGCCTTCCAGCCTGACAAATCAGGGCGGGGATGGCGAGCCTTCGTCTCTCCTTCACGCCGTCCAGTTTTCGGGGGGCACTCCACGTCCGTATTACCCCAGCGGTCTGCCTCCATCAACGGCAATGATGCAGCCTGTACTGAATGAGAGGAGGGTCGCGGCGGCCAGCACGGCGCGGGCCACCTCTTGCGGCTGCGCCAAGCGGCCCAGCGGCGTGCGGCCCAATTGTGCCGCCACTATATCCGGCATCCGTTGGGCATATTCGCCGTCTACAAAGCCTGGTGAGATGCTCAGAACCCGGATATCGGGGGCTAGGGCGCGGCCTAGACTGCGGGTGACGGAGTCCAGCGCAGCTTTGCTGGCACAGTAGGCCACGTTGCTGCCCACACCCGTCTGCCCGGCGACGCTGCTGATATTGACGACCAATCCGCGGCCCTCAGCACGCAACAGCGGTGCAAACGCACGGGTACAGGCAAACGCGCCGCGTACATTGATTCGCAAGATGGTATCGATCCGGTCGTCGGTGAGTCCATCCAAATCGTCATGCGGAACAGGCATGGTCACACCAGCATTGTTGACCAGAATGTCGAGGCGACCTTCAGTGAGGCGCACACTCTCGGCGGCGGCGCTCAGGGTGGCGCTGTCGTCCACGCGGGCCAGAAGTGCGCGGTGATGTCCTGGCCCGCTCAACTCGGAGGCCAGGGCCGCTGCCCGCGCCTCGCCTCCCGAAAAGCCCACCAAAACGCTGGCCCCGGCCTCGGCCAGTGTCCGGCAAATCACTGCGCCAATACCTCCCGCGCCGCCTGTCACGAGGGCCACCTGTCCAGTCAATTCGCCTGCGGTCATCCCATTTGCCCCTTTGCCGTGTCTCGCCAGATCAGTTCGCCGGGATGCAGGCGTGGGCCGTGTCCCGGCTGTGGGTCGTCGAGGGCCAGCAGCGCGTCCTCGATCATGGTTTCCAACGGCTGCCGGATGGTGGTCAGGCGGTAGGCCAGCCGCGCAGATTCCTGAATGTCGTCAAATCCGATCACACTCACGTCTTCCGGCACACGGCGGCCCAATTCCCGCAGAGCGTCCAGTACCCCGATGGCAATGATGTCGTTGGCCCCAAAAATGGCGTCTGGGCAATGTCCGTCGGCGTGTATCTGCCGGGTCGCTTCGACTCCCCAGTCGTACTGAAAGGCGCGGGCAGGCGCGGCCAGAGGACTCAGCCCGGATTCGGCCAGCCGCTCGGTAAAGCCGCGCAACCGGTCTTGGTGGGTAGAGGTGTCGGGGTCGCCGCCGATAAAGGCCAGCCGGGTCGCGCCGCCGTCCAGCAGGACTTGTGCGGCCAGCCTTCCGCCCGCATGGTTGTCGCAGGCCACCGACAGCAGATCTTGCCCCGGCAAGTGCCGATTGAACAGCAAGACTGGAACGCCGCCCCTGGACACGTCTCCCAGGCTGGGCGGGGCCGCATTCAGGCGGGTAGGAAACACGATAGCGGCCTCTATCTGGTAACGGCTGGCCGCGTCGAGGGTGTCCTGCACGTCCCGGCGGGCGTCGTGGGTCAGCAGCAGCGCCCGCTTGCCTTTGGCCTCCAGCGCCTGTGCGAACTGTGACAGGGCCTGCGGATAAAACGGATTGTGCAGCTCGCCCACGATCAGTGCCACGATGCCGCTGCGCTGCGTGACTAGGCTGCGGGCAATGGCATTGGGCTGATAGCCGAGTTTCTGGGCCGCTTCCAGCACCCGCCGCCGCGTTTCCGGGCTGATGTGCGCCCCCGGGGTAAAGGCCCGTGAGACCGCCGACTGCGACACGCCAGCCTCGCGCGAAACGTCGTGCGACGTGACCCGTTGTGCGGGGAGAGCAGGGGATCGGTTGGTCATGGTTCTCCGCACAGCATAGGCCACGCACTGCCGGACGGGACAGAGCAGACGGCGATTCTGAGTCCTGAGCATCATCGAATGGTGTCGATTAGTGGGCGTGCTGATTATTGGGTGTACTGCCGAGCTTCCCAACTCAGGAGGTGGGCGTCCTTTCCCGTCACGCTCACGGTTCAGTCTGCCGCCCCGACTGGCCCGGCTTGGACAGGCTGACTGTACCGTTCCACCCGCAAATCGGCCTGCCGCTGATGCCCGGCAAAGCCTTCTATGCCGCAAATGACCGAGCAATGCCGCCCGATGATGACGCTGGCTTCACGGGTGGCCCGCTGATAGGTCACTGTTTTGAGGTACTTGCCCACCCACAATCCGCCCGTGTACCGAGCCGCCCGTCCGGTGGGCAAAATGTGGTTGGTGCCGATTGCTTTGTCGCCGTAGGCCACGTTGGTTTCTGGCCCCAAGAAGAGAGAACCGTAATTGGTCATGTGATGTAGAAAATAGTTGGGGTCTCGGGTCAAAATCTGCACGTGTTCGCTGGCAATTTCGTCGGCCACGCGCACCATTTCGGCGTCGTCTTCGGCCAAGATGATCTGGCCGTAGTCCTGCCACGCGGCCCGCGCCACGTCTGCGGTGGTCAGGATGCCCAGTTGCCGCTTAATTTCCAGCAGCACTCCGGCGGCCAGGGCTTCAGAGGTGGTCAGCAGTACGGCGGGACTGTTGGGGCCGTGTTCGGCTTGCCCCAGCAGGTCGGTGGCGACCAGTTCGGCATCCACCGAGTCGTCGGCAATAACCAGCGTTTCGGTGGGGCCTGCCAGCAGGTCGATGCCCACCAGTCCGAACAACTGGCGTTTGGCCTCGGCCACATAGGCGTTGCCGGGGCCAACCAGCATGTCTACAGGCGCAATCGTTTCGGTGCCGAGGGCCAGGGCCGCCAACGCCTGAACGCCGCCCATGATGTAAATTTCGTCGGCTCCGGCAAGGTGCATGGTAGCGACGGTGGCCGGGTACGGTTGGCCGTCCTTGGGCGGAGTGACCGCCACCACACGCCGCACGCCCGCGACTTTGGCGGTGGCGACACTCATGATGGCGCTGGCGACCATCGGGTAGCGCCCGCCCGGTACGTAACACGCCACCGAATTCATAGGCAACACCTTGTGGCCCAGCGTCACACCCGGAATGGTTTCGATCTCGACTTCATGAATAGAGTCGCGCTGCGCCTGTGCAAAGGTTCGCACCTGATCCAAGCTAAACCGGATCGACATGAGCTGTTCTTCGGGCACCTGGGCCACAGCGGCGGCGATCTGTTCGGGCGTGAGGCGAAAGGCCTGCGGACTCCAGCCGTCAAATTTTTGCGACAACTCGCGCAGTGCCGCGTCGCCGCGCGTGCGGATGTCGGCGATGATGCCGCGCACTGTCTGCTGAACCCCCTCGTTGATGCTGAGCTGCGTTTCTACGTTCATACCGGACTTGAGGATGCGGGCCATGTGAGTTCTCCTGAGCTGAAAAAGGGTTAGAAAAGGTTAGTAGGAAGGCGTGCCGGAAGGGATCGGCAGGGCGCCGCGCAGATCGCTGAGGACACTGCGGGCCGCGCCAGAGAGCAGCGCAACATCCGAACCGGCGGTGACGAAGCGGTAGCCCAGCGAGATGACGTGGCGGGCGAGGTCGCCGCCCTGCGTAAAAATGCCGGGAATCAGGCCACGGGCGGCGGTTTCTGCGGCGATGTGGGCCACCGCCTCTGCGGTTTCTCCGGTGCGGAAGTCCAGCGAAGCGGTTCCAGTTAGGCTCAGGCTCAGGTCTGCGGGGCCGACGTAGACCCCGCTGAGGCCGGGAGTGTCCAGGATGGCCTCCAGGTTGTTCCACGCGGCGCGGGTTTCGATCATGGCGAAGATCAGCGTTTGCGTGTCGGCCCGCTCTGTGTAGGCGTCGCCGTACAGCAGGCGGGCGCGGGTGGGGCCGTAGCTTCTGCCGCCAAGCGGTGCGTAACGGCAAGCGTGCACCAGGGAACGGGCCTGTTCAGGAGTGTCGATCATGGGGCAAATCACGCCCACGGCTCCGGCGTCCAGCGCCCGCATCAGGTCGGGGGGATGCAGCCACGGCACCCGCACCAGCGGCGCAGCAGGCGTGGCGGCAATGGCCTGAAGCGCCGGCACCAGTCCGCCGTCCCCGATCAGGCCATGTTGCAGATCGATGGTCAGGGCGTCGTATCCAGCGTGCCCCATCAGTTCGGCGCTCACGCCACCGGGTAGATGCAGCCAGCCGTTCAGCAGGGTTTCCCCGGCACTCAAGCGGGCGTGCAGGCGGGCCAGAGCGTCAGGTGCGGCGTTGTTAACACTCTCAGGCATAGGCCACCTCGCGCAGGACTTCCGAAACAGCGTGTGGGGCGTCAAGGGGCAAGTAGTGCCCAGCGTTCGGCACCACCTGAATGACCGTTTGCGGGGCCAGTTGCTTCATTTCTTCGGCCAGATGCGGCGGGGTAATGGTGTCGTTTTCTCCGACCAGCACTGTCAGCGGGCCTCCCCAGTCTGCCAGCGTGGGGCAACTGTTGGGCCGCAGACGGAGGAAGGACAGTTGCTCCAGAAACACCTCTGGCCCCACCCGCCGCGCCATGTCCAGCACGGCCTGACGATGTAATCCCACAGCCACCGAATCCACCACTTCTGCAAACTTTCCCGCCTGTACCTGACGTTCTTGCGCCCCCCACACCTCCAGTTGTGCGGCGGTGGGGGCGTGCGGATTGGCACTGATCACGGTCAGGCGGGCCACCCGCTCCGGGGCGCGGCGCAGTACCTCGAAGGCCACGATGGCGCCCAGCGAAAACGCTACCAGATGCACAGCGGCGGGCGCATCCTGAAGTGCCACGGCCGCTGCTTCGGCCAAACTGTGGCCCTGCACCGCGCCACACACCCGCGTTCCGGCAGGCAACGCCACCGCCCCCCACAAGGCCGCGTCGCACAGGGTTCCCGGCAGCAACAGCGCAGGTACGGGTAGCGCAGGCAGACTCATAGGTTCAGGTATCCCCGAATTGGCCCAGCAATTCCCGCTCCAGCTCGGCAAAGTTGTCGGGCTTGATCATCTTGCCGTTGTCGCTGGCCTCGAAGCCATATTCGCGGGCCTTGCGGATCACTTCGGGTGCCCAGTAGGGGTCTTTGCCCTCATAGGCCTCGTGCTTTTCGAGCACCGCAAAAATCCAGCTTTCGCCCTCGTCGATGCACTCGAAGCCGCGCCACAATTTCGCGGGCAGGGTGATGTAATCGAACTCTTCCAAGATGGTTTCGCCGTCCACCTTGTCGGCGTGTTCTCCCCAATAAAAGCGCCAGCGGCCCCGCAGCGGCAAAAACGATTCGATGTAATCGTGCGTGTGGTATGCCGGGCCGTTGCCCTGCCGCGCCCGCACCACGCCCACCTGAAATCCGTGCGGAGAGGTGATGAACGGCGCGTAACTGTCGTTTTCGCTGGCGGTGTCGCCAATGACCGCGTAGTTGTGGCGCTGGTGGCCGGGCAAAATAGAATCAATAAACATCAGCGGAATCGGGCGCGACTTCAGGTCACGGAAGCGCACCACGTTGCCGGTCATCGCGCCGAGGTCTTCTGGCGCCTGAGCAGGGGTGGGCAAAGCAGAGGTAGGCAGATCGGAGGGAGCGGGATCGGAGCCGGGCAGCGTTGTCATGGATTCTCCTGTGGACTAGGACCAGCGGATTGAGCAACAGCCCGTAGCGTGAGTTTGGAGCGACCTGAGAGCGGCGCAAGACCTGCCGGACACTGCTGGGGCCGAGGCCGGAAGCCAATGGAAAAGGGCGGAAGCGGAAGCTAAACCACTGACAAAACGCAATTGTGCATACGTATGCATTACCGTACTCTGCGTTGATCCGTTCGTCAAGGAGGCTCCAGCGCAACCACTCGCCGGCTGCTGACGGGGCGTGTAGACCGCTGCAATAGTAAGGGACTTGACAAAAGCAAAACAGCACATCTATGGTATGCATACGTATGCAAAACACGTGAGGGAGGACACCATGCCATACCTATTCCGGTCTGATCCGAACCCCATCAGAGCGTGCAGGGCGCTTTGATTACCTCAGACGTTTCCCGCCGTATTCCTGAACTCGTGGCCTGTACTGGGCAGTAAGGCGACCACATTCCGGTGGCTGAGGGTAGCGGCCGCACAGAGCATAGGCATGCGGTAGTGAGCGGGCCTGCCATACGGCAACAGTAAACCGCCTTTCTGATCAACGCAGGTTCGCCTGATCTCGGTGAACGAGCAGCAACCTTCCGACTGATGTGGATGCTCAAGATTTATTTCGGGAACTTTGGTCTAGCGTGCCTCGGCGCGCTCCCAGTCACAACGTTCTGTCATGAGACGCTTTTCAGACCCTCAATTCAGTAAGGCTTTGTCAGGAGGAAACGAGATGATCACAGCAGACAAGAAAGTTCGGCAGCGTATGGGATTGGCTCTCGGAATGCTCGGCGTGTTGGCAATCGGTTCGTTGGGCGGCGCACAAACGGCTGCCAGCTACGGCCTGAAGCCCGGCAAACCCTACGACGGCACCAAACTCAAGTTCCTGATCTGCTGCTTGGGGGCTGGGCAATTTGCGCAGCTGTCCAAAATGACCGGTGAGGGCAGCGAGTTTCAGAAGCTGACGGGCATTACAGCGCAGTGGGAAAATACGCCCTACGAAGGTCTTCAGCAAAAAATTCTGATTGAGGCCACCACGGGCAGCACCTACGACGTCGTGGCCTGGGTCGACTCCTGGGGCGAAGCATTCAAGTCTCAGATGTTGCCCCTGAATGACCGGATCAAGGCCGACAAGATCAACATGAAAGACTATCCGAACTCGTACATCACGGCGTCGAGCGACTCGGCGGGCAATATTGTCGGCATGCCGTTCCGGGGTCACCCCTTAGTCTTGTTTTACCGCAAAGACGTCTTTGCAGAGCTGAAACTGCCTGTGCCCAAAACGTGGCAGGACGTCGTCAAAACCTCTCAAACCATCCAGCAAAAGAAGCCTGGCCTGACTGGTCTTTCGACCATGTACGGCGTCAATGCCGGACAAAATCTCTTTTCATGGACGAGCATGTTGTGGGGCAACGGCGGCGACATTCTGGACAAGGGAAACCGGCCCGTCTTCAACAGTGCCAAGGGCGTGCAGGCCACGCAAACCTACATCAACATGCTCCGGAAAGACAAGATTACCAACCCTGCAGCAACCACGTTTGGCGAGCCGGAATCATCTACTGAACTCCTTCAGGGCCGCGCCGCGATGTGGGTCGGCTGGTGGTGGTACTGGGCACGCTTCTCCGATCCTAAATCCGTCTCCAAAGACGTGCTGAACAACGTGGGCTTTGCACCTGCGCCCGGTTGGGCTGGCGGCTCGACCCAAAACTACGCCCTGATCTGGCCCATCGGCATTTTCAAGAACTCCAAGAAAGCCGACGCAGGTTGGGAATTTATTAAGTACGTGACCAACACCACTATTCAGAAACGGGTCGCCTCTAACCGCAGTATTCCTGCTGAAGCCGACAACACCATCGTGACCTTTTCGGGCATGAACGACGCCAAAGTGAACGCAGCCAACGGCGGCATTCCCAAGGTCGGGGCACAGGCGCTCCGTACCGCCCGCACGCTGCCGCAGGTCAAGACGTGGGCCGAAATTCAGAGCGTGCTGGAAGTCGGTATCAATCAGATGGCGACGGGCGCACAAGTGAAAGTGACCCTCGACCGCATGGCGAAGGAAGTCGACGCCATTCAGAAACGGGCGGGGTATTACAAGTAAACCCAGTTCGGTGAATTGATGAGGGGGCCGGACCTAGACTCGGCCCCCAAATTCATTCAGCCGCACAGAGCCGTCACGATTCGCCTACTCAACGTTGGGTTTTGCTGAGGTGAGCACTATGGATATTCCTCAAACGTCCGCAGACGGTTCGACCAACAAGCCGGGAAGTGCCCCTGTGCTGCTCATCAACAAACCTTGGAAGCCTCAGAGCGCCTCGCTCCGTTGGGTCATGTTGGCTCCGGCCTTGGTGGTCATCGGCGCGACCATCATCTATCCGCTGGCCGCGTCTTTCGTGACGTCGTTCCGCGACTGGCGACTGATCAACTCGCCGACGCCCGGCCCTTTCGTGGGGTTCGACAACTACACACGGGCTCTCACAGACGCCAATTTCCTCAATAGTTTGCAGGTCAGCGCCGTGTACATTTTTATCTCAGTTGTTCTGACACTCATTATCGGTTTGGGCATCGCGATGCTGCTCTCCAAGCCCACCAAACTCAACACTTTTGCACGGACGCTACTCATCTTTCCCTTTGCGGTCGCGCCTGTTCTGAAAGGATACAGTTGGAAATTCATGCTCAACCCGGAATACGGCATATACGCCAAGATGATCGGTGACGTTTTTGATCCTCTTAAAGGATATGTGTGGCTGGGACACGAATTTAGTGCGCTGATCGCCATCGCTATGTCGGAGGTTTGGGGCTGGGCACCATTGTTTGCGCTGATGTTTATCGGGGCACTGGGTTCGATTTCCACCGAGATCAACGAGGCCGCCAAAGTTGATGGAGCCACCAACTTCCAGATTTTTCGCAGAATTACCCTGCCACTGCTGGCTCCGGTGATCTATATCGTGGCCCTGCTGAAGATCATTTCGGCGTTCAAGATGTTCGACCAAGTGGCCGTTATGACCGGCGGCGGCCCCGGCGACTCAACCCAAACCCTGTATTTTCATGTCTTCCAAACGGCTTTTCGCAATCTGGACATGGGGTACGCATCGGCCCTGTCTTACATTTTGGTCGTTTTGATGGGCATTATCGCCACGTTTTACGTCCGCACACTGATGTCCAAGGGGGACTGAATGCAAAGTTCTTTGAAACCCAGCTCAGGCAAACCTGGCGTCTTGAAACCCAGCTCAGGCGCACGTGGCCCCAGCCCGCTGGCCCGCAAACGGTTTGGTCAGGGAGTCGATATTTTCGCGACCCTGATGGTGATTTTCTTTGTCATGTTTCCGCTGGTCTGGATGATTTTGGCGGCCTTCAAAACCGAAATCGATGTGTACTCGACTCGGCTGTTCTTTCAGCCGACCCTCGATAATTTCCGCGCCGTTTTCGCCCACCCCACGATGCTCGGCTCGCACACTTGGATCAGCGTGATGGTGTCGTTCCTAACGGTGGCTATTACGATTCCTCTGGGGGCTGCCGCGTCTTACGTGCTGTCCAGACACCGTTTCAAGGGCCGCAACACGCTCTTTTTGCTGATTTTAATTACGCAGTTCGTTCCAGCAGTCGTGGTTGCCATTCCTTTTTTCAACCTGTTCCGCACGCTCGGCCTCATCGATACGCCGATTGCGCTGGTCATCGTGTACCTGTCGTTTACCTTGCCCTACGCCATTTGGATGCTGCGCGGTTTTTTTGATTCTCTGCCTGTCGAAGTCGAGGAGGCGGCGTTTATCGACGGCTGTAACGAGTTGCAAACCCTGCGCTACGTCACTCTCCCGCTGGTCATGCCGGGCCTGATCGTGGCGGGCGTGTTCGCCTTTATTTCTGCTTGGAATGAATACTTTTTTGCCCTGATCCTGACCAAATCCGATTCGCTGACACTCCCGATTGCCATTCAAACCATTTCTGGGCCGCGTGGCCCGATGTGGGAGCAGGTCTCGGCAGCCGGGATCATCGTGATGGTGCCGATTATGGTGATGTCGCTGTTTATCCGCAAATACTTTGTAGAAGGCATCACGGTGGGGGCCGTCAAGTGAGACGGATTCCGGGCAAGGCACGGACAGGCGGTGGCTTTCCAGGTGTGCGGTCAGCACACGGAATCCAGATGAGGCTGTGCGTGTGACCCGAAAAGCTCAGTCTATTCGCACAGGCCAGCAACCCGCTTCAGATCAACGCAAGGCGCATCTGCCACGCAAAAGGAAGGTTATGGAAGACACCGCTCCCCTCGTTTCTGCCCCTGCCCTGCCCGTGTTCGATTTTGCTGACCGCCCCGACTATTCCGAATTTGTGCGGGCAGCGAACACAGGCAGGCGGCAACCCCTGGCGGGCTTTGACCCCGACTACACCGATATCGTGGATTATATCGTGCGCTGCACCCATAAAATCTGGGAAGAAAAAGCAGTTGGCCTGATCTATTCCCACTACGCCCACAATATTTTGGTGCACTATTCCAGCGGCATCATGTACGGGCGGGAAGCGATGGTGAACAACACCCTCCAGCGCATCGCCCTGTACGCCGAACGCCGCGCTTACGCCGACGACGTGATTTGGAGCGGCAACGAGAATGACGGGTTTTACAGCTCGCACCGGGTATCCAGCACGGGCGTTCATACCGGCTACAGCGAGTACGGCCCGCCCAGTGGACGCCGGATTCACCGTTGGGGCATCGCCGATTGCTTTATCAGAGAAAACCGGATTGTCGAGGAATGGCTGGCCTCCGACACCCTGACCGAGATTCGGCAGATGGGCTTTGACCCGGTGGCATTGGCAAAACGGGCGGTCTTGCCGAACCAACCACACACACATGGCGAGTTAGACCGCTTGCCCACCGGCCAGCAATACCCGACGTTTCTGGATGTCCCGAGTGCCAATGACGACCCACAAGCCTTTGTCGCTGCCGTGCTGCACAACATGTGGAACGCCCGCCTGATCAATATGGTGCGCGAGTATTACGCCCCGAACCATGTGGCCTTCGTTCCTGATTCGCGCAAGCTCTACGGGCATGGCGACTACGAAAACTTTGTGATCACACTGCTGGCTTGCTTTCCTGATCTGGCCATGCATATTGATCATCAATGCGTGCTGGGCGACAAGCGGCGCGGATTCCGGGTGGCGACGCGCTGCACGTTTCAGGGCACGCACGAGGGCTACGGCCCCTACGGCGCACCCACTGGGCGGCGCATCTTCCTGATCGTGATCAGCCACCACGTCATCCGCAACGGCCAGATCGCTCAGGAATGGACGATTTTCGATGAATTCGCGCTGCTGAAGCAACTTCACGCCCAAGTGGCAGGCTGAGTGGTGAGTCAGATCGCCCGCACCTTCGACGTTGCAGACCGTCCCGATTATTCCAACTTCGCGCTGGCCGCTGGCACGGGCCGCCGCCAACCGATGCACGGCTTCGACGCCGATTACGTGGACATCGTGGATTACATCGTGCGCTGCACCCACAAGATCTGGGAAGAAAAAGCCATCGGGCTGATCGATACGCACTACGCGCACAATATTTTAGTTCACACCGGAAATGGCGGCACCATGTACGGGCAGGAAGCGGTGGTGGCGCACACCCTCCAGCGCATTTCTGGCTTGGCTGACCGCCGCCTGTACGCCGACGACCTGATCTGGAGCGGCAATGAAACGGACAGTTTTTACACTTCGCACCGCCTGTATACGGTGGGCCGCCACACCAGACACACCGCACTCGGGCCGCCCACCGGACGCCGTTTTCTGCTGATCGGCATGAGCCACCACACCATTCAGGGTGGCCAGATCGTCAAGGAATGGACGGTTTTCGATGAATCTGAACTCCTCAAACAGTTGTACGGCCAAGTGGAGGCTTAATCCGTGTCAAAAGAACTTCCCCTTCCCGTCTTCGATTTTGCTGATCGGCCCGATTACGCCGACTTTGTGGACGCTGCCAACACGGGTCGTAGGCAGCCGATGCAGGGCTTTGATGCCGACTACGTGGACATCGTGGATTATATCGTGCGCTGCACCCACAAAATTTGGGAAGAAAAAGCAGTGGGCCTGATCTATACCCACTACGCCCACAACGCGCTGGTGCATCTGCCCAGTGGCGGCATCATCTACGGGCGCGAAACGGTGGTCAGAAATACCCTGCAGAATCAGGCAATCTGGGGCGATCTGCGGGCCTACGCCGACGACGTGATCTGGAGCGGGAACGAGGACAAGGGGTATTACAGCTCTCACCGCCACGTGAACACCGCCACCCACACGGGCTACACCGAATATGGCCCGCCCACAGGCCGCAAAATTTCCTACTGGGGCATTGCCGATTGCCTGATCCGCCGCAACCTGATCGTGGAAGAATGGCTGACCCACGACGGCGTGACGATTATCAAGCAGATGGGGTACGACCCGCTGACCCTGGCAAAGCAGACCATTTTGCCCGCCAAGCCACACACGCACGGGGAGCTGGATCGGCTGCCGACGGGTCAGAATTATCCAACGTTTTTGACCGTGCCAGACGCCAACGAAGACCCACAAGCCTTCATTGCCGCCATCTTGCAGAACATGTGGAATGCCCGCCTGATCAACATGGTGCGCGAACACTACGCCCCCAACCATGTCGCCTTCGTCCCCGACTCGCGCAAGCTCTACGGACACGGGGATTACGAGAATTTCGTCATTACCCTGATGGCCTGTTTCCCTGATCTGGTAGTGAATATCGACCACCAGTGCGTGCTGGGCGACGAGCGGCGCGGCTTCCGGGTGGCGACCCGCTGCACGTTTCAGGGCACGCACCAGGGCTACGGGCCTTACGGCGCACCCACTGGGCGGCGCATTTCGATGATCGTGATCAGCCATCACACCGTTCGGGGCGGCAAAATCGTGCAGGAGTGGACGGTGTTCAACGAATTTGAACTGCTGAAGCAACTGTATGGGCAGATCGGTGAAGGCCATGCCCTCTGAACCATCCGCTGACTTGGATGCACTGGGCCTGAATCGGCGCGACATCAGTGAATTGCTTGAACCGGCGAACGTGGGCCGTCAGCAGATGCAGGGCTTTGACGCCGATTACGCCAACATCGTGCAGTACATCATTAGCTGCACACACAAAATTTGGGAAGACAAGGCCATTGGGCTGATTTACACGCATTACGCGCACAACGCCTCTGTTCACCTGACCGACGCCGAGCTGTACGGACGCGATCAGATGGTGACAGGAACCCTGCGGACGCTGGCGGCTTACCCCGATCTGCGCCTGTACGGCGACGAAGTGATCTGGAGCGGCAACGATGTGGAGGGCTTTCACACGTCCCACCGGGTCACGTGGAGCGGCCACAATACGGGCCACAGCGTCTACGGCCCACCCACCGGAGCGCGGATTCAGCGGCGCGAAATTGCCCACTGTATCGTCATCAACAACCGCATCGTCGAAGAATGGAGCGTGCAGGACGAGACCGCCCTGATCCGGCAACTGGGGCTGGATGAGGTGGCACTGGCGAAAACGCTGGCGCAGGCCGAGGCCGACAGCGGCGTACCCGCCTACGCCGCTGGCCTGGGCGAAGTGCCGCGCCGTACTGGGCAGATGCACCCGCCGATCTCGCTGGACGGTGACCTCGCCAACCCCGCCGAGTTGCCGGGCCTGCTGTACGCCCTGGTCTGGAATGCCCGCATGCTCAATTTCCTGAGCGAGTATTACGCGCCGGACGCAGTGATCTGGGTGCCGGGCAACCGCCGCCTGGAAGGTTCCGGCGACCTAACCGCCTACATCCTGCAACTGCTGGCCGCCTTCTCAGATGGGGCCATGCAGCTTGAACACGTGAACTGGATCGGCAGCGAAGCCGAGGGCTACAGGGTCGCGGCCCGCTGGACATTTCAGGGCACGCACGACGGGCCGGGCGGTTACGGCGTCCCCACGGGCAAGCGCGTGCGTGTTCTGGGCATCAGCCACTTCGAGTTGCAGGGCGGCAAGATCGTCCGCGAATACATGGTCTGGAACGAATTTGCCTTGCTGAAGCAGTTGCATTGGCCAGGCTAAACGGCCATCTCTGTCCTTCCTTAGACCCTTCGACCTTAGACCCTTATACCGCCCCCGACCTACCCGGAGTTCACATGGAATATTTCAAAAAAGCCCCACCGCAAGCCGCCGCCGTCAACCAAGAAATCCGCGACACCGTGTCCCAGATCATTTCGGATGTAGAAAAAGAAGGTGTGGACGCCGTTCGCCGCTACAGCGAGAAGTTTGACGGCTTTGCGCCCGCCGACTTCCGCCTGTCGGAAGCTGACATTCAGGGCCAACTGAGCGGCATCGACGAGGACGTGGCCCGAGCCATTGACTTCAGCATCGCGCAGGTCAAGCACTTTGCCGAATTGCAGCGCCGCACCCTCACCGATTTTGAGGAGGAAACGCTGCCCGGCGTGACCATTGGGCAAAAGCAGATTCCGGTGAACGCGGTGGGATCGTATATTCCCGGCGGGCGGTATCCGATTCTGGCGTCAGCGGTGATGACCATCGGCGTGCCGAAAGTGGCGGGCGTGCAGCGGATCGTGGCCTGTGCGCCGATTCAGCGCGGCACGAGCAAGGTCAATGCGCTGCAACTCTACGGCATGGTCAAGAGTGGAGCCGACGAAATTTACGCGATTGGCGGGGCGCAGGCGATGGCGGCCATGGCTTTTGGGCTGGACGGTGCGCCGCCGCTGGAGGCTGTGGACATGATCGTGGGCGCGGGCAACGCGTATGTGGCCGAGGCCAAGCGCCAACTGTTCGGCGTGGTGGGCATCGACCTGTTGGCTGGCCCCACCGAAATCTGTATTTTGGCCGATGAAACTGCCGACCCCGAGAAAGTGGCCGCCGATCTACTGGCGCAGGCCGAACACGGCACCAACTCGCAGTCGGTACTGGTTACGTCGTCGCGGGACATGGCCGAGGCCGTGACCCAAGAGATTGAGCGGCAACTGGCGACGTTGCCCACCGCGGACGCTGCCGGACAGTCATGGCGCGACTACGGCGAGATTATCCTTGTCGCAGACGACGCCGAGATGTTGAAGGTGTCCGATCAGGTGGCCTCCGAACATCTGGAAGTCATGACCCGCGACCCCGACTGGTATTTGCAGCGGTTGACCAACTACGGCTCGCTGTTCTTGGGTCAGAACGCCACCGTCGCGTATGGCGACAAAGGCATCGGCACCAACCATGTGCTGCCCACCAGCCGCGCCGCACGCTACACCGGGGGCCTCTGGGTGGGCAAATTCATCAAGACCGTCACGTGGCAGCGTGTCAGCGACGCCGCCAACCACACCGTCGCCCCGCCCTTTATTCGCATGGCTGACACCGAAGGCATGATCGGTCACGCCGATTCCATGCGCCTGCGAATCCAGTAAGGTAACCCGCCCTGGGGCCAGCAAGGACACGCGACTTGCTGGCCCCGTCGTCTCAAGCTCAACTATTTACGGAGAGCCTATGTCAAGAGTGCTGCCCATCGCCGTCGTGCAGGACGCACCGAGATTGCCCACCGAGCCTCTACAGAAATTTAGCGAATCGGTGGAAACGTTGGTCAGGTCTTTTCCCCAGACTCAACTCCTGATTTATCCCGAACTGCACCTGTTTGGAAACGCGCCGGGCCATGCCGAGCTGAACGCCAGCGCCGAATCTCTGGACGGCCCGCGCATCAACACACTCGCGCAATTGGCGGGCGACTTGGACGTCTGGCTGGTGCCGGGCAGCGTGTGCGAACGGGGGCCAGCGGGCCAGCTCTTTAATACGGCAGTTGCCTTTTCGCCGCAGGGCCAACTGGCCGCCTCCTACCGCAAGGTGTTTCCGTGGCGGCCTTACGAACCCTTTGATCCAGGCGACCGTTTCGTCACCTTCGAGATGCCCGGAATCGGCACGGCGGGATTTTCGATCTGTTACGACGCCTGGTTCCCGGAAGTGACGCGGCATCTGGCGTGGATGGGGGCCGAAGTGGTACTGAACGTGGTCAAGACGACGACCTGTGACCGAGCGCAGGAAGTGGTAGTGGCGCGGGCCAACGCCATCGTCAATCAGGTCTTCGTGGTCAGCGTGAACTGTGCGGGGCCGACGGGCACAGGCCAGAGCGTGATCGTGGATCCCGAAGGGCTGGTGCGGGCCTCCGCTTCCGGCGCAGACTGCACAGTGTTGACCGACGTGCTGGACATGGAGCATGTGGGACGGGTTCGCAAGTACGGCACGGTGGGCCTCACGCGCCCCTGGAGTCAATTTCAGCCGGGGGACGCTCCGCTCAGGCTGCCGCTGTACGGCGGGCAGATCACGCCAGAGCGCTGGACGCCAGAACGTGACCGCTTGCCTGAATAAGTACAGTGGAGCTACCTCCGTGTTGCGCACTTGAAGAAACGCCTTGAGAACGCGTTGAGAATCAAGGCGAATTGATAACCGACAGCGTCGACATTCGACTCTGGGCTGTAAAACACCGCCAGAATTCGAGCAGCTCAACCTTCACGCCGTGGCATCACTGCAAGTCCGTCCAGCTTTTTGGGGGCACTCCACACCGCAAAGCCCCTACCGATCAGCTCCGTAACCGCATGCTGGGTCTGCTGAATCAGAGTGTTGGACTCCGTTTCCTGACTGCGGGCCAGTTGAGCAAAGCGTTCCAAGGCCAAGGTGCGGGCTTCGAGCTCCGTGTTCTGGGTGGCCAATCTCCGGGCCTGCTCGGTTCGCTCCAACGCGAGATTGAGGCCGCGCCCACGGCACGGAAGACGGCCCGGTCGCGCTCCGCACAGTGGTGGTGTCTCAGGCCGAGCGAGAGAATGGCCTGAACCTCGCCCGCCAGCATCAGCGGGTAGTTGGTGACGGCGCTACAGGCCCCGGAAGGCTGGATCTGACCCTGGGCGGCGTCCCAAAGGATCACAACCTCGCGGGCGTTCTCCGCGGGGCGTGTTGACCCGGGTGCTCAAGCTCAGACCCTTAAGAAATGTGGGCTGGCGTGACGCATCCAATCCACTACGCAGCGGGGCATAGTAGAAGCATGTCAACTGCCAGCGCGAAAGTGGAGCGGGCCAGCCAGCAGGTTGCGCCGGGCCTAGAAGCTCTGGCCCGTTTCGGGTATGCCAGCAAGGGCGTGGTGTACGGCACGGTGGGCGTTCTGGCCCTGAATCTGGCGCTGGGAAGTGGGGGCACCACCACTGATAGCAGAGGAGCTTTGCTGCGTTTGCAAGACCTTCCGGGAGGCAGCGTCGTGCTGTGGCTGCTGGTGGTTGGTTTGGTCAGCTACGCGCTCTGGCAACTGCTGCGGGCCATCCTGGATCCAGAACACCAGGGGACGCAGGGCAAAGGACTGGTTAAACGCACAGGGTATCTGATCAGCGGCGGCGTTTACCTGACCCTGGCTGTGTTCAGCGCCCGCCTGGCCGCCCAGGGTAGCGCCCCCCGCGACCAGAACAGTGAAGCCCAAGCCGCCTCGCAGGTGCTGCAACTGCCGGGCGGCCAGCTGCTGCTGGGCCTGGCTGGTGTGGCGCTACTGGCGGTCGCGGCCAACGAGCTGCACAGTGCATACGGGGCCAAATTCATGAAGCGTATGGCCCTGACCGACAGAGGCGCGCAGTACCAGGGCACCCTGAAACGCATCGGCCAAGTGGGGGTTGCGGCGCGCGGTCTCATCCTGAGCATCGTGGGCATCTTTTTGCTGGTCGCGGCCTGGCGGGATCAAGCCAGCATCGTCATCGGCACCTCCGAGGCGATGGGTTGGCTGCGCGAACAGACCGCCGGACAATTCCTGCTGGGGGCAGTGGCACTGGGAACGCTGTGCTACGGCGTGTGGTGCATTATTCAGGCCCTCTACCGCCGTATCAAAGTACTGGGCTGAGGCCAGCTGGGCACCGTATTTCCCGTGCGCTGCGGACGGTAGGATTCTGGTGCGACGGAGTCCCTTTGACCGCCGCGTTGGCCTTGTGACAATCCGTGTGGATTGTCACAGCTGCGCAGCAAAGCCAGGAGCGAGCCCTAAGGGATGCGTGTTGCTTCATCTCGCTCGCACCCATCGCTGAGCCTCAGCGCACAGTCATGCTCAGGTATTTGGTGGTCAGGTATTCCTGAATCCCCTAGGGGCCGCCCTCTCGCCCATAGCCGCTTTGCTTGACGCCGCCGAACGGGGCCTGCGCAGTGCTGGGAACGGGGTCGTTCATGCCCACGATGCCGTATTCCAAAGCCTCGGTAATGCGGAAAGCCCGGCCCAGATTCTGAGTCCAGAGGTACGCGGCCAGCCCAAATTCGGTGTCGTTCGCCGCCTGCACCGCTTCTTCTTCGGTGTCGAAGATCAGCACCGGAGCCACCGGGCCAAACGTTTCTTCGCGCATCAAGACCATGTCGGGTGTCACGCCGGTTAATACGGTGGGTTCAACATACAGGCCTGCCCTGACTGCGCCGCCCGTGGTTACGTGTGCACCCTTGTCCTGCGCGTCCTGCACGTGGCGCTGCACCTTCTCCAGCCCCTGCTGATCGACCAATGGCCCGATCTGGGTGCTGGCGCCGAGTGAATCGCCCACTTTCAGGGCAGCCACCGCGTCTGTCAGCTTGCGGGTAAATTCCTCGGCAATGCCGCGCTGCACGTAAATTCGGTTGGTGCAGACGCAGGTCTGCCCGGCATTGCAGAATTTGCAGGCGATCACGTCCGGCACCGCCTGATCGATGTCGGCATCGTCGAAAATCAGGTAGGGCGCATGGCCGCCGAATTCCAGCGACACACGCTTGAGGGTCGGCGCGGCCTGTGCGGCCAGCAGCCATCCCACCTCGGTGCTGCCAGTAAAGGTGATTTTGCGGATGCGGGCCTCCTGCATCATCACCTGCGTAACGGGAACGGGGTCGGAGGTGGTCAGCACGATAAAAGTGTCTGCCGGGCCGCCTGCTTCCGTCCACAACGCCTGCATTTTCAGGGCGGTCAGTGGCGACTGCTCGGCGGCCCTCAGGATGATGGTGCAGCCTGCCACCAGTGCCGGGGCGATTTTGCGGGTCGCCATGGCCGCCGGAAAATTCCATGGGGTGATGGCGTAGACGGGGCCGACGGGTTCATGTGTCACGAACAGCCATTTGTGCGCCGACTGACTGGGCATGGTGCTGCCGAAGATCCGCTTGGCTTACTCAGCGTACCACTCGATTCTGGCGGGCAGGAGTGGCGCTGCTCAGCCTGAACCAAGATGACCGTGACCAGATGGAGGAGGCGTCGACTACGGCACCTACCCGGCTCGTTCAAACTGCACCCGCAGGCTGGCTGAGCACGGGCGAAACCAAAATGGAGGCCGCTGAGGTGGCAAGCCTTCGTCTCCACTTCATATCGTGCAGTTTTGGAGAAGCTCCAGTCTTCGGGGGGGGCGGTTACGCTGAAGCGAATGACGGTTATGCTGAAGCGAATGAGCGTGCCTAAGGCTGAACTGAAGCAGGGTTTGATCTTCATTGCGCGTAACATCGCCACCATCGTGTGGGTCGGCTGCGCCCTCTTCGGGTTCATGTGCCTCGGCGCATTTCCTATCACTTTGGGTCATGCAGCCTTAAGTGCGTGGCAAGGCGACCTTCCCCATGCCGCCCAGTATCTCGGAGGCGCACTCCGGGCTCTGTTGATCGCTGTGGCCCTGCTCATGCCCGTGGTGTACGTCTATCGGTGGTTTGGGCGGGGCGCCGAACAGACCTCTTTGAAGGTTAGATTAAAGAGGGCAACTCACGGTCAATTCGGCCCGCATAACTAAGTAGGTCGAAGTTAACCGATTGATTTACCGAGCGAAGCGAGTATTGAAGAAAGTACCTTGCACTGGAAATAAGCTCGTAGAGCCGCTTGCGGAGCGGTTCTGGTAGTGTCCCGGAAGCGAAATGCGGGCCGCGCCTGTTCATGACGACTGTCCGTTTTCTTGTGGTGTGATGCAGTGGGCCGGGCTACCATCCCGTTATGAAACTCCTTGCCTTAGGCGTTGCGCTGCTCTCCAGTGCGGCTCTATCGAGTACGCTGCTGGACTTTCAAGCCAGTGAGCCTGCTTGGTATGCCCGCAACGATACCGTGATGGGCGGCGTCTCCAACAGCCGCGTGCGGGTCGGCGGCGGCGTGCTTCAGTTCACGGGTCAGGTACGATTAGAGAATAACGGCGGATTTTCCGGCATTCGTTCCAACCCCGCCCCCTTTGACCTGAGCCAGTTTTCAAGCCTGACACTGCGGGTCAAGGGAGACGGCAAGCCCTACGCCCTGCAACTTGGCACCAGCACCTCTAACGGCGTCACGTACCGCAACGAATTCAATACCGTGGCAGGGCGGTGGATCGAGGTCACGATTCCGCTGAACTCGCTGAGGCCCACCCGCTCGGGCGAACGGGTCGCGGGGCCGGTACTCAATCCCGGCAAGGTGGTGTTTTTTGGCCTTGTGATCGGCAACAACCGCGCCGAACGGTTCGCGCTGGAAGTGGACTGGATCAAGGGGCAGTAAACAGGAGGCAGTGAAGACCGGCTTTCATTCCCCATCACCGCACCCTCAGCTCCGGAGAGCCTGGCCCACTGTTTTTTACATCCGGCGCTGTACCGAAGGATGCGGAATGGATACCTGCTGGATACGAGGTCACCCCCTAGACTGAACTGGAGACTGAGCGCGATGTCTGATCATTCAGAGAAAGCGGGGCGACAGACGTTATTTCAACGGGCTGAGCCCCTGATGCTTTCGGACTCCGGGCAGACTGAAACGTTGCTGCTGAACCCCCTGGCCTGTGCCCGCGCCGCCCAAGATCAGCCCGACGAAGCCCTCGCCTTGGTGGTGCTGCGGCGTACGCGACATCGGTTTGGCGGCCATACCCAAGCGGCCCGGTGACACGTTCTCTGAGCCAGCACAATTCAAACAATTCATGCGGATTCCGGTTGAAAACGCCCTATCGCAGGGTTCGTATGGGGCACCTGCAAACCCTATTGAATGAGCGGCAATTGGCTCAACTAGGCTGGAAGGAGGAGGTGACGGGGAGAACGCTCCCGAACGAATTTGAAGGATTGTTGGGCAAATTAGAGCTGGTTGTACAGACCAAAATCAAACGCTCTTAACGTTAAGAGCAGAGTGCAACTTGAGGCGATCATTGGGAACCCCAGCTTGCTCTGAACGCCAACGCTTTGAAGCCGCAGGATCGTGTTGTCGAGATAAACAGCGCTCTGGGCACCGTGGGGCCAGCAAAATCAAGGTGAGCCACATGCGGCGGGAATGTGATGATTCGCAGACACTTAATAAGGTTCCGAATGTCATCCCAAACGTCTTTGGTAGAAAGTGTCGAAAAGCGGGGAAAAGGTAGACGGCGGGCGATCAAATCCTGTCCGGCAGTCTTATGAATTCAAGCTCTGTACCGGACAACTTCACTTCAAGCGGTGCCCGATGCATGAAAAGGAGTAGTCAGCAGCTGGATCAGTCCGCCTGACTCCGGCAGATTCCACCGCAGGGCATGGCAGAGCCGTTCGGCGCCCTACCGTACGAGACCCAAGGCCGCTCGGCCCTGGGCCTTCACCTTGACCTTGAGCTGAGTGTGGATCCACACGCTCACCCGCAAGCAACTGACCCAGGCGAGGATGACCAGCCCAAAGAGGCGTTCCAGGCGCTCGGGGCGAGTGATGCCCGTGCGCTCCACATCAACGCCACGAACCTTGAGGCTGGCGAACGTGCATTCCACCGACCAGCGCGCCCGATACAGAACACATGTGTCCCAGACGTTGAACTCCGTAGCGATCACGACCTGCATGACCTCGCCGTACACCTAGGCGTTCTCCGCCAGGCACCGCACTTCTGCGACCTTGAGGTCACCGAACCACTCATCCACGCGCAACTCGTCGATCATGGCGTTCTTCCGGATGCGGATGGCCCGCTTGATGCTCTTCCGTTTCAGGAAGCCAAACCATTCCCCGCCGATGAACTCCCGGTCGGCAACTCAGCCCTTCCAGCGTCCCACTGGAAGGGCCTTCAAGGGTGGTGAAACAAGTTGAAGGCGCTTCGCAGTGTCGCTGTGTCCATCGTGATCCAAGGCGATCCAGACCAGAGGCACCGTGTACCCGTGCAGGACAACACCGAGCACCAAGAGATTGAGCGGTGATTCTCCGCGTTCCCATGTCGTGCGATCTAGGCTAAGCAGCCGTTTCCCGGAGGGCAGCAGGGCCAGGAGGAACGTGAGGAAGACCGACTCGGTCAGTTGTGGGTCCTGGCATCCACGTTCCACCCGGCGTTTCTTCGCTTCTGGAGAGCTGGCTCCAGGGCGATGGGTGCAGAGATTGTTCTGGTTCACACTCTGGGCAGTGCCCATCGCGAGGATGACGTCCACGACACGCTGCAGCGTGTCGTACCGGAGGAAGGGAACGCAGGTTTTGAAGTGGCGCGTGAGTTCGGTACGCTGAAGATCGGCGGGTTTTGGAGTCGTCACACACCCAAAACACCGCCGTTTTTCATACCGCTTCGCAACCATTCATACGTTTATAGATTCCTCGTTCAGCACAGCCTCAATCTGAAGTTGTCCGGTACAGAGGAATTCAGGAGAACCGGACACCGTTCGTGGAAATCTTCATCTGTTCACTAATTGGACAAGACATAATTCAATCAAGTCTTCACTTGTTAACTCCCCCCAATCCCCCCCAACAGCGAGCTAAGTTAGTAGGAGACCCCACAGAGTTGATCCACTGCGGTCATCACACTAATCAAGACTCATGTTGACCTCACTTCATTCATGATTCATGTACGGCCTCTGTTTTCACTGAGCAAGAGCGCTTTATTTGTACTGAAGAGTTAATTGATTCCTGGCGATGCCATCCACAGAGAAGAGACGGTGAGTGGCCGATCAGATGGCATCACTGCGGATGAGCAAAGACGGCGTCCCAGCCGAATACACACCACACGACCGCCTTAGGCGGCAAGACCCAGACTCCTCCACCACGTTCTCGACGTTGTGGAGAGAGCCAACCTGTGGCTTGCCGTATCCAGGCCGCGTCCTCTCACGACAGGCTGCCCGCGGCAGTCCGGTCACACTCAAGGAGCCGTTATGGATGACATGCAACATCTCTCCCACACCTGGAACTGGGGGTACATCGCCCTCTCCTACGTTATTGCGGCGTTCGCCTCATATATTTCACTGGAATTGGCTGGCCGCATCGGCAACCACCGAGATGGGCGCAAACGGCGACTGCTCGCTCAAGGGGCGCTTCTCGGCTACGGCATCTGGGCCATGCATTTCGTCGGCATGTTGGCCTTTGATCTGAACGCGTTGGTTCAGTACAACTTGCTCCTGACTGTGGTCTCAGGCTTGGCCGCCGTCGCTTTTATCACGGCAGCCCTGTTTATCGTCGATGTCAGCACACCTACGCTGGGCCGCTTTCTCACCGGTGGCGTGGTGGCGGGCTTCGGCATCAGCGTCATGCACTACGCCGGCATGATGGCCCTTCAAACCGGCGGAGCTTCCACATACCTTGCTTTCCCGTTCATCCTCTCGGTCATCATCGCTATTGCCGCCGCTACCGTCGCTCTGTTCCTGTTTGCTCAGGTCAACAGTGAACGCGCCCTGCAACTGCCCAAAAGAACGCTGCTCAACCTCAAAGTGGGGGCTGGGATGGTCATGGGGGCGGCCATCGTGGGCATGCATTACACCGGAATGGCAGCCATCACCTTCAGCGCTGTGTCCACGGCCTTGCAGACCACCGTATTTGCCACAGACACCACCGTTTTAAGCATTCTAATCTTGTTCGCGACCTTCCTGGTCTTGGGCCTAGCATTGGTCTATATCGTGACTGGCAACGATGACAGGCCATTGGTGGGCAGAAGCGGGGACTGATATTTCGGAGGTTCAACCTATCCTGCAAGGTTGAGAAACCCAAGATTTCCGCCTTGGCGTGCCACCATCAACATAGATTCTCTGTCCGAACCAATGCAGTCAATTCACGCTGATATAAGACCACCGCCGATTGAATTCCAACACAACGGGATTCAATCGGCGGTGACTTTGGCCTTGCCCACTCCCTCCCTGCGCGCTGTTCCAGTCAAGGGTGAGGCGCGAAAACACGGTGTCCTTAGGTCAGGATGGCGAGAGGTTGGAAACTGTCATAACCATTGTTCACAGGCTCTGCGTCTGCTAGCGCCGCTTGTCGTCTGCTGACTTTCGCCTCAGCCAGTGCTGCACGGTGCCGACCAGGCCAGCGCGGAAAAACAGCACGGCCAGTACGAACACCAGCCCGGTCACAATGCCTACCGGAAGGTTGGCGGTCGTGAGCAGGTCGCGCAGCAGCAGCACCAGCCCCGCGCCAATGACTGGGCCAAACAGGGTGGTCGTGCCGCCCAGCAGCGTCATCATCACCACTTCGCCCGACGTGCGCCAGTTCACCACTTCCAGACTGACGACCCCGTGCCCAAAGGCGTACATGCTACCCGACAGCCCAGCCAGCCCCGCGCTGATCAAGAAGGCAGTGAATTTGAAGCGGAACGGGTTGTAGCCGATGCTTTGGGCACGTTGCTCGTTGTCACGGATGGCCTGTAGTGCCTGACCGAACGGGCTGCGAACCATCCGGTAGGCCACCAAAAAGCCCGCAGCAAACAGGGCCAGACACACGTAATAGCGGGTGGTGCTGTTGGAAAAGTCCAGCCCCAGAAAAGAAGGCCGCGCAAAACCCTGAAGACCGTTTTCACCGCCCGTGACCGCTGTCCATTGCAGGGCCAGAAACGACACCATTTGGGCAAACGCGAGCGTGATCATGCTGAAGTAGATGCCGACGCTGCGGACACTGAGAAAACCGATGGGCACGGCCAGCAGCAGCGCACTAAGCAGGCCGCCCAGGATCGCCACCGGCACACTCTGGCCATGACTGAGCAAAAAAGCGGTGGCGTAGGCGCTGCTGCCCCAAAACGCGGCGTGACCGAACGAGAGCAGGCCGCTGAATCCGAACAACAGGTCGAACGCCACAGCAAACAGACCCCACGCCAAAATGTCCAGCGCCAACACCGGATACACCAGTCGGGGCAACACCAGCAGCAGCAGCCCCAGCAATACCAGCCAGACGGCCCGGCTGATCCTGTCCCGCTGTGAGGTGGCCGCCCGGCGAGACAGCACGGTCACCTGGCCCCCTCCGGCAATCCAAACAGACCTGTGGGCCGTACAAGTAGGACGATGGCCATTAGCACGAACACCAGCGTATTGGCCATCGGCGGGTACACGGCGGCCCCCACTGCGGCCAGCACGCCCACCGCAAAGCCGGTCACGATGCTGCCCAGAATGCTGCCCATACCCCCGATGACCACGACAGCAAAGGTGGTAATGATCAATTCCGCGCCCATGTAGGGTTCCACCGAATAGATCGGCGCGGCCAACACGCCTGCCAACCCCGCCAACCCTACGCCTACCCCGAAGACGCCCGTGACCCATTTGCCCACGTCGATGCCAAGCGAGCGGGTCACCACCGGATTTTCCGTACTCGCCCGGACGATGGCTCCCACACGGGTTTTCTCGATCACGAACCACGTGACCAGACAGACCACCAGCGCGATGGCGATCACGAACAGGCGGTATTTGGGGAATACCACGAAGCCGAGATTGACGACTCCGGTCAGAACTGCGGGCGTAGTGTAAGGAGCGCTGGACACTGCGTACTGCGACAGCATCACCTGTTTCACGAGGTCTTGGGTCAGCAGCGTGAGGCCGAAGGTGAGCAGCAGGTTGTAACTCGGCTCTAGGCCGTACAGCCGCGACAGCAGCGTGCGCTCCAGTACCATGCCCAGCAGCGCCACCAACAGGGGGGCCAGCACCAGCGAGGGCCAGAAGCCCAGGCCGAGAATCTGCCCCAGCGCAAACGCCACGAACGCGCCCAGCATATACAGCGCCCCGTGCATAAAGTTGACGATACGGAGCATGCCGAAGATGACCGCCAACCCCAGCGACAGCAGGGCATAAAACGCGCCGTTGACCAGCCCGTTGAACACCTGAATCAGGAGGAACTGGGTGTTCACGAGCGCGGGCTCCGGCCCAACTCTGTCACAGCTGGGTCTGCCTCAGTTGGGGCTGTGGGCGTCACCCAAACCCCCATCAGAACTTGCATTTGCTTTCGGCCAGCGGCATGAACGCTTTAGCCGCCGGAATGGTAGCGACCTTATTAAAGTAATCGCCGTTTTCCTTGGCCTGCGCCTTGGGTTTGATCTGCACGGTGTACACGTCCAGAATCATGCGGTGGTCTTGGGGCCGGATGTACGCGCTACGGGCAAAGAAATCGCTGAAACGGTGGCCTTCCAGCGCTTTGACCACGGCGTCTCCATTGTCACTCTTGGCCCGCGCCACCGATTGCAGATAGGTCGTGCTGGCGCTGTAGACCCCGGCCTGTGCCCAAGTCGGCTTTTTGCCGAAGGCTTTTTCAAAACGGGCGGCCCAGTCGCGGCTGCGCTGGTCCAGGTTCCAGTACCAAGGCACAGTCGCAATCGCTCCGGCAAAGGCGTCTTGTCCCAGCGCCGCCACATCGGTTTCGAACAGCAGGCCGATGCCCAGATTGATGCCCTGCTGCCGCAAGCCGAACTCGTTGTACTGCTTGACCACGTTCACAAGGTCGTTGCCCGCCTGCATGGTGCCGAAGATTTTGGGTTTCAGGCTCTGCGCTTTCAGGAGGTAGGTGGAAAAATCGGTGTTGGGAAAGGGAGTCGCGTCGCTGGGAGCCACTAATTTGCCCTTGTTTTCCTGAATGGCCGTCGTCATCTGGCGGTTGAGATCCTGCCCAAATGCGTAGTTGGGATAAATGATGTACCACGACGTGCCGCCCCGCTTGGTCACAGCGCTGCCCGTGCCGTTGGCCAGCATGTAGTTGTCGTAGGCGTAGTGGAAGGTGTATTTGCTGCACTTCTCGTTGGTCAGGGCAGTGGTGGCCCCCGTGACCACAAAGGTCGGAATTTTCTTGGTTTTCGCCACTTCGGAGGCCGCCAACGCCGCGCTGCTGGTGGGCATATCGACCAGCATGTCCACATTCTGCCGGTCAATCATCTCGGCGGCCTTGTTGCTCGCCACGTCTGCTTTGTTCTGATGATCGACCCCGATCACCTGCACCTTGCCTGCGAAGCTCTTGTTCTTAGCCATAAAATCTTCGGCGGCCATCTGTGCGGCCTTCACACTGCCCTGCCCCGACAGTTCCGAATACACGCCGGACAGGTCGGTCAGCACCCCAATTTTAATCAGGTTGTTGCTAAGCTTGAGGCTTTGGGCCGATGCAGCACCGAGCGGCGACAGAACCAGGCCAGAGAGGGCGGCGGTGGCGATCAGGGTCTTGATGTTGGAACGCTTCATGGTGAACCTCCGGTGGAGTGAAAAACTGTGGGAAGGGAGAAGAAATTCAGGTGTGGAGGAAGGGCATGTCAGACGCTCAGGTAGCGCACGAGGTCGTCACGGCGGGCCTGCACCTCGTCCCGCCGCACCTCGTCCACGATCCGTCCGTCTACGAATACGTAATGGCGGTCAGCCAAGCGGGAAGCAAATTTCAGGTTTTGTTCGACCAGCAGCACGGCCAGCCCTTCACCGCTCAGGCGCTCCACCATGTCCCCGATGCGCTGCACGATCACGGGCGCGAGGCCTTCGCTGGGTTCGTCGAGCAGCAGCAATTTTGGGCCGCTGCGGAGCACGCGTACGATGGCCAGCATCTGCTGTTCTCCGCCCGACAACTTGCTGCCGGGATGCTGCCCACGTTCGCGCAGCACGGGAAAAGTCTCGTAAACCCGCTCGGCACTCCAGCCGCCGGGCCGCGCTGGAGGCAATTCCACGTTTTCGCGCACACTGAGACTGCTCAGAATCCCGCGTTCTTCGGGCACCCACGCCATGCCCCGTGCGGCGACCCGGTGGCTGGGCAGGCGCAATACGTCTGCACCGTCAAAAGTCACGCTTCCGGTGCGGCTTCTGAGCACGCCCATGATGCTTTTGAGGGTGGTGGTTTTGCCCGCTCCGTTGCGGCCCAGCAAGCTGACCACCTCGCCCGGCATGACCCGCAGATTCAGGCCGTGCAGCACGTGGCTCTGGCCATAATAGGCGTTCAGGTCGCGTACTTCCAGCAGGGCCGCCGTCATGCGTGCGCCTCCTCGCCCAAGTACGCCTCAATGACCCTTGGATCACGCTGAATCTCGCTGTATGGGCCGCTGGTGAGCACCTGGCCGTACTGAAGAACCGTGATGCGGTCGGCCAATTCGCTGACCACGCTCATGTTGTGCTCGACCAAGACCACCGTGCGGCCCTGCGCGACCTGCCGCACCAGCCCGATCACGCGGGCCACGCCCTCAGACCCCATGCCGGAGGTCGGTTCGTCAAGCAGCAGCACTTTGGGCCGCTGCGTCAGCGAAATCCCGATTTCCAACTGGCGCTTTTCGCCGTGACTGAGGTCGGCTGCGAGACGGGTCTGTGCGCTTTCCAGGCCCACTTCGGCCAAAATCTGGTCAGCCTGTGCGCCCAGCGTTTCTAACCGGGACAGCGGTGTCCAGAACTGGTGCGGCAGGCGCGTGACAGATTGCAGCGCCACCAGCAGGTTGCCGCGCACACTCAGGCTCTGAAACACGCTGCTGATCTGAAAGGAACGCGACAACCCACGCCGCACGATCTGATGTGGCGGCAGGCGGTCAATCCGTTCCCCGAACAGCCTGACCTCGCCTGCCGTGGGCCGCAGGAAGCCCGACAGCAGATTAAACAGTGTGGTCTTCCCTGCCCCGTTCGGCCCGATGATGGCGTGTATTTCTCCCTGCTGAATTTGGAGGCTCACGTCGTTCGTGGCCCGGAAGCCCCGGAACTCCTTGACCAATTGACGGGTTTCGAGCGCCAGTAGAGGCGCGGCGCTGTGGTTTGCGTCGGTACTGTGGCTCAGGTCGGAGCCAGCCTGAACCGCCGAAGCTGGCTGGTGAGAGGCCGAATGACCCGTCATAGTCGTATGGATAACTGGGTGGATGCAGTGTGGGGCATCATCCTGGTCTGGCCTCCTTGTGTGGGTTGTCGGTACAGGCCAGAGGCTACGCCCGACCCGTTACACCAGCGTCACACCCAGTTTCGAAGGTCCCGTCTCCAACCCTCAGCGGGCCGTCCAGCCCAGATCCAGGTCAAGTACCGCGCCCGTCATGCCCCACGCGGCGGGACTGGCGACGTAACTGGCGAGGGCGGCCACATCCTGCGGCTCCAGCAATTTCTTGATGGCGGCGGGTTCCAGCATCACGCGTCGCTCGACTTCCTGAACGCTGAGGCCACGTGTGCGGGCCTGATCGGCCAACTGGCCCTCCACCAGCGGCGTGCGGACGTATCCCGGACAGATCGCATTGACCGTAATCCCCTGCTCGCCCGCTTCCAGCGCCGCCGTGCGGGTCAGCCCGATCAAGCCGTGTTTGGCACTGATATAGGCACTTTTGAACGGACTGGCGACATGCCCGTGGATGCTGGCCATATTGATAATCCGGCCCTGCCCGGTGCGCCGCAGGTGCGGCCAAGCGGCTTTGGTCAGCACAAACGGTGCGGTCAGCATCACGGCCAGCATCGCGTCCCAGCGGTCTTCGGGAAAATCGGCAATCGGGTCGATATGCTGAAATCCGGCGTTGTTGACGAGCACGTCCAGTGCGCCCAGTTTGGCGAGCATCTCGCTGACGGCGCGGTGGCACTCGGTCCGCACTGACAGGTCAGCGGCGATAAAGGTCAGGCCGTGCTGCGCGGCGATATCGCGGGCCTGCGGACGGTCGAGATCAAGGACAGCCACACGCATTCCATCGGCCTGAAGGCGCTGGGCAATGGCGAGGCCGATGCCACTCGCACCGCCCGTGACAAGGGCGCAGCGTTCACCGTGTGCGCTGGGTTGTTCAGAGGTCATGCGCCGGAGTGTACGGGCGGGGCGTCACTGGGGCGTTACCGGGTCAGGGTACGGTACAACCCCTCGGTTTCCGGCAGGGCCTGAAGGCCGAGGTCTGCCAAGGCGGTGCACAGGCCCGCGTACACCCGCTGCACCGCCGATTGGTTGGCGCGGGCTTGGTGGGCACGCATCAGGCTGCGGGCGGCGGGTTCGTGGGCCGGATCGAGGGTCAGGGCACGTTCGGCGGCGCGGGCAGCACGGTCAGGCTGACCCGCAGTCAGGGCGGCCACCGCTTCCTCGGTCAGTGCGTCGGGCAAGCAGGCAGCGTAACGGGCGGCCACCTGCTCGGCAGCCTCCAAATCGGTGGGAGCCAGAGCGGGAGGCAGGGCCAGCAACGCCTCCAAGCGGCCCGGCGTGGCGGCTGACTGCTCCAGCACCGCCTGCGCCGCATGCAGATCAAGGTGCAGGTCAGGGCCGTGGCGCAGGCGAATCCACTCGCCGCGCTCCAGCAGCGAGCCACTCGGCCCGCCCTCTTCCAACACCTGTCCGAGGGCGTGCAGCGTCACCCGGAAATTTCGTTCGCCCACCCCCGGATCGGCCCCCGGAAAAAGGGCTTCCTGCGCGGCCTCGCGGCTGAGGCCCCCGGAATGCACGGCCAGCAAAATAAGCAGATCCCGCGCTTTGGCCCGGCCCCAATCGCGTGGGCGGCTTTCCCTCTCCCGCATCACGGCCACGCGCCCCAGCACCCGCACCTGTACCTCGAATCCCGGCGTGTCGTTGGGAGCCGGCATGTCGGCGTAGCCGAGGGCGTGGGCTGTGGGCAGCAATTCGGCGCGGTGGCCCGGCGAGGCGGCCACCAACCGGGCCAGCAGCGCCGCCCGCCGTGCCCGGTCTGGAGAAGGCGAAAACAGAGAGCGCCCGCTCAGCAAGAACGGATACGCCGCTGCGCCGTGGGCCGCCTGCGCTGCGCTGCCTTCCCCGGCGGCGCAGCGGGCCAGCGCGACACATGCCAGCCCGAACGCGTCGGTGCAACTCCTGAAGGCTCGCTCGGCGGCGTCCAGCGCGGCGGCGTCCGGGTGTCCGGCGTGCCACTGGCCCAGCGCGGTCATCAGGTGCAAGAGGGCCAGCATGTAGCCGTCACCCTGCGTTTGGGCCAGCGCCTCGGCCTTCAGCGTCCCAGCCAGTTTGTCATCGCCCGCTTGTCCGGCCAGATAGGCCAGCCCCATCAACGGCTCGGCTTGGAGCCGCCCGGCCACGCCCTGCGCCAGATCGAGTGCCTGACCGTAGACCTGCCGCGCCGCCATCAGGTCGCCTGCTGTCAGGTGGGCGTGTCCCAACCGCGCCAGTGCCAGCGACCTCACGAAGGGGCTGCCCAGCCGCTCGCCTTCGGCCAATCCCGCCTCGGCGCAGCGGGCCGCGTCCGGCGCGTCTCCCTGAATGGCATAGATAAAGCTGGCCAGCAACAACCCTTCGCGGTGGTTTTGGGCGGCCCGCGCTCCTCCCGCTTCGCCCTGCGCGGCTCCCAACGCCAGGTGCAAGGCCCGGTTCAGGTCGCCGGTTCGCAGCGCGTACCGTGCGCCGGAAGCCAACTCTGGGGCGAGCGCGACTGCCTGTGCCAACTGTCCGGCATTCAGCAGATTTTCGGCCCGAAACCGCCTCACCCGGTAGAGGTCGCTGCCGCTGGCCCACGCTTCGGCGGCGTCCAGCGGTGCCCAGGTCTGCGTGGGCTGCACCGTGTCGAGGCCCACCTGCACTTCTCCGAGGGCGCGGGCCAGCGGCGTGGCCTGAGCGTATTCGGTCAGCGCCTCGGCGTAGCGCGACGACAGCCGCAGGGCGTCTCCGGCCAGCGCGTGCAGTTGCGGTGTCCAGACGGTGCGGGGCAGGCGCTTCAGGCTGCGCTCGACCAACGTGGCCCGCCCCAGCGCCAGCCACGCCGACCCATGCACCGAGAGCAGCGCCGCCGCCCGCGAGGTGTCTCCGGAGAGCAGGTGGGCCGCGAGGGCACGGCGGGGCCGCCCCGTCTGCTCGAAGTAGGCCGCGCCGCGTGCCGCCAAGTCCTGTGCGGTGGGCGGCTCCAGCAACCGCCGCAGGTGCGCCCGCAACAACGGATGGGCGCGGTACACCTGCGCTCCGGCCTCTCCCGAACGAATCAGGAACGTGCCGCTGTCGGCCAGCGTCTCCAGGAGGGCCGCCGCGTCCGGCTCTTCCAGGACTGCTTCCAGGAGTTCGGGCGTCAATTCTTCAAAGACACTGCTGCGCGTCAGCAGGCCCCTGACCGCCGGTTCCAGCGGCCCCAAGACTTCCTGCGCCAGATAGTCGAACAGCGTGCCCAGCTGCGCCTCACCGCCGTCGAGGTCGGCCAGATCGCTGAGGCGGACGCGTCCCTGTGCCGCTGCCTGCGCCAAAAACCGCGCCGCAATCGGCCAGCCTTCGGTGACGGCGTGGGCCAGTTGCACCTCTGGGCCAGAAGGCGTGAGGCCGTGGGCACGCCACAAATCACCGATTTCAGGCACCGTGAAGGCTAAGTCTGCCGCTGAGAGCCGCACCACCTCTCCGGCGGCCTCCAGCGGCGTCAATTCCAGCAGCGGGAGCGGCGTGCGCGACAGCAGCGCCACCCGGCCCGCCCCGCAGTCCAGCAGTTCGCGCAGCATCACGCCGGTCAGGGGACCGCTCAGGTGTTGAGCCTCATCCAGCACCAGCAGGCCCGCGCAGGCGTCCAGCACGTCGGCCAGCCGCGCCGCCACCCGCCGGGGAGGACTGCCTCCGTCCAGCAGCGCCCCCACCGCCGCGCCGCCCGGCAAACTCTCGGCGGCCAGTGCCAGCCCCGCCGCCAGCACCTGTGGGTCGGCGTCGTCGGCGTCGAGGGTCAGCCATGCCAGCGGCTCCCGCTCCTGCCCCTGGCCCCGGTCTGGCCTACCCGCGGCGAGGGCGGTGGTTTTGCCGTAGCCCGCTGGAGCCACCACCACCAGCACGCGCGCCGCCGCCAGCGCCTCGCACAGCCGGGGCCGGGTCACTGCGCCGCGCACAGCAGGCCACCGCGCCCGCCGCGAGGAGGTCAGATCACGCCAATTGGAGGTCATGTGTCCGGGAATGCTATCAGGGACAGCAGCGGCGAAAAGATCTTCTGAAGTTGCAGCGCCGGGAATCACAGCGCCAGATACGCCGCCCGCACACCCGGATCGGCCAGCAGCGCCTCCCCCGTGCCTTCTTTGACCACCTGCCCGTTTTCCAGCACGTAGGCACGGTGGGCCAGCCGCAGACTCAGGCCCACATTCTGCTCGACCAGCAGCACGCTCACGCCCTCGGCATTGACGGCCTTGAGTGCTTCAAACACCGTCTGGGTCATCAGCGGCGAGAGGCCTAAGCTGGGTTCGTCGACGACCAACACGCTGGGAAGGCCCATCAGGGCGCGGCCCACTGCCACCATCTGTTGCTCGCCGCCCGACAGGGTGCCCGCCAACTGCTTCGAGCGTTCCTGTAGGCGTGGAAACAGGGCGTACACCTGCTCCAGCGTCTGCTGCTGGGCGGCTCTGGCTTCCGGACGCATGGCCGCGCCGAGTTCGAGATTTTCGCGGACAGTCATCATCGCAAACAGTTCGCGACCTTCTGGGACATGGCCCAGCCCCAGCGCGACCACATCGCTGGGCGCGGCGCGGGTAATGTCGTGCCCTCCCAAACGAATGCGGCCCCCAGTGGGCTTGACCACGCCGCTGACGGCACGCAGCGTGGTCGTTTTGCCCGCGCCGTTGGCCCCGATCATCGCCACGAATTCGCCCGGCCCGACCCGCACGCTCACGTCCCACAGCACCTGCACCTTGCCGTAGCCTGCGGCCAGCTGTTCGATGACGAGTTCTTGTCCGGCCCTGTGAGGTTGAGTTTGATTCACGCGCGGCTGTTGAATGTTGGTCATGCGTGTAGCCCCGCTTCTGTACCCAGATAAGCCGCCACGACCTGCGGATTGGCCGTGACCTCGTGGTAGGTGCCCTCGGCCAAGACCTGTCCCTGATCCATGACCACTACCCGGTCGGCCAGGTCGCGCACCACCGGCATGATGTGTTCGATAAACAGGACGCTGATGCCGCTGTCCCGCACGCCGCGCACCAATTCCACGGCTTCCTGCGCTTCGGCAGGTCGCAGTCCGGCCATCACCTCGTCCAGCAGCAGCACGCACGGCTGGGTCGCCAGAGCGCGGGCCACTTCCAGCCGCTTGTCTTGCAGTAGGGTCAGCTCATGGGCGGCGCGGTCGGCGTGGGCCGCCAGTCCGGTGCGCTCCAGCAGGTCATAGGCCCGCTCCCGCGCCTGTGGCAGCCGCATCCCCCGCTGACCGAACAAGGCTCCCACCGTCACATTTTCATGAACTGTCATCTCCGGAAAGGGCCGCACGATCTGAAAGGCCCGGCCCAATCCGGCGTGGCAGCGGCGTTCCATCGGCGCGTCGGTGATGTCTTCTTCTTGCAGCCACAGGCGGCCCGTGCTGGGGCGGTACACGCCCGACAGCAGATTGAGCAGCGTGGTCTTGCCTGCCCCGTTTGGCCCGATCACGGCCAGAATCTCGCCTGCATACTGGGTGAAACTGACGTTCTGCACGGCGCTCAGCCCCCCAAATCGCTTGCTGAGGTTCTCGGCCCGCAAGACAGCTTTGGCTTGAACGGAGCTCACAGATCGCCCCCCTGCCGCCCGCGACGCCACAGGCCCACGATGCCGCGTGGCAGCCACAGGATACTGAGCATCAGCACCAGTCCGTACACCACCAGATAGCCGTTTTTGACGGTGTTGTGCAGCAGTTCTTCGGCCACCCGCAATACAGTTGCGCCCAGAATCGGGCCAAGGGTGGTGTACAGGCCCCCAAAAATGCTGGTGGTCAGCGGCGAAATGGAATTGGCGAGGCTAAAGGTGTCGAGCGGACTGATAAAAAAGGTCTTGCCCGCGTACAGCACGCCTGCCAGCGCCGCCAAGACGCTGGACAGGAAGAAGGCCGCCAGCTTGTACCGCACCACGCTCACGCCCAGCACCCGCGCCGTTTCTTCGCCCTGCCGGATGGCCGCGAACGCATGGTGCAACTTGCTGAGGCGCACCGCCAGACTGACCCCCACCGTGAGCAGCAGCAGCGCCAACGCCAGCAGATACTGCCCTCGCGAATTGCCGCCCAGGAGCGCCGGAACCAGCAGCCCGTTGGCCCCGCCCGCCACGCTTTCGGGTAAGTTCTGAATCACGGTCCTGACCACTTCGGTAAAGGCGAGCGTGGCTATCGCAAAGTACATGCCGCTGAGGCGCATGGTGACTGCGCCCAGCAGCAGACTGGCAAAGCCCGCCCCCAGCGCGGCCAGCGGCATGGCGGCCCCCCACGGCAGTCCCGCTTTCAGGAGCAGCGCGTACCCGTAAGCGCCCAACCCATAGAACGCCGCGTGCGCCAGCGAAACTTGCCCGCTGCGGGCCAACAAGTCCCAAGACAGCGCCATGATGCCCGCCACCAGCGTAAAAAAGCCGATCTGAAGCAGGAATTCGCGGCGGTCTCCGAGCGGCAGGAAGGGAAAGGCGAGGGCCAAGATAAAAAAGATGCCCAGCGCCAGCAGTGCCCGCCACGCGAAGGTGGGCCTGCGGGCCGGAGTCGGGCGCACCGACACGGCACTCATCGGGTGCCCCGAAAAGAGCGCAAGACCAACGTGCCGAAAATCATCAGGAAGAACACGGCGTCACTCCAGCCGCCGCCGCCCGGCACGTAGGTCTGCACCAGGGCCTCGGAGACGCCCAGCAGCACCGAGGCCCACAGCACGCCGGTCAGGTTGCCCAGGCCCGCCATCACGATGATGGCAAACGCCTTGAGCGCAAAGACCAGCCCCACCGTAGGGCTGGCAAACAGCAGCACACTGACCAGCACGCCCGCCACCGCCGCCAAACCGCACGATGCCGCAAAGGCCAGCAGATACACCCGGTCGACATTGATGCCGATCAGTTGTGCGCCCCGGCGATTCTGGGCCACCGCCCGCATTTGGCGGCCCAACGTGGTGCGGTACAGCACGAAATACAGGCCTGCCAACAGCGCGACGGCAAAGGCAAAGGCCACCGCTTTGGGGCCGCCCACCGTCAGTTCGCCCAGTTGCAGGCTGCTGGCCTGATACGGCGTGCTGACGGTGCGGGTATTGCCGCCCAGCAGCATCAGCGCCAGGTTTTGCAGCAAAATGCCCAGCCCGAAGGTCAGCAGCATCTGGTTCAGTTCGGGGGCCAGCAGCACGTGCCGGATACTGACCCGGTAAGTGAGTGCGCCCACGCCGAACACGGCCAGCGCCACCACCGGCAGCGAGAGCAATGGGTCAAGGCCCAGTGAGGCACTCGCGGCCCACGCCAGAAACGCCCCGATCATCAGAAACTCGCCGTGGGCGAAGTTGACGATGCCGACCACGCCCACCGACAGGGCCAGCCCCGAAGCGACCAGCGCGTAAATTCCACTCTGAAGCAGACCGTTCAGGAGCGTCTGCAAAAAAAGATCCATCTAGTGTCGTCCCTCCAGATGTGCCGTAAACGCGGCCAAAAACTCCTGCGGCGCTTCCAGGAACGGTGAATGGCCCACGCCGGGCAGCACTACCTCACGATATTCGCCACCCTGCTGTCTGGCCCGTTCCAGCATGGCGCGGGTCTGCCCCAGCATCGGCTGAGGCGGACACGACTCCGCTCCGGGCCAACCGGGAACCACGCCCAGCGCCCCCAGATGCGCCAGATCGAACAGGCTGCTGTCGCCAATAATCGCGTCGGCGTCGCCGCGCACCCACAGCACCGGGGGCGGCGGGTTCAGGTCGGCAAAGGCCGACACGTTCATGTACTGGGCGCTGAAGGCATTGGCGACTCCCCGCGTGCCCGGCGCGACGTGCGGCCAGTGGGAACTCGGCAGGGCGTCGCCGGGATAAAAGTCGTCTCCGGTACGGGTTCTCAGCATCGAGTCTACCCAGCGGTCTTCCTGTTCGGCAGTGGGCGTAAAGCGGGCCGGATTCACGTAAAACTTTTTCAGCACGTCGCGGGGGCTGCCCGGCGCATCCGAGCGGTCTTCGGCAGCCACCGAGGCCACAAACGCCGCATTGACGGTGCCTCCGCCAGACCCCGCGAAATCCGGGCTGTTGGGCGTGCCTGCCGTCCCGTGCGTGCCGCCAAACCCATACGGACTGACCGGCGCGACCAGGGTCAGCGAGAGAACCGTCTGGGGGCGATCCAGCGTCAGTTGCAGCGCCACGCCCCCGCCCATGCTCCAGCCCAATACGTCGGCGTCAACCCAGCCCAGCGTATCCAGCACAGCCGCCAGATCTTCGGCCCACTCGTGCACGCCCCGCACGGCGTCTATGGGCGCGGCCTCGGTGTGGCCGTAGCCGCGCAGGTCTGGAGCCACCACATGCCACTGGGCGGGCAGGCTCGCCATCAGCTCACGGAAAAACTCGCCGCTGGACACGTTGCCGTGAATCAGCAGCACCCGCCGCGTGCTCGCCCCAGCCGCCGCCCGCTCCAGCACATGCGTTTGCAGGCGCGGGGTGTTCAGCTGTCTCGAAACAATATCTGTCCTCAACGTGTTCATGCCCGTGTGTTCCTCCGTCCCTGTGATGCTTTGTCGCGTGACGCCAAGGGGCCGCACCCAGTCTGTACGGCGCGGCCCCGCTGACTTCTGGCTTTCAAACGAGGATTACTTACCCCACACCATCGGCTTTTGGGCGAACCGGATCGGATACACCGGCACGCGGGCGTCACCGAGGAACTGAAAATGCAGCCAGTTGCCCGATTTGAAGCCCTGATACTGGGTTTTCAGGCTCTTGCTGAAGGTCAGCGGGCCAAAGGGCGTGGGCATATTGGTTTTGGCGAGTTCGGCAGCCACTTTGTCCTTGTCGGTGTTGCCCGCCGCATTGATGGCCGCCGACAACGACTTGAGATTGACGTAGGCCAACGGAGCAAAATACTCCTCGGTGGTATTGCCGAATTTCTTCTTATAGGCGGCCACGAATTTGCGGCTCTCGGCCTGCGGGCTGCTGGGCAACCACAGGCTCAGGCCTGCCACGTTGTCCGACAGCTTGTTTTTCTCAAATCCTACGGGCCAGCTTGGGGGCGTGCCGTACAGCAGACCCAGTTGCAGGTTTTGCTGTTTCACTTCGGTGGCGAGCGGCAGAGCGTCGGTGTCGTAGCCAATCCAGTACAAAATATCGGGTTTGGCGGCCTTGGCCTTGCTGACCAGTGGCCCGAAATTGCCGCTGCCCGTCTTGAATTTTTCGGCCATGACCACATTGAATCCGGCTTTTTTGAAGGCGGAGATGGTGGCGTCTATGCCCGCACTCCCAAAGGGGCCGTCCTCGTAGGCGATGGCGATATTTTTGGCCTTGCGCTGCGTTTTGAGAGTCTTGAAGTAGCCCAGGATGGCTTCAAAGTTGTAGTAGGCCCACGGGTGGTAATGAAAGAAATACTTGTGATCGGCAAAGGCGTCTTCGACGGGCACAGCCGCCGCGCCGATCCATGCCATAAAGGTGTTGTACTGCTTGGCCGGGCCGCTGATGGCAATGGAAGTGGCGCTGCTGACGCCGCCCACCATGAAATCCACCTTGTCCACCGTGACCAGCTTGACGAATTCCGGCACCGCTTTGGCCGGGGCGCTGCCATCGTCGCCAAATTCGAGTTCGAGGGGTTTGCCCAGCACGCCGCCCGCACGGTTGATCTCGTCGAGCGCAAGCAGGTAGCCGCTGCGGGCCGCCTGTCCAGAGACGCTGCCTGCCCCACTGAGGGGAAGCAGCACGCCGACCTTCACCGCACCCGCGCCGGACAGCGCGAGCATCAAGCCCGTCAAAAGCATCTTTTTCATGTTCGGGTGCAGTGTAGAGGGGCGGCGTCACGAATCTGTTACAGCGGCAATGGGATGAGTGCGTTTATCAAAAGGGTTGTTGATTTTTGACCGAACGGAGTGGGTGAATTTCAAGACGCAGTGGGGAGAATGGAAGCGTCAGGGGGCTTTTTCTGACGCCGTACTTCGGACAAGTGCTCCAAGGCCGTGTGGTCAAGGCTGGGCGACTGGGTTTAATTGGACTGGCTGGAGTTGAGCAGGCCAGCACAACCCAGTCGGTGTGATTGCCCCGTAACACCCAGCGTCTACCCTGAGACCTGATGCGAAACGATGAGGGTGAGGGCGGGGAAGGTGAACCGTTGGGCGGACGAGAAGCCTTCGGGGCAGTCTTGCCGCGCAGCGTTCAGCCGGACAGTGTTCAATCCGGCGTTTTGGAGTGCGCCGCCCTCGTCGCTGGAACCCCAGTTTCGGTGCGCCTAGGTTGGCAGGCCTGGGGCCAGCTGAACGCGGCGCACGACAACGCCGTGTTGGTCTGTCATTACTACACCGGTACCATGCGTGCGGCGGGCTGCTCCCCTGACGGCACACCCGGCTGGTGGTCAGCCCTGATCGGGCCGGGAAAGGCCGTAGACACCGATCAGTTTTTCGTGGTGTGCATGAACACCCTGTCGAATGTTCAGACTCACGAAGACGCCGTTATCACGACGGGGCCAGACACCCTGCACCCCGACGGCACGCCCTGGGGAGAGCGCTTTCCGGCCTGGGAGTTTGCCGACCTGCACGCCCTGCAACTGAACCTGATGCACGCCCTCGCTGTCCCGCGCTGGCACGCCGTGATCGGCCCCAGTTTCGGGGGAATGCAGGCCCTTCAGTGGGCAGCCCGAACCCCTGAATTGGCTGTGCGGGTAGCGGCGGTGGCAGCCAGTCCACAGTCAGGAGTAACACTGCGGGGCGTCTTCGGCCCTCTCATGCGTGAGGTCACGCCGACAGGTGGAATTGACGCAGCGCTGCGGCTGATCTCGTTTTTTGGCCTAGGGGCCGATGGACTGCATCACCTGTTCGGGCACACCGATTTCGATGCTTACCTTCGCAGCCGCGCCCAGACTGCCAGCCTGCCCCACATTCTGGATATCGCGCGGGTGGTTCAGACGCACCGGATGCCCGGACAAGCCCAAGACCTGTTTGCCCGCTGGCAAGAGTCCGGCCTGCGTCTGCTGACCGTAAACATCAGCGGGGATCAGTTTTTTCCGGCCGCCGAGATGCGGACATTTGCTGGGGCCAGCCACATTGCCGGGGTCGCCCACCAGCATCTCGAATATGCCTCGGCCTGCGGGCATCTGGGCTGCGTGCAAGACACCCTGCCTTTTGCCGCCGCCCTGCGCGACCTGCTCCACGATCAGGCCTCCGGGCTTGCGCCGGCGCACTCTGCCTTAGCTGATCGTGGTCAAGAGTCGGTGGCCGAGCTACTAACGAAGCGGTGGACTGATCTGGATTCCGCGCTGTAAGGGCGAAGTTGTAGCGAGTGTTGACGCCTTGACCACAAATCCGCGCCACCGGGACAAGTCGCCCTAGCCGCACACCCGCTTCTCAAGGTTGAGTCCACTTGACTGTGAACGATCACATTGTATGCTGAAGGCGTCTGTGTTTCCCCTCACCGTTCGCTTTGGGCGGGTAGTTCCACTGCTTTGGCCCATGCAGGTGTCGTCTCTCATGCCGGGTAGCTGCACGTACTGCGGCCCGAAAAGGATTTGATTCTCTTGACCCAGTTCCAATCCAGTCCCTCCGCCGTTCCCGCTCAGGCCAGCGTCGCCCTTCATACGGGGCGTACTGTCGGTGAGATCTCTCCCCTCATTTTTGGGGGATTTGCCGAGCACATGGGCCGCTGTATTTATGAGGGCATCTATGATCCCGAGTCTCCCCTGTCCGATGAGCGCGGCCTGCGCCTCGACGTGATGGCGGCCCTGCGCGAAACCAATTACCGGATCATGCGTTATCCGGGCGGCAATTTCGTGTCGGGCTACCGCTGGACAGATGGCATTGGCCCCAAGGCCGAGCGCCCGCGCCGACGTGCGCTGGCCTGGCGCTCCATAGAAACAAACCAATTCGGGCCACACGAATTTATGGAATTTGCCCGCGAACTGGGCACCGAACCGATGTGGGCCGTGAATCTCGGCACCGGCAGCATTCAAGACGCCGCCGACCTGGTGGAATACATGAATTTGCCCACAGGCACGCTTTACAGCGATCTGCGGGCCGCCAATGGACACCCTGAACCCTACGGCGTGAAGTACTGGTGCCTCGGCAACGAGATGGACGGCCCCTGGCAGATCGGGCAGATGGACGCGGCCACCTACGCCGAAAAAGCGGTGCAAGCGGCCAAGTTGATGCGCTGGATGGATCCCAGCATCAAGACCATCGCCTGCGGTTCGTCGGCCACTTCTATGGCAGGCTACCCCGATTGGGATATGACCGTGCTGAACCAAGCCTACGACCAGATCGACTATTTTTCCATGCATCACTACGCGGCCAACCCCTATCCCACCATTTCTAATACTGAAGGGTTGCCGCTGGACA
Organism: Deinococcus sp. QL22; assembly: GCF_023370075.1. Taxonomy (NCBI): domain Bacteria; kingdom Thermotogati; phylum Deinococcota; class Deinococci; order Deinococcales; family Deinococcaceae; genus Deinococcus; species Deinococcus sp. QL22. Next base: position 104,739 of record NZ_CP097150.1, read on the forward strand.
CCGATTCTTACCTCGCCAGCAGCATTCACTTTGCTGAACACGCCGATACGCTGGCCGCCGCGATCCGGGTCGCCAAGGCCAAAAACCACTCCAAGCGGGACGTGCACCTGTGCTGGGACGAGTGGAACGTGTGGTACCGCGCCAAAGGCGGCGACGGAGACTGGAGCGAGGCCCCGCACATTCTGGAGGAGGAATACAACCTCGAAGACGCGCTGGTGGTGGCGACATGGCTCAACACCTTCCTCAACAAGGCCGATGTGGTCAAAATCGCCTGCATCGCCCAGATCGTGAACGTGATCGCGCCGCTGATGACCCGCAGAGACGGCATGTTCCGCCAGACCATTTTTTACCCGCTGACCCTGTTCAGCACGCACGCGGCAGGCCACGCCCTCGACGCGCTGGTCCGTGCGCCCATGCGCGATACCAAGCGGTACGGCGGTGTAAGTCAACTCGACGTGTCGGCCAGCTTCGACGAGGCCACCGGGCAGGGCGCGACCTTTCTGGTCAACCGCTCTCAGACCGAGGCGCTGGAAGTGACCGTGACCTGGGAAAATGGTGCGCCGCAGGCTATTACGCAGGCGTGGCAGATGAGCGGCCCCGACCCGATGGCAGGCAACTCCTTCGATACGCCCGACGCCGTAACCGCCCAGCCTATCGCCGCGCCCGTACTGGACGGCGCTCAGGCCACATTGCTGCTGCCCCCCCTCTCGTTCACCACCCTGCTGTCTCAACATCCTCAGCCCTGAAGTGAGCGGGGTGGACTTGACAATCCTCTCCGCTTGTCCTTAAGATGTGATCGTTCACATATCCAAATAAGCTGTGTTGGCCGCGTCTGTGCGGCTCCCTTCTCATCCTGTGTGTCCGTGCGGCACACCCCTTTTGGAGGAAAGTTATGCGTTTATCTCCCTTGCTCGCCCTCGGTTTGGCTCTCACCAGCGCCGCTCACGCCCAGACCAACGTGGTTTTCTGGGACTTTTTCGCTGGCGGCGACGGTGCCCGCATGAAGCAGATCGTGGATAATTTCAACGCTTCCCAAACCGCCATCAAGGTGCAGCGCACGACCCAGACGTGGGGCAACCCGTTTTACACCAAAGTGCATACGGCGGTCATTGCCGGACAGACGCCCGACTTGATGACCTACCACCTGTCGGCCACGCCCGCCGGACTCCAGAGAAAAGATTTGCGGGCGTTCAGCACGGCTGATTTGGCCCTAGGCGGACTCAAGAGTACGGATTTTCAAGCCAACCTGGTGGCTACCCTAAACACCGATGCCAAAAACGCCGGCACGACAGGGCTATACGGGCTTCCCCTCGATACCCATACCTTCGTGGTTTATTTCAACAAAGACGTGCTGAAAAAAGCGGGGGTGTTGGGCGCAAACGGCAAGCTGCTGCCCATGAAAAGCGTGGCCGACCTGACCAAAACGCTACAGACCATCAAGACCAAAACCGGCGTAACGCCGCTCGCCCTCAGCAGCAACCAGGATTCAGCGTCGGTTTGGCGTCTGTGGTACAGCCTCTTCCTTCAGCAGGGCGGCACACTGGTCAAAGACGGCAAACTCTCGCTCACCGACCTCGATACCAAAGGCCGCGCCGCGCTGCAAATCATGGCCGACTGGAGCAAAGACGGCCTGATCACCAAAAACGTGACTTACCCGGCGGGCGTTGCACTCTTTACCGCCGGACGAGCCGCCATGATGCTCAACGGCAACTGGGAAGTGCCCACGATGGTCGACGCCAAAGCCAAAAATCAGTTGAAATTCGACTACGGCATCATGAGTTTCCCCGCCCTGTACGGCACCAATCCCAGCACGTGGGCCGACTCTCATCTGCTGGCTATTCCCAACAACGCCAAAACGGTCATGACGCCTGAAAAACTAAAAGCAGTGATGACGTTCATCGCCTACGTGAACAAGCAAGGCGGCAACACCTGGGCGGGCGGCGGCCACATTCCCTCGTACCTGCCCACGCAGGCCAGCGCGGCCTACAAAGGCATGCAGCCCAACACCCAGTACTCGGCCACCTCTGCCAAAGCGGCCCGTTTGGAACCCACCAACGCCATCTTCGGTGTGGGTGGCCCCGTGTATGACGCAGTCGGCGTGAACTTTACGCCCGTGCTGCTGGGCCAAGCGACTGCCCAACAAGGCATCGCCAAGCTCAAAACCGCCCTGCAAAACTTTGCGAAGTAAGCGGTCTAATTCGGGCACCACTACGAAGCAGAGCTAGAAGCACAACCTCTGAGAAAGCAGACGGATTCCGCAGAATGCACGTGTAGAGGAACGGAGTCCGTCTCAGGGGTTCAGAACAGCGGGATACAGCAACGCACGCCCCGCCTGCACACGCACGGCGGGGCATGCCTTTGTTACAGATCCCCAGCTTGAGATGTCCGGCGACCCGGAGGTTTAGCCTATGACCAGTTCTCCCGCCCCTGCCCCGGCTGCCGTGCCGGGACGCGCCGCGCAACTTCGCCAGCGGTATCTCACGGCGGCGTTGCTGGTGGTGCCGTTTTTGGCGCTGTACGTGTTGTTCCTGATCTATCCCACCTTCCGCGTGCTGCAACTGAGCTTTACCAACGCCGACCTCACGGGCAACGGCTCTTACGTGGGCCTGCAAAACTACGTGCGGCTGTTCGGAGAACCCACCTTCTGGACGGCGCTGCTGAATACCCTGCTGTTTATTGCGCTGACCGCCGTGCCCAATACCCTGATCGGGCTGGGGCTGGCGCTACTGATCTTGAGGCTGAACCGCCTGAAAAATGTGGTGCTGGCCGCGTTTTTCTTGCCGTATGTGCTGCCCGTCAGCGTGGTCACCAACGTCTGGAACTGGGTGCTGGATTCCAACTTCGGCCTGTTCAATTTCCTCACGGGCAGCACCGTCACCTGGTTTCAAGACCCGGTATGGGCGTTGCCCTCGGTGGCCTTCGTGACGATCTGGTGGACGGTAGGCTTCAATATCCTGCTGTTCATTGCCGGGCTACGCAACATCTCACCCGAAATCTATGAGGCGGCGGCGCTGGACGGTGCGGCGGGCTGGCGGCTGTTCCGGTCTATTACGTGGCCCAACCTGTGGCCCGTGACCAGCCTGATTTTGCTGCTGCAACTGATCGCCCAATTCAAGATCTTCGACCAGATTTACCTGCTGACTCAGGGCGGCCCATTCGATAAAACGCTGGTGCTGCTGCTCTACGCTTACCGCGAAGGCTTTCAGCAACAGCGGGGCGGCTATTCGTCCACCATCGGCGTCGTGCTGATGGCCGTGATCTTGCTGGTGTCGGTCATTCAACTGCGCCTGCTCAACCGGGGGGAAAAATCATGACCAGTAGCCCGCCGCTTTCTCCCGCTGTTCCGGTGGTACGCCCGGCCCCCTCGCTGCGCCGCCGCCTCTCGCATCTGCCCGGCGCGGTGGTCACGTTCCTGACGCTGCTGCTGGCTGGTGCATGGGTCTTTCCGCTGTACTGGGCCTTCGTCACCTCGCTCAAGCCTGAAAACGACACCGTGGCGCTGCCGCCGACGCTGTGGCCTACCACCATAGATTTCAGCGCCTACACCTATATTTTTGAAAACAGTCCAGTGGTGCGCTGGTACCTCAACAGCGTCGTCAGTTCGCTGATCATTACGGTGCTGGTGCTGCTGCTGTCCATGCTGTGCGCCTACGCGCTGTCGCAGATCAACTTCCGGGGGCGGCGCTGGCTGTACTGGCTGATTCTGGCCGGATTCATGATTCCGTTTCAGGCCAGCCTGATTCCGCTGTTCATCCTGGTGAACAAGCTGGGGCTGGTCAACGACTCGTTGGGACTGATCCTGCCGCAATTGGCCGCCCCAGTCGCGGTGGTGATCTACAAGCAGTTTTTTGACCAGATCCCCGGAGAACTGGGCGACGCGGCCCGCATCGACGGAGCCAGTGAAGCGAGAGTCCTGTTCAGTATTTTCTTGCCCCTGAACTGGAGCATCACCTTTTCGCTGGCTATCGTCACCTTTATTGCCGCCTGGAACAACTTCCTGTGGCCGTTTATCGTCATGAACGACACCGCTAAACTGACCATTCCGGTGGGTATCACGCAGGTGCAGTCGGCCTACGGTGTGGCCTACGCCAAAACAATGGCGACCGCCGTTACTGCCGCCGTGCCCACCATTTTCGCCTACCTGATCTTTCAGCGCCGCGTAACCGAAGGCGTGATGGCGACGGCGGGCCTGAAAGGCTAGAGCAGCAGCGGGCGCGGCTGACCTCTGAGCCGCGCCACACGTTATCCGCCAGCATTCCATGAGTTCGTGAACGTTCACATCTTCCCCAGTCCTATCCCCTCAAGGAGCCCGTTATGGCCGCACTTCCCCTCTACACCATCGGCATCGATTACGGCACCGAGTCGGGCCGCGCCGCCGTTATCCGTACCAGCGACGGCTTTGCACTGGCCGAAGCGGTTACGCCCTACGCGCACGGGGTCATGGATCGCCGCCTCCCCGACGGCACGCCCCTGGGCCGCGAGTGGGCGCTGCAACACCCGCAAGATTATCTGGACGTGCTTCAGCAGGCCGTTCCCGCTGCGCTGGCCGCTTCCGGTATCTCGCCTGATCAGGTGGTCGGGATCGGTATTGATTTCACGGCCTGCACGGTGTTGCCGACCCAGCGTGACGGCACGCCGCTGTGCTTCCTGCCCGAATACGCGGGCCGCCCGCACGCCTGGGTCAAGCTCTGGAAACATCACGCCGCGCAGCCGCAGGCCGACCGCATCAATGCGCTGGCTGAAGCACGAAACGAACCCTGGCTGGCCCGCTACGGCGGCAAGATCAGCAGCGAATGGCTGTTTGCCAAAGCCTTACAGGTGTTGGAAGAAGACCCGGACGTTTATGCCCACGCGGGGCGGTTTATCGAGGCCGCCGACTGGGTGATCTGGCAACTGACGGGCGTGGAAACCCGCAACGCCTGCACCGCTGGTTACAAGGCGATGGTTCAGGGCGGCGAGTACCCACCCGCCGACTATTTCGCCGCGCTGAATCCGGCCTTTGCCGATGTAGTGAACGAAAAACTGAGCCGCGACCTGAGTCCACTGGGCGGCCTGGCCGGACACCTGACCGAGCAGGCCGCCCAGTGGACAGGCCTCTTGCCCGGAACCGCCGTCGCGGTGGCGAATGTGGACGCTCACGTGACTGCCCCCGCAGCGGGGGTGACCGGGCCGGGGCAACTGGTAGCGATCATGGGCACGAGTACCTGCCATGTGCTGATCAGTGAAACGCTGGCCGACGTACCGGGCATGTGCGGCGTCGTGGACGGCGGCATCGTGCCCGGCCAGTACGGTTACGAGGCGGGCCAAAGTGGGGTGGGCGACATTTTTGCGTGGCTGGTGAAGCATCTGGTGCCGCCCGAATACGTTGACCGGGCGCGGGAAGCGGGAGTCTCGCTGCATAGCATTTTGGAGCAGGACGCCGCGCAGCAGCGCCCCGGCGAACACGGCCTGATGGCGCTGGATTGGTGGAACGGCAACCGCAGCGTACTGGTTGATGCCAACCTCAGCGGAGTGATCGTGGGCCTGACGCTCGCCACCCGCGCCCCCGACATTTACCGCGCCCTGATCGAGGCCACCGCCTACGGCACGCGGATCATCATTGAGAATTTTGAAGCCAGCGGCGTGCCCGTGCATGAACTGGTGATCGCAGGCGGCCTGAAGAAAAACCGCATGCTGATGCAGATCTATGCCGATGTCACCGGGCGGCCCCTGAGCGTACTGGACGTGGAGCAAGGCCCAGCGTTGGGAAGTGCCATGCACGCCGCCGTTGCCGCTGGGGTGTATCCCGATATTGGGGCCGCCGCCGCCGTGATGGGCCGGGTGCAGCGCGGCGTGTACACCCCCAATCCCAACCATCAAGCCGTATACGACAGGTTATATGCCGAGTACCTGACCCTGCACGACTACTTTGGACGCGGCCTGAACGACGTCATGAAGCGCCTGAAACAACTGGCTGGGGAAGCTGTCCCGCCCGCCTCTGCCCCCGACACCGTCTCTGCCGCACCCCTAGAGGTGGCCCGGTGACGCGGCCCGGTTCGCTCCAGACCGTGCGGGAAGACCTGACCCGTCTGCATCTGGAACTCCCCAAAAACGGCCTGGTAACGTGGACAAGCGGCAATATCAGTGCGCGGGTGTCGGGCGGAATGCTGATCAAGCCCAGCGGCGTCACGTTCGAAGACTTGAAGCCAGAGCAGATGGTGCACACCGATCTAGACGCCCAAATTCTGGAAACGCACAGCCTCAGCCCCAGCAGCGATACCGCCACCCACGCTTACATCTACCGCCACCTGCCCGATGTGGGCGGCATCGTGCATACCCACAGCCCGTATGCCACCGCCTGGGCCGCCAACGCCCGCGAGATTCCCTGCTTCCTGACCGCGATGGCCGACGAGTTCGGCGGGCCGATTCCCTGCGGCGGATTCGCGCCCATCGGCGGCGAGGAAATCGGCGCGGAGGTCGTGCGGGTGCTGCGCGGCCACCGTTCGCCCGCCATCATCTTGCAAAATCACGGGGTCTTTACGGTAGGAAAGACGCCGCAGGCCGCCCTCAAAGCCGCCGTGATGTGCGAAGACGTGGCGAGGACAGCGTTTTTAGCGACGCAACTCGGCAACCCTGTTCCCCTTGACCCCGCCGACATAGACCGCCTCTACACCCGCTATACCACCGTGTATGGTCAGCGGGCCGCCTCAACCGGAGAACCCACGCCTTGAAACACCTCGACACTCCCAAACTCTGGTTCGTCTGCGGCTCACAGCATTTGTACGGCCCCGAAGTGATTCAGCAGGTGGCGGCTCACGCCCAGACCATCGCTGAGGCGCTGGACGCCGCGCCTGCCCTCCCGTTGCCCCTGATTTCCAAGGGCGTGCTGACCACGCCGGACGAGATTCGCGCCCTGTGCTTGCAGGCCAACGCCGACCCCACCTGCGCCGGATTGGTGCTGTGGATGCACACCTTTAGCCCCGCCAAAATGTGGATTGGCGGCCTGAGCAGCCTCAGCAAACCCTTCGTGCACCTGCACACCCAGTTCGAGCGAGACCTGCCCTGGGACAGCATCGACATGGATTACATGAACCTGAACCAGTCGGCGCACGGTGACCGCGAGGCCGGATTCCTGCATACCCGCATGCGGCTGGAACGCAAAGTCGTGGTGGGCCACTGGAGCGACCCCGAAGTGCAGACCCGTTTGGGCGTGTGGGCGCGGGCAGCCTGGGCCTGGAACGACTGGCAGGGCGCGAAATTCGTGCGCTTTGGCGACAATATGCGTCAGGTGGCCGTGACCGAGGGCGACAAGGTCAGTGCCGAACTGCGCTTCGGCTTCAGCGTGAATACCCACGCGGTGGGCGACCTCGTGGAGCGTGTGAATGCTGTGACCGAGGCCGAGATAGACGCCCTGATTCAGACCTATGGGGTTGAATACGACGTGGCCCCCGAATTGCAACCGGGCGGCGAGCGGCACAGTTCCCTGCGCGACGGCGCACGCATTGAGGCCGGAATGCGGGCCTTCTTGGAAGAGGGCGCCTACCGGGGCTTCACCGATACGTTTGAAGACCTGCACGGCCTGAAGCAGTTGCCGGGCCTCGCCACCCAACGCCTGATGGCCGAGGGCTACGGCTTTGGCGGAGAGGGCGACTGGAAAACGTCAGCCTTGGTTCGCGCCATGAAAGTGATGGCCCACGATTTGCCGGGTGGCACGTCGTTTATGGAGGATTACACCTACCACCTCGCACCGGGTCAGCATCAGGTGCTCGGTTCGCACATGCTGGAAATCTGCCCCAGTATCGCGGCGGCGCGGCCCCGGCTGGAAGTGCATGCCCTCGGCATCGGCGGCAAAGACGACCCGGTACGCCTGGTGTTCGACGCCGAGTTGGGCGCGGCCATCAACGTGTCGTTGATCGACCTTGGGAGCCGCTTCCGGGTGATCGTGAACGAGGTGGAATCGGTGGAACATCCGGGGCTGCCCAAATTGCCAGTAGCGCGGGCCGTCTGGGAATGCAAACCCGATTTCAAAACCGCCTGCGCCGCGTGGATCTATGCGGGCGGAGCGCACCACACGGGCTACAGCACCGCCGTGACCACCGAACACATCGAGGACTTTGCGGCCATCGCAGGCGTCGAACTGGCGGTGATTGACGGGGGAACCGGGCTGCGCGACTTCCGACAGAATTTGCGCCTGAACGACCTGTATTACGTGCTGGCGCAGGGGTTGAGAGTATGAGCGGGAAGGCATGAAAGGCCGAATGGGTTTCTTGGGTCTCACGGCACTGCTGGGCGGAGCGTTGGCCTGCACAGCTTTAGCACTGGGCGGCGGCTTACCAGATGTGCAACCCACCCTGCGCGGCGACCTGAATATTCACGACCCGACGGTGCTGCGTCTGCCGGGCGGCTACGTGGCGATGGGCACCGGCTACGAGGGCATCGACGCGGGAACACTGCGCCTGAAAACTTCGGCGGATGGCGTGACCTGGGCCGACGCCGGACACCTGGGCAATACCCAGCCCGCCTGGGTCGCTAAGGTGCTGGGCGAAACCCCGCCCAACCTGTGGGCACCCAGCCTGTACCAGCGGGGCAGCGTCACCTACCTCTACTATTCCGCGTCTACCTTTGGGAAAAACACCAGCGGCATTGGCCTGATGACCCACGCCAAACTTGACCCTAAGCGCCCCAGCGTGGGCTGGGTCGACCGGGGCCTGGTGCTGTCCAGCAAAGCCGGAGACTCCTTCAATGCCATCGATCCGGCCCGCCTCGATACTGCCGATGGGCGGGCGTGGCTGGCCTACGGCTCGTGGTGGGACGGCATTCGCCTGCGCGAACTCGACCCGGTCGGCGGGCTGGTCAAACCCGGCACATCCGAAATCCGGCTGGCTTCCCGTGGGGGCCGGGCCATAGAAGCCCCCAGTTTGGTGCAGCACGGCGGCTACACCTACCTGTTCGTGTCGTTTGACCGCTGCTGCGCGGGCCTGAGTAGCACTTACCAGATCATGGTGGGCCGCTCGCGCAGTGTGACTGGGCCGTACCTAGACCGCGCCGGACGCTCCCTGTTGGAAGGCGGCGGCACAGAAATACAGGCCAGCAAGGGCCGGTTTGTTGGGCCGGGCGGTCAAGAAATGTTCCGCACGGCAAGGGGCGACGCGTTGGCCTACCACTTTTACGACGGAGATCAGGGCGGCACGCCCATTCTGCAAACCTCGCCCATCGTGTGGGGCGCAGACGGCTGGCCCACGCTGCCCGCCCTGCCCCTGGGAGAAACACCATGACCCACCTGAACCTGACCGAGACTCCACCCAAGGCCCATGACGCCGCCGTGCTGACCGCCCCCGGCACCTTTGCCTTCGTGCAGCGCGAGCTTGCCGCACCAGCCCCCGGAGAAGTCACTGTGCGAGTGCGCGCTGTGGGGGTATGCGGCTCTGACATTCACATGTACCAGGATGGGCGGATTGGCACCACCGAAATTCTGTCGCCGCTGGTGCTGGGGCACGAATTTATGGGCGAAATCGTGGCTGCACCGCAAGGCAGCACGGACGGAGAAGGGCGGCCTCTGCACCCCGGAATGCGCGTGGCGGTGGAACCCCATGTGGCCTGCGGGCACTGCCGCGCCTGCCTGGAAGGTCATCCCAACCTCTGCCCCGATCACACGTTTATGGGCGTGTTTCCGCGTGACGGAGCGCTGCAAACCTTTTTGAACGTGCCTGCCCACAACACTTTTGCCCTACCAGACCAGATCACTGATGTGGGCGGCGCGATGCTGGAACCGTTGGGCGTGGCCCTGCACGCGCTGAGGCTGGGGCACGTGCGGGTGGGCGACCGGGCAGCGGTGGTGGGCGCCGGGCCGATTGGCCTGCTGCTGGTGGCCCTCCTGCGCCTGAACGGAGTCACGGCCCTGCATGTGACCGAGCCGCTGGCGTGGCGGCGTGAGTTGGCCGCGCAACTGGGCGCGAGCAGCACCGCCGCCGGGTTTTCTGCCCCGCACGACAGCCTGTATGACGTGGTGTTCGAGGCCGCCTGGGCCGACGCCTCGGTGCAGGACGCGGCGCTACTGGCCCGGCCCGGTGCGCGGGTGGTGCTGGTGGGCATTCCCGGCGACGACCAGATGACCGTGCAGCATTCATTGGCCCGCCGCAAAGGGTTATCCCTCATCTTTGCGCGGCGCATGGCCCACACCTATCCGGCAGCCATCGCGTTGGTCTCAGGCGGGTTGCTGGACGTCGATCAATTGGTCAGCGACGTGTATCCGCTGGCCGAAGTAGAGCGGGCTTTCCAGCGGCACGTACAGTATGAACCGGGCGTCATCAAGGTAATGGTGACGGTCTAACTGGGACGATGTGGGTCTGGACAGGCGGCAGGGGCAACAGATGACGGCCTCAAGCTGAAGGTTATCTGTCTGACCTCCCAACTTCTTCGCGACATCCCCTCTGATAGATTGCCGCGTATGGCTGCCGCGCTCCACCTTGTTTCACCTGTTTTGAACCCACAAGGCAATCATGTCTAAAACCAGTACCACCGCCGTGACCATCCATGATGTCGCCCGCCATTCCGGCGTGTCTTATCAAACGGTATCGCGGGTCGTGAACAACCACGTCAGTGTGGCCGCCACCACCCGCGAACGTGTGCTGCAGGCCATTCAGGAGCTGAATTACCGCCCCAGCCTGCTCGCCAAAAGCTTGGTCAGTAAGAGGTCGGGGCTGTTGGGCGTGGTGGCCTACGGCACCGACCAGTACGGACCGTCGCAGGTGGTTCAGAACGTAGAACGCTGCGCCCGCAAACACGGCTACGAAGTCATTCTGGTTACGCTGCGTGAATTCAAGGAAGCCGAGATGCTGAACGCAGTGGGCCGGTTGCAACAATTTGGCGTCGACGGCGTGGTGTTGCTGGCTCCCTACGACGCCCACGACATTGTGCGTGGCCTGGGCAGTCAGGTGCCGTTTATTCTGGTCGACGCCACCGCTGATGTCGACGGCACCACCGTCAGCATCGATCAGGTCGAGGGGGCCGTGATCGCCACCGAACACCTGATCGGCCTCGGTCACCGCGATATTCTGCACATCAGCGGCCCGCGTGAGTGGAGCGACGCCGAGTTGCGGCATCAGGGCTACGTGCAGACTCTAGAGCGCCACGGCTTAGGTGTTTTGCCCCGGCACGAGGGTGACTGGAGTCCGGGCAGCGGATTTGCGGCCACGCGGCGGGCGCTCGACGCCGGAATATCGTTCAGTGCGGTGCTGGCAGGCAACGACCAGATGGCCCTCGGTGTACTGACGGCGCTCAAGGGTGCGGGCCTGAATGTCCCAGCTGACGTGTCGGTGGTGGGCTTCGACGATACCCCCGAAGCGGCCTTTTACGACCCGCCCCTGACCACGGTCGTGCAAGATTTTGGCCTGCTGGGACGCAAGAGTTTGGACGAACTGCTGCGCCTGATCGAGCAGCCCACCGCACACAGCCGCCACGTCGTGTTCCAGCCGCAACTGATCTTGAGGGGAAGTACGGCACGCCGGCCTGATCCAGAAACGCACTAAGACTTTTTGGCACGGAAAACGAAGTTGCAATGAAACGCCAACGCTTCTTTATCAGGTTGCCCCTCTCCGCTGGCTACTTGGACTCCAGATAATGCCGTGACAGCATTGGGAGTGCCGCCTGTACGGCCCCGAACCGGAGTCCGTATCATACGGACTTGCTTTGATTTCCGAACATCTGCAAAGGCACCGATAGAGTCGTCCATCGCCGCCAGCCCGTACCCATTGCCACTCGTTCGGCCCGGATGATGTTCAGGAATCATCGCGATTCGGTATCAGGCCAAGGGGAATTCCCAAAGAACAATGGAGCACTCATAACTCGGAACTGCCTATCATGCGGTGTCGTACAGAGCACAGAGCAACGTCACCACAGGAGGCTAGTTATGCTGGACGCCACAATGCGGCCCCACCGAGAGTTTTTATTGGCCCATACCGCAGGGCAGAAGTTGTTTGTCATGTTGAATGTCTTGCCGGATCAACAGGCCATGCAGGCGCGGCCCAATCTGTCGGTGGTGTTTGTGGTCGACACGTCCGGCTCTATGCGTGAAGTCGTGACCGAGCCGACGGAGCACACCGGGCAGACCACTGTCGTTGATGGGCAACGCTACGAGATCGTGCGCGGGGGCAAAAACAAGTTGCAACTGGTCACTGAAGCGTTGCGCGGCATCATCACTTCTGATCTGATTCAGCCGGAAGACCGTCTGGCTCTGGTCAAATTTGATGATCTGGCCGAAATCCTTGTGCCATTTACCGCTGCCACCGACCGGGCCGCCTTGCTGAAGGCCACCGATCAGCTGGACTGGTATTCGGGCGGCACCCAGATGGGCGCGGGCATGAAAGCCGGGGTACGGGTGCTGAATACCGAATCGGGCAGCCGCCGGATGGTACTCCTCACCGATGGGCAGGCCTTCGATTCGGAAGTGGTGCAGGAACAGGCGGGCGTGCTGGCCGGAATGCAGGTGTCGGTGACCACCATCGGCGTGGGCGACGACGTGAATACCGAACTGCTGACCGAGATCACTGACCGCACACAGGGCCAACCCATCGACGTGGTGCCCGACAACCAGAATCCCCAGCCTCCTGCGGTGCGGGCGTCCGAGTTGCCCGCCGCGCTGCTGGGCGACCTTCAGCAGGCGGCCAACGAAGTCGTGACCAACGTGGCGCTGACCGTGCGGGCCGTCAAGGACGTGAAACTGGAACGGGTCACCCGTGTGCAGCCCACCCAGACCGAGGTGACCAAAACCGAGGGGCCGCTGCAACTTGGCAATGTTGAAGCCGGAACAGGCGCGACCTACATTCTGGAATTTACCCTGCCAGAGCGCCCTGCGGCCCGAATGCGACTGGCCCAACTGGGGCTGACCTACGAAGTGCCCGGTGCCAAATACCGGGGCGAATTGCCGCCGCTGGACGTGGTGGTGGAATTTACTGGTGACGAAACGATGGCCGCGCGGGTAGACGGAGAAGTGATGCAGTGGGTTCAGCAGCGCAATATCGAAAGTCTGGTGGCGCAGGCCAGCCGGGAAGCGCAGAGCAACCCCGAACAGGCCGCCAAGACGCTCGAACAGGCCCGCAACATGACCCAGCGCCTCGGCAACGGGGCCATGACTCAGGTGCTTGACCGGGCCATTGGCGAACTGGGCAGCAGCAAGACCATCAGCCTCGGCACAGCCAAAACCATGCGGCTGGGCGCAAAAACACAGACCCTCAAGGCGGGCAGCGGCGCGGGTGGCCTGCCCACCGACGAGGAAATTCGCAAGCTGACCGGAGCTTAGGTCGGTGAGTTGCCCCGTCTGCGGCTCGGCTGTTCAGCCAGGCGAAACGGTCTGCCACACCTGCGGCGCACCGCTGACCGCCTCCGGGCTGGTGGCCTTGCCCGTCGGTATGGCCTTGGCGGGCGGTCAGTACACCCTCAGCCGCGTGCTGGGGCAGGGCGGCTTCGGCATCACCTACGCGGGCGAGGACACCCGGCTGGGCCTCAAGGTCGCCATCAAGGAACTGTTTCTGGACGGGTCTTCGCGGCGCGGCAAAACGGTGGTCGCGCCGGGCAATATCAGCAGCGCCGAGTACCAGACCACCAAAACAGGCTTTCTGGACGAAGCCAAAGTGCTGGCCAGCTTCAACGATCCCGGCATCGTCAAGGTGATGAATTACTTCGAGGAAAACAGCACCGCCTACCTGGTAATGGAATTCTTGGAAGGCAGCACGCTCGGCGGCCTGATCGAAAAGCGCGGCCCCATGCCCCCTGACGTGGTGTTCGAGGTGGCCCGTTCGGTGGCAAAGACTCTGGAGGTGATTCATCAGCGCGGCTTGCTGCACCGCGACATCAAGCCCGACAACATCTTTTTCAATCAGACCGGGCGCATCGTGCTGATCGACTTCGGCTCTGTGCGGGCCTTCGTGGCGGGCAAAACACTGAGCCATACCCGGCTGGTCACGCCCGGTTACGCGCCGCTGGAACAGTACGGCAATTCGGGGCGCTTTGGGCCATACACCGATATTTACGCGCTGGGGGCCACATTACTGCACGCCCTGACCGGCCAGATGCCGCCGCCCGCCACCGACCTGATGTTGGGCACGTCCCTGCCACCGATGCCCGATTCAACCTTACCGGGACTCCGCAGGGCCATCACTCAGGCAATGGCTCTGCGCGTAGAAGACCGACCCCAGAGTGCACAGGCTCTGTTGGCGATCCTGACGACACCAACGACAAGGCCGAAGACGGCCGCGCCCCCTTCCCCTGTTCCCCCCGCTCCAGCCCCCCGCGCCCCGACTCCTGCACCACCAGCCCCAAAACCTTCAGCCCCTCAGGTTCCGGCCCCAGCCGCCCGGCCACCCGCGCCCAAGCCGAAACCTGCTCCGGTACAGCCCGCCGCCGCGCCGCCAAAGCCTGTGCCCCCTGCGCCCAAACCCTTGCCCCGGACTCCCGCCGCGCCTGCTCCTAAACCCTCACCGACCCCCGTTCCAGCGGCTCCCGTCGCCACTCCGAAACCCGCTCCTACGCCCCCACCTGTCCCTCTTCCCGCGCCCAGTGCTGCCGCTGCCGTGCCTGTGCCGACTGCGCCCGCTACCAAACCCCGCGCCCCGGTGTCCCGCATCATCTTTATCGCGGTCTGCACTCTCTTGGGGGCGGCGGTTGCTGCTCTATCGGTAGAAGAATACTTTGCCGCGCCCATTCAACTCACCCAGTATGCTCTGGCCGCTGGCGTGGGCGCAGTGGCGGGGGCCGTTGCGGGCGGCCTGCTGTGGTTCGCGTTGCCGGTGGCCCTGCCCCTGGCGGCGGGTGCAGCGGCGTACTTCTACACCCAAACGGCGGGGCTGAACTGGCCCACCGTCGTTAGCGCCAGCATCGGCGCAGCAGACCTCGCCCTCATTTTCCTGATCCTCATTCGCCGTATCTCACTTTAATCTCGTCCTAGTCGACATTCCCGGAGGAACCACCATGACCATTCTCTGCACCGTCTGCGGCACCGCCAACCCCGAAGGCACTACCTACTGCGAGGGCTGCGGCGTCGAATTGTCGGCCACTGCCGCGCCCACGCCCACCACAACGCCTCAAACTCCGCAGGAAGTCCTGCCCGAAGTGGTTTCCACCGAAGCTGCACCCGCTCCCGTGGACGCGACGCCGCCAGCCGCAGTGTTTAATGAACCTCCTGTATTCAGTGAAGCGCCTGTGTCCAGCGCAGAATTGACTGCCGCCGCACCGACAGAACCTGTGGCCGAGGAAGCCGCGCCTGTGGGCGGGGAATTTACAGAAGAATCAGCGTCAGCAACGCCCGTCTCTCCAGAACTTGGGTCTGAACTGTCCACAGCCGAAGGCGCTGCTCCCGCGCCAGCCGCTGAAACGCCCTCAGCCACTCCCGTCCTGACTGGAGAAGCCAAGCTGGGAATCAAGAAATTTGGTGCGCCCACTGGCGAATTCATTCCACTGCAAGGTGAGCGTCTGGTTGTCGGGCGCTTCGACGCTTCCAGCGGCCCAGTAGACATCGACCTGAGCGGCCTGGGCGGGCAGGAGCATATTTCGCGCCGCCACGCCGAGTTGTACCGCGAACTGGGCGTGTGGGCCGTGCGCGACCTCGGTTCCACCAACGGCGTGTACATCAAGCGCAAGGGTGAACCGAGTTTCTCGCCGCGCCTGCAAGAGCCTGCAACGCTGACAGACGGCGACGAATTGGCCTTTGGCAACCTGATGCTGATCTTCCACCAGAGCTGAAATGACCCAGGCTGACGACTTGCCGCGTGATCCGGCGGCCTCTGAACAAACTCCGCCGCCCGAAACTCTGCCCACCGAACCGCCTCAGGCATTGACGCTTCCCGAAGCAATGTTGCCACCCGAAACGCCGGAGCCGCTTGCCGCCGATCAACCCGAAGACGGCCTGTTGGACGTGGATTACGTCTTTCCCTCCCATCCGGAAATGAGTGGTGGAGAGACTACAACTCCTGAGCTCCACAACGCTGAGGTGTTGGGAAGCTCTGACGTTGGAGAAAGCCAGATTCATTCAGACGGTTCTGGAACGTCAGAAACTCCATTGGCTCTGGATGCACCACCGATTCCGGAGAGCGCGACCCCTTCAGCCAGTCCAGACCCGGTTGCAGCCCTTCCCGCCACACAGAGCGCAGTAGCCGAAGCAGCTTCCGCCCCCGCAGCGCCGCCCAGTGTGCCGGAGGCTGTGGCCGTTGAGGAATCCTCTGATCTGTCCAGCTTCTCTACGGGCGAATTGGAGGAAGAAACCTACGCGCCCACCGTGGCCGTGCAGGGACCGCAGGCAGGCGAGGTGATCAGCGGCTACCAGCTGAATCAGGACTTGGGGCGCGGCTGGTTCAGCGCCAATGCCCTGGGCGCTGGCCCCAGTGTAGACGTGTATGTGCGCCCTGCGCCGCTGTGGGCGGGGTTGCGGCCTCACCGTCTGCTGCCCAAAGTGACTCCGGCGGGCGACCTGTTGGTGCTCGCTCCTACCGATGGCACGCCGCTGACCCCGCCGCTTGATCCAGCTACGGCGCAGGCGTACGTGACCGAATTGGCCCGGCTGCTGTTTGCGCTGGAAAAGCAGGGCTACGCCGTCACAGACCTCGATCCGGCCAGCGTTCACCAAACCCGCGACGGGTTGAAACTGAGGATGCCGCCGCAAGTGGCCCGCTTGGGCGAAGCGGTTCAGCCCACCTTGCGCGACAGTTTTACGCCGCCTGAAGTGCAGGAAGGACAACCTGCGCAGGCCAAAAGCGGCGTGTATCTGCTGGGCGCACTGTTTTTCCAGTGGCTGACCCAGCAACCCCTGCCTGCCGAAGGGCCGTCCTCTGTCGTGCTGGCGGGCATCAATGCGTCGGGCGTGCCGCAACTGCTCAACGGCATGTTGGCCCCGCTGCCGCAGCGCCTCTCCCCCACTGAACTGCTGGCGGCCCTGAAAACGGCGGCCACCACGCTGCCGGTGTACCAGTTGGCGGCGGCCACCGACATCGGCCTCAACCCCGAACGGCCCACCAACGAGGATTCCTACGGGTTCGTGTGGAAGCAGATTGGGCAACACGGCGGCGGAAATCTGATCTTGCGGGCCGTTGTTTCCGATGGCATGGGCGGTATGGCGGCGGGTGAAGTGGCGAGTCAGGCGGCGGTGCGGGCTTTTCTGGCTTCCGAGGCCCTCAGCTTTGAGGCTTCGGCGTTGGAGGCTCAGGTCTGGGAGGCCAACGCTGCCGTTCTGACCGATATGAAGGGCCGTGACGGAGGCTGCACCTTCACAGGCGTAGAGATTCGCGGCACGCAGCTGCATCTGGGACATGTGGGCGACACGCGGGCTTACATAGCTCAGGGGGGCGCAGTCGTGCAGCTCAGCAAAGACCATTCCTACGTGGCCGCGATGGTCGCTAGTGGTCAGATGACGCCCGAAGAAGCCCAGGTCAGCCCGGAGCGCAACAAGGTGCTGCGTTCGTTGGGCAGCTTGCGTGCCCCGCAGGACGACTATGTTCAGGTGCTGCCAGAGCCGCTGGAATTACCAGTGGGCAGCCGCGTCCTGCTCCTCTCGGACGGAGTTTGGGGTGAAATGCTGCCGCCCGTGATTCACGATATCTTGCTCCACGAACCCTCTTTGCAACGCATCGTAGACCACCTAATCGAACTGAGCTTGGCGTCGGGTGCACCAGACAACGCGACGGCCCTCGTGATCGAACGGGTGAGGTAACCACGCGCTTTGGTGAGACGGCGTAAAGAATGGTTTTACCGGGAGGGAGCCAGAAAGCCGGGAGCAACAACTACGGGAGGCGCGGCATAGCCAGCCACGTCATCAAGCAGAACGGACTGTCGTCGTAAACGGACGCACATGAGGACGCCTGACCGCCGCGCCAGCCGAGGGGCGACGGGCAAGGCGTCCCGTCCCACATTGCAGTGCCAACTCTGAGGTTCTCAAGTCGGTTTCCGCAGAAGTTGTGTCTCGTCCATTGCCCGTAGTTTCTGAGGGATTGGCAGCAGCCTGACGGTGACCCCTATATTGGCCCTATGCCTGAGCGCAAACCACGGCGAAGCGCCGGGACTCCCCCGTCGGTACCGGACATAACCAGCGGCTACGATGAACTCAACCTGGGCCGACTGGCCCTCATCAGCGGCCAAAAAACCGTGCCCGGCACGCTGCGCCGCTGGCAAAAGCAGGTCACCACACCCGATGGCCGCCCAGTGATCATCACCTGCACCGTGCCCGACGATCAGGTGGTGCCGCACGGCCTCGACAACGACTTTATGGTGGGGTTGGTCAACTTGTGTTTTGAGGCGGGTCTGCCCGACGGCCCCTTCAGCGTGTCAGCCTACGGCCTGCTCAAGGCGTCGGGTTTTTCCGATTCTGCCCAATATTACCGGTCGCTCGAAGAAAGTTTGGTGCGCCTGAACAAGGCGTCGTACACCATCGACGAAGGCTGGTTCGTGCAGGGGCCGCATGGCTGGACGACCCAGTCGTTTGCACAGGTGAGCTACCTCTCGTATTCCCGCTCGCGAACAGGCGTGCAGGGCACCAGCGTGGTGACGGTGCAGCTCGCCCCCCCAGTGATGGAGAGCCTGCGGGCCGGGTACATCAAGCCGCTCGATCTGAACTTCTACCGGGGCCTCAGCCAACCTCTTGTGCGGGCGGTTTACCGGCAACTGGACGCCCTGCACTTCGATGAATCGACCGCTGACGGCTTGGTGCGCGAACTGACTGCCCCCCTGATGGCCTGGGGTAACCGACTCGGACTGCTCAGCGACCGCCCCGACAATGTGGTACGTACCCTTACACCCGCACACGAGGAACTGCAGGCCAAAGGCTATGTGGCTGCCGTGGAAATCACGGGCCGGGGCCGGGACAAGGTCGTGCGCTACGTGTTCGGCCCGCCGCCCCAAGGCGAGCATCCCGGCCTGGCCGCGCTCCTCACAGACCGGGGGGTCAAGCAAGGCGTGGCGGTGCGGCTTTCTACCGTCTTTCCAGAGCGTATTGAGGAAGCGGCCCGGCGCTTTGACCACTACCTGAAAGTCAGCCAACGCCCGGTGGGCAATCCGGGGGGGTTGTTGGTGGCGATGGTGCAGCGCCCCGAAGACTTTTCCGAGTTGCCGGGCTATAGAAACCAGAGCGGCGCTGAGGCCCGTGCGCCTGTGAAACGAGCGGGGCAGCGCACGGCGAGGCAAGGAGCCGACGAGAACGAAGCGGATTTGGCGCAGGAAGATGTGCGCCTAGCGGCCCTGAGCGGCACCGACCTGGTGGATTGGATGCTGCGCCAGCTCAGCGTGCTGGGCATCCTCAAGCACTTCACGGTCCCGGAACGTGCCCGCCTCGCCGACGTGGTACTGGCAGGAAATCTCGATGGTCGGCATCTCGTGCGGGCCGCTACCCGCGCCATGGTCGGGGGTGCGCCTGCCATCGGCGCAGTAGTCCAGGACGTCAGGGCACACCTCTAGCGCCACCCGTATGTTCTGAGGGATAGAGAACAGGCCTCACCCGTATATTCTGAGGGGAAAGATAAAAAACTTCGTCCTACACAGCATCTCTCGAAGCAAAATTACAAGCCCGTATATTCTGAGGGAAAGGGGGCGATTTGTCCCCTTCTTTCCCGTATGTTCTGAGGGGACGAAGAGGAAGGTCTACTTTTTTCTCCCGTATGTTCTGAGGGATTGAGGATGGACTCGCCCATACGTTCTGAGGGAAAAGAACGGCCTCTGAATTCTCCTTGCCCGTATGTTCTGAGGGATTGAAGTTGGACTTGCCCGTATGTTCTGAGGGGAAACAGGTTGTTTTGCCCGTATGTTCTGAGGGGAAAGATTGAAAAAGCAGCGCTGGCCGCCACATCTCGCCGCTCTCCTGATGATGTTTTTTCATCAAGTTTTTAAATCTTTTCAATCAGGAGAAAATCAACATCATTCCAATCCCTTCAGACCGTTTGCACCCGCAGGAGAGGAAAGTCTGATTCGGAAGCATATTTAAGAAGTGGCGTGGTACTGCTCCAGGAAAGACTTCCAGAACCTGACCCTCTCGAAGCGAGGGACGAGCACACTGGAGAGCATCATGGGCAAACAACGGAAAACCTGGACGACCGACGTCAAAGAAGCCATTGTTCTGAGTGTCTTGCGCGGAGAACTGGGCGTGGCAGAAGCGGCCCGACAGCATGATGTCAATGAAAGCCTGATCCACAGTTGGAAAGCCCAGTTCCTGGAGGCGGGCCGGGCCCGCCTCGCCGGAGATCGTCCGGAGCAGGGCGTGAGCCTGCTAGAACGCGAAAACGACCGTCTGAAGCGGATCCTCGCGGAAAAGGAATTGGAGCTTGATATTGCGCGAAAAGTGCGGCGGCTCTGACGATGGACGAGCTGATGGTCCTCCGGCAGAGCCATCCCCAACTCAGCTTGCGACGCTTTGCTCAGTACGCGGAGATTCCGTATTGGCGACTCCGAGACCATCAGCACAGCGCACCGGTGCGCTGTGCGCGCCAGCAGCACCGGGATGAGCTGTACGAGCAAGTGCGCCAGACCGCGTTGTTACACCCGACTTCGGGCTACCGGCTGCTGTACCAGGAATTGAAAGCTCAAGGCCAAGCCATCGGATTGCACCAGATTCGAGTGGCGCTCGGTGAACTGCAACTCCATCCTCCGCAGCCTCGGAAAACAAGAAACCCTTCTCCCAAAGTGTCCAGTCCTCAGGACTGGCCCGAAGGCCGCCGGATACAGATCGATGCCACACGCCTCTCCCTCCCGGATGGCGTCTGCTGGATTTACTTTGTGTTGGACGTCCTTTCACGGGTGGTCTTGGCCAGCCGGGTGGTGCGGAGCCTGTCGATGCACCTCGCCAAGCTCACGCTTGACGACGCGGTTGCTGTCCTGCGGGCCGAGGGCCACCCGGATACCATCCTCGTCCAAAGCGACGGGGGCAGCGACTTTACGGGCGACATCTTTCAACAGGGCTGCTTAAAGTACGGCAGTTGGGTGCGCTCCAAGGTGTCCCAACTGGGGGGTACCGGAATCCTGGAAAGACTCAATAGAACCTACAAATATCAATTTGCTTTCCGTCACGACTGGCAGTCCATGGCTGAGGTTCGCGCTGCGATGCCTGACTTTCACCGCTGGTATAACCACCAGCGCCGTCACTCGGCGCTGGGTTACACCACGCCTTGGTCTACACTCACCTCATCGGCGAAGGCTCGCAACGCCGCTTGAAGAATTTCTTCGAGCACTACCCGTTGCTGTGGATTCGTTGACTCGAGAAGAAAGCCATCTGGTTTGGCTCACGTCCGGCGTCAGGCTGGGGACAACGTTGCATTCAGACGGGGTGCAAGGGTGAACAGGTTGCTAGCAGATAGCTGAGCGGGGCCTGTGCTTGCCTTGCAAGGCAGGGGGAGTGCTGGTTAGGGATCCTTTTGGCAGGCAAGGTCTAGGAGACCCCTTAGCGGCCCTCCTGCGGCGTCCTGTGCCACTCTGAAGGCGGTTCCCTCCCATCCGTCTAGTGCTGCTCTGCTGGAGTGGGCTGCGCTTCTCGCTGTCTCAATAGGTCAGCGTATAGCAGTGGTAGAGCCAGACCGGATGGCCGGTGACCGAGATTGGGAATCGCTAGCCTGGAAGGTTCTGGTCGGTTAGCATGGCTTCACCCTACGCAAACAACTGGACTGGGCACTGCTCTGGCAAGTTGCACGGCTTGAAAAGCTGCCAAGCAACAAGAGAAATAAGCTCATGCCAAGCCGTCAATTCAGACGGAGTTCGTTCCGGGCCGAGTTGCTGTACGGGGCTGCCGAAATCCTGCAGCCTGGGCCCGTGCGCCCAGGCTGCAGCTAGAGCCCAGCGCCCGTGTCGTCTCTGCGTCTCGTGGGCGCTAGATTACACCTATCTATGAAGGTGATCACGTTCTTTAACCATGCGGGCGGCGTCGGCAAGTCCAGCAGCGTGCGGGATATAGGCTTTACACTGGGTCAGCTTGGGCACCGCGTCCTCCTGATCGACGCTGATCCACAGGCCAATCTGACCGACTGGCTGGGAGTACGCGGCGTAACCAGCGCAGACGGCCAAATCCGTGATCTGCGGCTGGAAGACACTCTCTACCCGGCGGTATTGGCCGACGACGACACCGAGTTGGCTCTACCCTCCCCTCTGCGGATTCATGGCCTCGACCTGATTCCCGGCCACTTAGACGTGGCAACTATCGAGCCGCTTCTGCCGGGCCAAATGATGGGTCTTTTGCGGCTCAAAGACGCTCTGCGCGCACTGAGTGGTCGATACGACTTTGTGCTGATCGATCCTCCGCCCAGTCTCGGGCAGCTCAGTGCCCTTGCGGTCATTGCCGCGCAGTATGTGGTGGTGCCCGTTCCGGCCAGCGGCAAAGGCCTCAAAGGACTCCAGACGGTCATGCAGATGCTCAACCGCTTCCGCAAGGCCAATCCGGAACTGGCGCTGGCGATGATTCTCGTGACGCAGTACAACGACACCACCAACCATAGCCGCGAAAGCCTGGCGCAGCTTCGGGCGCAGTTTGGGCACTTGGCCCCGATCAGCACGCCGCTGACCTACCGCCCCGCGCTCTATCCGGATTCTCAACTGCACGGCGAGCCACTGCCTGCATTCGCCAGGCGCAGCCCAGCCACCCAGGAGATTGCCAACGTGACCGCCCAACTACTGGACGCCCTCGGGACGGCGCACCATGTCTAAAGCCGCCAAACGCAGCCGGGCCGACGCGTTCGGATCGTTGCTCGGTGCCCTGCCTGACCTCTCCCCTGACGCCCGCCCGCCCATCAGCGCAGTGCCGCTTCAGAACATTCAGATACGGCCCAGTCAACCTCGGCGGCATTTTAGTGAGGGAGCCCTGGCTTCCCTGGTTCAGAGCGTGCGGGAACAAGGCGTGCTGCAACCTGTCTTGGTTCGGCCAGTCACCGGGGGCTACGAGTTGATCGCCGGGGAGCGGCGGGTGCGAGCGGCGCAGTTGGCAGGCCTGACCGCAGTTCCAGCCGTGGTGCGCGACGCCACCGATGAGCAAGCCGACCTGTTGGCGGCACTCGAAAATTTGCAGCGTGAAGACCTCAATCCGCTTGATGAGGTAGACGCCACCCTGACCATCGTGGCGCGGCAATTGAAGATTGCTCAGGGCGAAGTGCTGCCGCTGCTGCACGCCCAGCGCCGCACGCCTCAGCCCGAAGTGACCGAACAACTTGACGGGGTGTTTGCCCAGTTGGGCCGTGGCACCTGGCGGTCGTTCGCGTCCAACAAGGCCGGTGTCCTGCGCTTTCCGCCCGACCTGCTTGACCTGATGCGGCAGGGGACGTTGGAGTACACCCGCGCCGCAGCCTTGGCCCGCATCAAAGATGAGCCGCTGCGTCTTCAGCTGACCCAGCGCACCCTGAAAGAAGCGCTGAGCGTGCGGGACATTGCCCTGGCTGCCAGACCGGACAAAGCGGTGCCAGAGCAGATCATGCGGGTTCGGACGTTGCTTGATGAGCGGCGAGTGGGCCGGTTAGGATTGCCGGAACAGGGGAGAGTCAAGGCGCTTTTAAGCGAACTGGAGGCACTCTTGCTGGGACAGGGTCAGCGCTCCACGCGGGCCAAGTCGAAACGCTCTTAACGTTAAGAGCAGACCGGAAGGGGAGGGCGGCTGGCCTTCTTGCTGTGCCTAGGCAAAAGCTAGCTCCCTGTGCTCTTAACGTTAAGAGCAGCGCCATGAGCCTGATTCGGTTTTGCTCACGTCTGGTTAAATTATTCCTGCTTGGCGCTCGAGCTCGTGTGGTGTCAAGCAGGCGAGTGTCGACAGACGGCGCCGGTTATAGAAGACCTCAACTTATTAGAAGATGGCTTGGCGAGTGACATATCGGCTGTCGAAGTGAGCGTAGAAGGCCATCTAGGACGCTGTTATCTGCATAACAGAGGTGGATGGGGTGTTGCCCTCCTGTTCTCTGGCTCCGTGGCCTTGTTGGGAACTGCACACCTCCATCCGCCCTCAGCTAGATCCGCTGCGTCGCCAGATACCAGGCTGCCTTGGGGCCCAATTTGACAGAGCTGCGCGCTGCTCATCCCGCTTGAATTTGGAGGTTGGGCTGATCACAGTCGGACTTGATCCCCATCCTGACAGTCACACCGTGGCTGCCCTTGACGAGCAGGGCACTCCGTTAGCATCTCTGACGGGTCCGAACACCGCTGAAGGTCTCGCGCAGCTGCAGATGTTCGCGCTACCGTATCCGTGTCGGCAATGGGCGATCGAAGGTGCGGCGAAGCGGCTTCATCACGGCGTTGGTCAGCCAACTCCTGGCGGGTCACGAGCCAGTGACCCACATTCCTGCAACGTTGACAAGCCCGTACCGGGCTCGAAAGGGCTGTAAGAAGAACGACGTCGTTGATGCACAACACGTCGCTCGAGCGCTCATCGCCAATCCGGACTTGCCGAAGTTTGCGTTGGGGGCACAGCAACGTGCATGCAGGAGCTCACCCCCGCTCAGCGCAAGCTCTCTCAAGAACACCAGGCCCATAAAGCGACATTGGCATCGCTGGAAGCCACCTCTCCTGTGCGGCCCATTTTGGAAACGGTGATGAAGACCCCCCTAGAGCAGCTGAAGGTGCTCGAGAAGCAACTCAAGGCGGTCCTGACCTCCTGAATGCCGAGCTTGCTCGAGGTTCAAGGGGTTGGGCCTGTCGTGGCAGAGATCGTGTTGGGTGAAACAGGGAGGATTGAGCGCTTCAAAAATAAATGTCATTGTGCGAGCGACTGCGGAGCCGCACCTGTTGAGCGGGGGAGCGGTCAGAACACTTGAATGCAGCTCAACACCGGTGGGAATCGGCGACCCAATTGGGCGCTGCACATCGTGGCGATTGTGCGGTTGCGGCGGGATGAGCGCACCAAAGCATTTCCCGCCAAACTGAAGGTCGCTGGCAAAATCAACGGACTTCACGGCGCATTCTCAAAACCTATATTGCACGGGAACTGTTTCCTGTATTGCGTCAAGCGGCGTCCGCGTTGATTTTCAGCGCGGGAGTCGTCGTCGCGGACGCCGCTTGACAGGCTTATCCCAGGTTCCTAACAAGTGCCCTTACGGGTCATGCTTCCTTAGCGCATCAATTCGGCCCCAAAATTCTACTGGCGTATTGATTTCTACGCCCATGAGTGATGGGGAGGCAAGGTGGCGGGCGTGTGCGGTTCTATGGCAACCCACCCCCGCCCGTGAATGCAGGTCGAGCGTCCGCCACTTTCCCTGGGCCCGCAGGCCACCAGCCCGCACCAAGCGCGAAATCCGCTTGCAGGGAAGGTGGTGTCCCTCAGCTCAGCTTGAAGAAGCGGTGCACCGCATCCTGCTCAGCGTGTGGGGAGGGGGCGTTCTTTAGCAGATGTAGAACGTACTGGTGGGCGCGTCCAGCACCCGGCATCAGACTTTCAGCGGGCACTGGACACGCTTCAGCTTTCGGTTGCCCGTCTGCCCGTTCTCAATTGGGTTGATGTGTCTCTCGGATTCAGGGCTTCAGCAAGCCCACCAGTGCAGCGTACCCGCGCTCCTGGGCATGCTGCAGGGCGGTCATCCCGTCCCGATCTGCAAGGGTGGGATCGGCACCCGCGCCGAGCAGCAGGCGCACGATTTCAGTGTGGTGCGGCCCCCCGTCTCCAAGAATCACGGCTTCCAACAGGGCTGTCCATCCCAGGTTGTTCACGTGGTTAACGTCGATGCCCGTCTTCAGGATTTCCCGCACGTATTCGGTGTGCCCCCGGTCTGCCGCCGGAATCAGGGCGGTGCCGCCAAAGCGGTTGGTGCGCGTCAGATCCGGGTGGGCACGCAGCACCTCTCGTAGCATGGCCACGCTCCCCGTTTCCCCCGTCACCAGCAACGCGTTGTTGTCGGCCTGATCCTGGCGGTCTGGGTCGGCCCCGGCATCAATCAGCACTCTGGCTGCCTCTACATGGTCGCCCAGTGCAGCAGCGGTCAGAGCGGTGCGGCCATCTTCCTGCACAGCGTCCGGAGACGCGCCGCGCTTCAGCAGCACCCGGACAGCAGCGGCGTCTCCGCGCCCGGCAGCCTGCACGAGCTGTGTATTCAGCAACGTACGGTTCACCTGAGGCACCGGGGAGGGTGCTCCACCCGCTTCTGCCGGGGGCAGAGCCAACAAAGCGGCCAGCAGCAGGAGTCTCACCGACCCAGTACGGTAGTGACCGCGTCCGTACCGCACTGCTCGTCAATGGCTCCGCTGGGTGCGCCGCCCACCCCGATTGCGCCGACCACGGCATTGTTGACGCGAACAGGAGCGCCGCCTGCCAACACCAGGAAGCGGTCGAGGCGGGCGAGTTCTGCCGAGGCCGGGTTGGTGCGGATATTCTCGGCGATTCCAGCGGTGGTGTTGCGGGCCGAGGCGCTGGTGTAGGCCTTGCGGTAAGACGCGTCCACGGTGTGCGGCCCGGCATTTTCCGAACGTGCCACCGCCAGCGTGATCCCGGCACGGTCGACCACAGTCGCGGTGACGTTGTAGCCCTGCTGGGCGCAGTTCTGCACGGCAAGCTGGGCCATGCGCACAGCAGCCGAGAGACTCAGATTCGTCTGGGTGACGGTGGGCGTGGTGGCGAGTTGTACCGGTTGAGATGGGGCGGTCTGGGCCAGGGCGGCGCCGCTGAGGGCGGCAGCAAGCAGCAACAGTTTCATGCCCCTAGCCTGCCCGGCCCGGCCGGTCCATACCATTCGGGCCTTCCACAGCCGCCCTACGTAGTTTTACGGAGTCGCTGGGCCACGGTCTGCGGTCTAGGCTGGCGAGTCGCTGGGTTACGGCGTCTCCAGACTGCTGAGGTACACCCGCACGAGCTGCGCCAGTGAATCCACCCCTAGCTTTTCGAAGACGCTCGCGCGGTGTGTCTCCACTGTGCGTGCCGAGATGCCCAGGGTACGGGCGGCCTGTTTGTTGCTGGCTCCCTCCACGATCAGGCGCAGCACCTCTCGTTCACGGCCTGTCAGTCCGGCCACGGCGTCCTGCGCTTCCTGCGTGACCAGTCGCCGTGACCTGCGGGCCAGATGGGTGCGAATCCCAAGCCCAATGGCCTCCAGCAGCGCCAATTCGTCTACAGGCTTGGTCAAAAATTCCACAGCCCCTGCCCGGAAGGCGCGTCGGCATACATCAATGTCGCCGTGGCCGGTGATGACGATGACCGGCAGATCGATGCCTGCCTGCGTGAGGTGCTCCTGAAGCTGCAGGCCACTCACCTGCGGCATTCGCACATCGACAATCAGGCAGCCGATGGCCTCCGGGTCAAGCGTTTGCAGGAACGCCTGGGCATTGGGGTAGTCGTGTACCTGAAGGCCCATGGTGCCGATCAGGGTGGCGAGTGCGTCGCGTACGGCCTCGTCGTCGTCGACCAGGAACACAGCGGGTTCGGTCGGTAGAACGGAATCAAGCATAAGGCGCCTCCACGGCCAGTGGCAACGTCACGGTAAAGACTGCGCCACCTGCAGGGCCGTTGTGTCCCCGCAGGTCGCCGCCCATGCCCTGCATCAGGGTATAGGACAGAGACAGGCCCAGTCCCAGTCCCGCAGGCTTGGTGGTGGTAAAGGGCGTAAACAGCCTCTCCTGCACTGCCGCGGTCAGACCCGGCCCGGTGTCCTGCACCTCCACGAGTGCGTTTCTTCCCTGATGACAGGCCAGGAGGCGCACCTCGGCTCCCGGCCTGTCCCGCGTGGCCTCGACCGCATTCCGCACCACATTGAGCAGCACCTGTTCCAAATGAACAGGATCACCCCGCACCATCAGCGGCGCGGTGCCTGGCTGCACTACCAGCCTCACCCCCAGGCGCTCGGCCTCGTGGGCAATCAACATCTCTACGTTTTCCAGCACCTGGTGAACGTCCACGGGGCGAACCTCGGAAGGTGCGCGCCTCACCAGCGTTCGCAGGTGGGCGATGATGCTCGCGGCCCGTTTGGCCTGGGTCACCGTGGCCTCCACCGAGCGCCGCACCCGCGCCCCGTCCCACTGAGGATCGTCCCGATCAGAATCGTCCAGCAGCCGCAGCGCCGCTTGCCCGTGGCTCACGATGGCCGTGAGGGGCTGGTTGAGTTCGTGGGCCAGGCCCGCGCCCATCTCGCCCAGAGTCGACAGGCGGGTGACATGGGCCAGCGTCTCGGCATGCTCGCGCACCCGCCGCTCCCCTTCTTCCAGAGCGGCGACCACTCGTGACCGGAGCGGCCCCACATCGCGCAGCACCAGAACCCATCCGGCGGGAGGCTGATTGCGGTCTTGTACGGGAGCCAGCGCCCCTTCCACCAGTCGCGCCGCCCCGCCAGCAACCAGCGAGACGCCTTCCGGCAGCGTCACCAGCCCAGGCTGATTCCAGAACTCGTTGGGGTTGAAGGGCACCTGGTTCAGGGTGGCCCGGAAGTGCACGACCTCCCGCAGATCGCGGCCCGCAGTAAGTGGGTCGCCCAGCAGGGCGCGAGCGGCGGGGTTAGCCAGACGAACTCGGTGCAGTTCGTCGGTCACGATAAGGGCCTCGCTTACCGCGTGAAAGGCCCGTTCGGCACGGGCACGCTCGGTGTGTAAAGCCTGTTCGGCGTGCTGGGCCGCAGCGTGGGCCCGTTCCCGCCCTTCTGTCAGGCGCACCACCCCGGCAGCCGCCAGCGCCGAACACAGCGCGAACAGGGCCACGCCGGCCAGGGGCAGTTCAGCCCAGCCCAGGGGGTGCTCGCCCTCAAAGGTCAGCGGCTGGTCGGCACTGCCCAGCACTTTTTGCACGCTCAAGACGGGCAGCAGGCGGCTCACTTTACGCGTGCGCACGGCCTGCTCCACGAGCACCGGGCCGTTTCCAGGTCGGTGCAGGCGAAACCCTGAGGCCAGGTCGGTAAAGTCGTCCTCCCGAAACAGGCGGCGGACGTCCACCCAGACCCGCACGTCTCCCTGGGCCAGTGCATAGACCGCCGGGAACACGGGGTGCCAACGCAGGCCGCTGTCGTCTGGCTGGAGCGGCTCGGTGGGCAGGGTCATCCCCTGGGGCCCGACGCTCTGGCAGCCTGGTTGGCAGCGCTGGATTCCCGCGATCTGTGGGTACTGGGCCCGCATGGCGGCGGCGTACTGACCCAGCGCTGCGCCGGTCACTCCGGCCTGGGTCAGCGCCGTCATGCTGGCCAGCACTGCCTCCTGCTGCTCGCTGCGCTGCGAGAGTACCCGGTGCAAAATGCGCGCCCCAGTTTCAAACTGTGTCCGGGAAGCCCGCACTGCAGCGGCCGTCCAAGTCAGGGCGACCAGCACCACCACCAGGCCCCACAGCAGGAGGGCGGCGCGGCGCAGGGGGGTCGTCATCGTGGGGGTAGTGTACCGGAGGGCTGAAGGTGCAGCGGGTGCGCCAAGAAACAACGTTCAGCCCAGGGGAACGGGGGGCAGTGGAAACTGGACGGATTAGGCATAGGCATCGATCTGGTTGCCCACTCCCGCAGCGCAACTGCTCGGAGCGTGCGGCGCTTCAGAACTGCCGATGAACAAGAGGTTGCGGACCTACTGACCCTGCAGAGTGGCATTTGTTCACTCAATCAGAACGGGGAGCGGCCTTCCAGATGAAGCTGTTGCTCGCCATCAGAAGGAGCGGTTTCCTGCTGGAGACCAATGGTCTTTTGCGTCTGTGTCAACGTTCGATAGCTTGAATCCTGAGGTAACGTCCATGACAGCAGGCTCGCCGTGTGTCAAAAAATCGGTTGCTCCTTGTGCTCAGTTTATTGGTGCTCTCCCTCAGGAGTTCACATGACGCTGTTCATTTGATGATGTTCACTCGACGGCGTTCAATTGATTCTGCAAGCGTTCCAGACTACCCCGCCAATTTTGATGCAGCGCTCCCTTGGCCTCATGCCAACGCCGCTCCCGCACGGCATCAAGGAGGGCTGCATGTTCGGCCACCGAGGCGTGCCCGCGTGGCCCGGCGTCAAAGTACGCCAGTTCCACTCGGCGCAGCTTGATCCGCAGTTGCCCCAACACGATTGCCAGTTCCCGGTTGCCCGCCCGCGCCAGCCACACGCCGTGAAACGCCTCATCGGCGGCCACTGCACCTCCGGCGTCTTGCCCTTCCAACGCCCGGCGCAGATCCTCGTTGGCTTGCGTCAGAAGGTGCAGGTCTTGCTCGGTCAGGGTGGGGGCGGCCATGTCCAGCGCCAGCACCTCTAGCGCCTCGATCAAGGGGTACAGTTCCGCCGCGCGTGTGAGATCCAGGGGAGCCACGCGAGTCCAGCGGTTGAGGGCCGTTTCCACCAGTCCCTCGTCTTCCAAGCGGCGCAGGGCCTCACGCACCGGGGTGCGGCTTACTCCCAGCCTGGCAGCGATGTCCTGATCGCGCAGGGCCTCACCAGGGGCGAGCACGCCCTGCACGATCCAATCCCGCAGACAGATGTAGGCTTCCTCACGGGCCAGTGTCCGGGGCAACGCCGAGGTGGCAAGGGGCAGGGGCATCTTGCCTGTAGTATAGGTGCCAGACGTGATATGTAATATATCAGTGGGGTGAACTTGAAAACGTTGACGACATTGTTGGCCGATCTGGTGGGGTTGGACTCTATCAACCCGGACCTGGTGCCGGATGGGGCGGGAGAAGCCCCTATCGCCCGGTACGTGAGCGACTGGGCGGGGGCGCAGGGTCTGGAGGCCCACTGGGTCGAGCCGGTGGACGGACGGCCCAGCGTGGTCGTGGTGGCGCGTGGCAGCGGGGGTGGGCGTTCCTTGATGTTGAATGGTCACCTCGATACCGTGGGCGTGGCGGGCATGACCGATCCCTTCAGCGCCCGAATCGAACACGGCCAATTGTTCGGGCGCGGCGCATACGACATGAAAGGGGGCCTGGCGGCCTGCTTGTGGGTGGCGGCTCAGGCCAAGCAGCTATCTCTGCGGGGCGACGTGATCGTGGCCTGCGTGGCCGACGAGGAGGCCGCCAGCTTGGGAATGCAGGCGGTGCTGGAACACTGGCACGCGGACGCCGCCATTGTCACCGAGCCGACGGGCCTCGACGTCTGTGTGGCCCACAAGGGCTTCGTGTGGGTAGAGGTGAAGGTGCAGGGCCGCGCCGCCCACGGCAGCCGCCCAGACCTCGGCGTAGACGCCATTGCCAAAGCGGGGCCGGTGCTGATGGGTGTGGAGGCCCTGGATAGGCACTTACGGGCGGGCCCAGGCCATCCACTTCTCGGCACCGGGTCTGTTCACCTGTCGCTGATTCGCGGCGGGCAGGAGATGAGCAGTTACCCCGACAGCTGCTTCGTGGGTTTGGAGCGCCGCACCGTGCCGGGCGAAACTCCTGAGAGTGCGGAGGCAGAGGTCGAGGCTCTTCTGAACGAGGCTCGCCAGCGCGATCCGGCCTTCCGGGCCTCGCACCGCGTGACGCTTGTGCGGAGTGCCTTTGAAGTTCCGCCGGAGACCGAGGTGGTTCGTCTCGTTCGGCGGTATGCCGGGCAGATTACAGGTGCAGAGCGCCGGGTATACGGCGAGACATTCTGGATGGACGCCGCCTTCCTGGGTGCGGCGGGGATCCCGACCGTGGTCTTCGGCGCGGGTGGCGGCGGAGCACATGCTACCGAGGAGTGGGCCGACCTGACCAGCGTGCAGCAGTGTGCGGATGTGCTGCTGGCGGTTGCGGGCGAGTTTTGTGCCTGAGCAAGTGAACAGGAGATCGCTATGAAGCCAGCTGTTCAGGGGCATGAAGCGTTCCGCGTCGTGTACAACCCTTCGCCCGCCACCTTCCCGGCTTCCACCCGGAACCCAGACCTGCTGGCCTTCCACCGCCGCTTGCCCGGTTACGCGCCCACTCCGCTCGTCTCTGCTCCAGAAGCCGCCCGGCACCTTGGCGTCAGGCAGGTGTGGGTCAAAGACGAGGCCAGCCGACTGGGCCTGCCCGCTTACAAAATCCTGGGGGCGTCATGGGCGACGTACCGGGCCGTCGAGGAGCGGTGCGGCCCTTTTAAGGAGTGGGCGACCCTCTCAGACCTGGCAGCGCAGCTTAGGCCCTCTTCCGGACTGACCGTGGTGGCCGCCACCGACGGCAATCACGGGCGGGCGGTGGCACGCATGGCCCGCTGGCTGGGGCTGGAGGCCCACATCCTCGTGCCGCAGGACATGGTGGAGGTGCGCCGGGAGGCCATCGCCTCAGAGGGTGCGCGGGTCACGGTGGTCGAAGGCAGCTACGATGACGCGGTGGACGCCTCGGCCCGGCTATCCGGCGACGCTCACTTGGTCATCAGCGACACGGCCTGGGACGGCTACGAGCAGATTCCAGCCTGGGTGATCGAGGGCTACGCGACCATCTATGGGGAAATTGACGAGCAACTGCGGGCGCAGAGGGCCGCTCAGCCGGATCTGGTGGCCGTCCAGATCGGAGTGGGCTCGCTGGCGGCTTCGGTGGTGCAGCACTACCGCCGCCCCGGCAGCCTGACTCAAATCATCGGAGTGGAACCCACCCGTGCCGACTGCGTGCGGCGTTCGGTGGAGGCCGGGCATCTGGTCGAGGTGCCCGGCCCCCACGATTCGGTCATGTCCGGCCTGAATTGCGGGCGGCCTTCCCCAGTCGCCTGGCCGCTGGTTTCCGGGGGCATCGCCGCGTTCGTGGCTATCTCCGATGCCCGTACCGAAGATGCGATGCGGCTGCTGGCCCAGGACGGCGTGGTGTCCGGCGAGAGCGGGGCTGCGGGGTTGGGAGGGGTGACGCAGCTCCTGGAGTCCGCAGACCACTGGGGCTGCCTGGGGCTGAACGGTGCGAGCAGCGTCCTGGTGATCTCCACCGAGGGCGCGACGGATCCAGCAGCCTACGCCCGCATCGTGGGGGGCCATGACTGACCCCACCGGGCTGAACTTCCGAACCGATGTTCCTTGAAGAACAAAGAGATGGGTTCAGGGTGTGAGTGCCTGAGAAACTCGACTTCTTCCTCTTAAAGGGACTGGCCCGCTGATCTGACACTCTGCAATCGCTCCCAGCTCCAGACCAATCTTTCTGTGCCTTGAGGCCAAGAAGGCACCATGTTTGATCCCTCCACTCTTCTTGCATTTCTCATCGCTGGCTTGGTACTCCACCTGATTTCTGGCGCACTCGTTCATACGCTGGCCGTTGCCGTTGGCCTATCCGCTCTGATCCTCTCTTCTTCGTTGGCCTTTGCGGCCATCCGATAGACCTCTTGCGAACGTCATGACGGGCAAGTCCGGGTCAGATTGCAGAGCGCCGCGATGAGTTGAACCCGGAGGGCGAACCGCCGCCGATAGACACCCTTGAGCACACGAAAAACCTTCATCCGGCGGATGACGTGTTCTCCGCCGGATGCGTGGTGATGGCGTGCCCGGGGGTACTCCACAGGCCCTGAGCCCCCACGTCCCCGATCAGGGCCGTATCGTGGGGCAACCGCACGCCAGATGGACAACGCTTGGGATCATGAACCGCCCCAGCACCCGTGGCCGTGCCCAGGATGCGCTGCGTCACCGTGCAGATCAGCAGCTGGAACTTCAAGGTGTGCCGCTTTTTCTTGCCGCTGTCCCCGCGGCGCTGTTTTTCTGGCGCGTTCGCACGGTACTTCAGAAGCATCGACGCGGGCGATGCTGTAGACGAGTGGCGCTTTCTGAAACACGCGTTTTCTGAGCATCTGGAACTGCGCCCGAGTGATCAAGGCCGCTTCCACGCGTTGCACGCCAGGCTCATGGCCGCTCCAGTCGTCACCCAGGTGTGCAACGGTTCGGGACTCGCGCCAGAATTCCAGGGTCATCAGGAGTTGTTCAGCCGCGCTGAGCGTGGCTGGGCGACCAGATGTCTTCTTCCGTCCTTCGCGGAGGGTCAGCACGGCTTCCATCTCGGCGAACGTTTCCGGGTACACCCCGGTGCGTCGACGGAATTGCTTGCGGTTCATCTTCAGCGTGCGTGTCAGGCGGTCTCGCTCCACCCTGTGAGCTTAGCCCACGACTTTCGCAAGAGGTCTAATAGAAACCGCAGTTCGCTGTCCTGCAAAGAAAAATGACTGGGGGCATCTTCGTGGTCTTGGCTGCACGCCTCGCTCTTGCCCCTGAATAACCGCGAAGGAGGGGCCAGACGGAAACCGACTTGAATGCCCCATAGTGTGGGCTTGAAATTCGGGCGAACTGGCAAAGTTGACGACGATGGAGCTTCCAGCGGTGCTGTTTCAGGTTGTGGCGCAATGGAGCGCAGTCCGTATCATCCCCGCAGGCTGAAGCAGTGGTACGGCCAACTGGCCTGTTGAATGCTGATAGGGAAGCGGTGGCGGGCGTTGGGTCAGTCTCCAGCCCCACGCTACTGGTTGACCTGACAACACCTTTTGAAGAAAGGCAAATACTGTGTTGAAACGCAGGTGTCAAGAGACGACTTGGGGGCGTTGGTACCCCAGCTCGAAGGGTTTCGCAGACCGAAGGACGGCGAAACTTGTGCGAAGGATTTTGCGTGCCAGGGCAATCAGGGCGACCTTCTTCGGCTTTCCTGCCGCAACCAATCGTCGATAATAGTCACCCATCGGATTTTTGAGACGAGACACCGTGACAGCCGAGAGGTAAAAGGCCTTTCTCAGTCGACTGTTTCCAATCTTAGAGATCCGACACCGTCCCACCATGGCGCCCGACTGGCGCGGCACCGGAGACAATCCAGCGTAAGCGGCCCATTGCCGCGAATCCTGGGCGTCTTGGAGATGACTCGTCTCGGCCAGCACGATCGCTGCGGTCAACTTCCCGATCCCCGGCACGGAAGACAGGAGGGCCACTTGTTCGCGGAGTCCAGCGGATTCCGCCACACACGCATCCATCGCCCGTTCAACCGTGGCGCGCTGCTGTTCAAGCAGCGCCAAGCGCTCTCGACCCAGTTGGACGACCAACTCAAGAGCTTGTTCACGATGATCCAGGGCGTGCTGACGTCCTTTTTCAAGAGTGATCAGAGAAATGACCGCATCCCGTTCGTGGATCAAAGCACGGAGTGCTTCTCGATCTCGTTCAGCGGGCATCCAGCAGGCTGGATGCATCGTCTCGCCATACCGCGCAATCAGCTCGGCATCCATTTTGTCTGTTTTGCCCCGCCTCAACGTACTTTTCGCATAGAACTTAATCTGCGCTGCGTTAACCACACTGACCCGGTAGCCTGCCAAGTGAAGCTTCAACGCGATTCGCTCCCAGTACACGCCGGTCGCTTCCATCACCACCGAGGTCTCTTGGGCCGTGACGCCCTGTGTCTCCAGCCAGGTCTGCAGACCGGTATGGCCTTCGGCGGTGTTGGCCACCACCTGCCGAGCTGGTTTCAATTCGGGTTGCAGGAGACAGGCGTACAGCTCGCTTTTCCCCACGTCAATGCCGAGTACCACCATAAAAACCTCCTGGAAAGGGAAAGGTCATCACAGCCCGGTTCGCTCGGCGAGATTTTGTGTGCAGGCTTCTTGGCCTCAGATACTGTTGCGCCTGATCGAAAGGGCCTCGAGCCGGCCAGAATTTGCAATCCGACCTTGGAAGGTCAAAGATGTCAACAGGCTTGATGGCTCGAGGGGGAGTGACAAGCACAGCTTCCCACAGCTCTGCTCAACACACAAAGATGTCTGTTGAGCTTGACCGATCGGATCGAGAGAACGGAGAGCAGGGGAGACTGGGAACAGAGAGGTTTCAGTGCTCTGCCGGAGGGTCGTCATGTTTAAGTGCGCCCTCCTTAGCAGACAGACACCACGTCTATTCCGAGCAGCGCCCCCAATTTCTGAAGGCGCCCGGCGAGGTGCCCAACGCCAACCGCGCAGTGATGGGCTGGCCCCTGCGCGTTCCACGCCTCCACAAAGGCCCGTGCGCCGGGGGCAAAGCGGTAGCGGCTGTTGGTATTGCCGATCTCCAGAAGCGGCCCCGGCACCGACTCACCCTCGGCCACCAGCAGTTTCAGGCGACTGCCACTCTCGACCACCGACAGCAGTGTGACCGGGCCGTGCTGCACCGACATTTCCACGCTGAGGCCGCGTCCGACTTTGCCGTGAAAGACTTCCAGCGGGCGCACTTTGGTTTTCCCTTCGGCGATCCGGGTATGGCCGGGGCCGTCGTGTCCCATCAGCACCACGTCGTCGGCAAAGTCCAGCGCGTAATACTCGGTAAACGAACCGCCTGCGCCAAACGCATCCATGATTTTCATGGCCTGTGCGTTCTTGATTTCATATTCTCCGGCTACTGGAATTCCCCGCGCTGTCAGCAGCGAGCAGCCCAGAATAATGGAGGTCATGACGTCTTCGTTGTCGTGACCCGGCACCGATTCGGCGTAGTAGGCCAGTGACCCGAGGCGGTGCCGATCGACAAAACGGTCGAGGGCGACACTTGTCCGGGCGGCGCGGGTTAGTTCGGCAGGATCGCAGTCGGGCTGAAGGTCGAATTCGGTCTGAAACAGCGTGACACGCTCGGCGGCTTCGGCCTCCGTGACGCCCTGTCGCAGCTGTGCCAGTTCGTCCAGTTCCACCATCTGAAGATGCGTGCCGAACGTGATGGCCTGTAAGGTCGGGTCGCTGTAAATGTCCAGCATCCCGTTGTACGGGCGGCCCATCAGTCCGAGGCGGTTGTGGGCCATCACGTGCTTCACCTGCGCCGCTTCGATCCAGCCCTCAATCTCGTTCCAGACGTGTGGATCGCCCTGCAACACCCCCGTGACCTGATGCACGGCCAGCCCAGCGCGGGTCAGCACGTTGGCAATTTCGGGCACCGGACAGGCCGAGCAAAACGCCAGCCAGTCGCCCGTCATGGCAGTGCGGTTGCCCAGCGCATTGAAGGCGGCGTAATCGATGGCCGCTTCGGGTTGAAGATTCAGGATCACCACCGGCACGCCCGCCCGTTGCACCACCGGAAGCACCGTGCTGGACAACGCGTAGGTCGTAACATACAGGAAAATAAGGTCTACGTCGGCCTGACGGAAGCGGTGGCCTGCATCCAACGCTTTTTCGGGCGAATCCACCAATCCGAGGTTGACTACCTCTACGCCGGGGCGTTTCAAACGGGCGGCCACCTGGGCCACGTAACCTTTCAAACGGTCTTCAAGGCCCGCGAACTGCGGCCAGTAAGTGTCGAGGCCGATTCCGAACAGGCCGACTTTCAGGGGATAGCTGGTGTGGACTTGACTCATAGGCCTCCTGCGGCGACGGTGGGTGCAAAAAGCCGCCTTCGCCCAGAAAGGGGTTGGCGGCTGACTGGGGGAGGGGGTTGGCTGAACATCGGCCTTGGCTCCTCCCCGAATCCTCAGAAATTAAACTTGTCGATGTTGCTCTTGTCGAAGGTGTAGGGGGGGCCAAGCACGATTTCGCCGTTCTTGCCGATGGTGTATTTGCCCAGTTTGCCGGCCATAAACGTTTCTCCGGTTTTGCCGGTGATCTGTTTGCTGACCAAGGCTGCCGCCGCGTAGGTCGCGAGGTAGCCCACGTCGCCGGGATTCCACAGCTGGAAAGCGCTTACGGTGCCGTCTTTCACAAACTGGCGCATCTGATTGGGCGTGCCGAGGCCCGTCAGCATCACTTTGCCTTTGAGGGGGCTGGTGGACAGGTAACGCGCCCCTGCCGAGATGCCGACAGTGGTGGGCGAAATCACGCCTTTCAGGTTGGGATACGCCTGAATGAGGCCCTGCATTTCGGTGAACGATTTCTGGTCGTCATCGTTGCCGTAAGCGATTTTGACCAGTTTCATGTTCTTGTATTTGGGCAGCTTGAGTTCTTCTTGCATCCACTTGATCCAGGTGTTCTGGTTGGTGGCGTTGGGCGTGGCCGACAGGATGGCAATGTCGCCCTTGTAGCCGGTCAATTTGCCTACCAGCTGCACTTGAGCGCGGCCAATGCCCTCGGAGTTGGCCTGATTGATGAACAGCGTGCGGCCTTCGGGGGCGGTGTCCGAGTCCATCGTGACCACCTTGACGCCCGCCTGCATGGCCCGCTTGAGGTACGGCAGGAGCGCGTTGGCATCGTTGGCAGCCAAAATCAGCGCGTCTTGCCGCTGGGCGATGGCGGTGTTGATGTAGCTGACCTGACTGCTGGCTCCCGCGTCCGATGGCCCCACCACTTTGGCGACTGCGCCGATTTCTTTGGCCGCGTCGAGGCCGCCCCGCGTTTCGGTGACGTTGTAGGGATTGTTGATGTTCTTGGGCAGCAGCGTGATCTTCAGCCCTTTTTTGAGGGCGGGCGTCTGGGCCAGCGCGAGGGTGCCGAGGCCGAGGGTAACGGCCAGAGAGGAGAGCAGCAAGCGACGTTTATTCATGGACAACCTCCGAGAGAAGGAAAAGGACGGGTAGGGACAAAGTGCAGAGGGCGTTCCCATCACAGCTACCGCATGGCGTCCCTCCGGAGTTGCTGCCGCTCGCGGGCAGAGCGGGCGCGGGCCAGCAGGTTGGGAACGAGTACCGAACCGATCAGGAGCAGGCCAGTCACGATGGTCAGGATTTCGTTGGACACGTCCACGATGGTCAGTGCGCCGTTGATGATGCCGATCAGGAACACGGCCGCCACCGCGCCGACGACACTGCCCTTGCCCCCGAAAATACTGACGCCCCCCAGCAGCACGGCGGCAATCACGCTGAGTTCGAACCCCGAAGCGTTGTCGGCGCGGGCGCTGGAAAAGCGGAAGGTGTAGACCACCGCGGCCAGCGCTGCCATCAGACCAGAGACCACGAACAGGGTCAGTTTGACCCGCTCGACCCGCAGTCCTGCGAACCGGGCGGCGACCTCGTTGGCTCCGATGGCGTACAGCGAGCGCCCGAACGGCGTGGCGTGCAAGACGATTGCCGTGACCACTGCCAGTACCAGAAACAGGGCGATGGGAATGGGAATCAGGGTGCCGGGGACGTTCCCGAAACCGAAATTGGTGTAGGCCGCCGGAAACTCGGCAATAGCCCGGTCTCCCAGCAGCACGTAGGCCAGCCCCCGGTACAGCGCCAGCGTGCCAATCGTGACGGCCAATGACGGCAGGCCGAGGCGCGTGACCAACAGGCCGTTGAACAGCCCGGCCAATCCGCCCACCACGAAGCAGGCCAGAATAGCCAGTGGCATCGGCCAACCCGCTGCGAACAGCACGCCTAGCACCGCGCTGCACAGGCCCAAGATAGATGCCACCGACAGGTCGATCTCGGCCACGATCACCAGCAGGGTCATGCTCAGGGCCATCAGCGCTACCTCACTGAAATTGGCCGTCAGGAACGACAAATTGGAGCCGGTCAGAAAGTCGGGCGACAGGAGTGCCCCGCCCAACAGGGCCACGAACACCAGTCCCGTGATGGTCAGTTCCCAGCCCACCACGCCTGCAAATCGGCTCCGCTTGGGGCGGTTCAGTTCAGGGCTGCTCATGACCCACGTCCTTGGTTCCAGCCTTTGGCGGTGCGGCGAGATACCCACATGTCGATGCTGATGGCGGCCAACAGCAGCGCACCCTGAATGGCCTGCTGATAGAACCCCGGCGCACGCAAAATGACCAGGGCGCTACCCATGACGCCCAGCAGCAGCGCCCCGATGCCCGCCCCAAACAGCGTGCCGACGCCGCCGTTGATCGAGACGCCGCCCACCACTGCCGCCGCGATGACCTGAAGCTCTAAGCCGGTACCTGCGGTGGCGTCCACGGTGCCGAAGCGGGCCAGATACAGCACGCCCGCCAGCCCGGCCACCGCGCCGCTGAGAGCAAAGCCCAGCATGGTGCGGCGGTTCACGCGGATGCCGGCCAGCCCCGCCGCTTCAGCGTTGGATCCCAGCGCGTAGTACTCGCGCCCGCCCCGGTAGGATTTGAGGTAGATCCCGAACCCGGTCATGACCGTCAGCACCAACAGCACCAAATTAGGAATGCCCCACACTGCGCCTGTCGCAAACCCCAGAAAGCCCGCTGGCAGGTTGGACGCGTTGATCTGGCCGCCGTCGACCACCGCGTAGGTAACGCCCCGGAACACATACAAGGTTCCAAGGGTTGCCACCAGGGCAGGCACCTTGCCGTAAGCCACCAGCAGGCCGTTGACTGAACCCAACGCCGCGCCCAGCACCAGCCCGAACAGCAGGGCCAACGGGACAGGCAAGCCCGGAACAGCAATAAACAGAGAGCCAGTGAGGAAAGCGCTGAGGCCCACCACGCTGCTGACGCTCAGATCGACGTGTTTCATCAGCAGCACGATGGTCTGCCCGATCACCACCAACGCGATGATCGACACGTTCAGGAACAGGTCTTTGAGGCTGCCGAAGCTCAGGAACAGGGGATTGATGGCGGCAGTGCCCAGCGTGACCACCAAGAGCAGGGCCACCAGACTGACCTCGCGTGCCCGCAAGAGCCGGGACAGCAGAGGCGGCGCACTGGCGGCTGATTTTGCCGTCTGACTGGTCATGCCGCGCCGCCAAGCAGGGGTTCGCCAGTGGGGTGCTGCCCAGTCGCCAGGTACATCACGGCTTCTTCATTGGCTTCAGCGCGGTTCAGTTCGCCCACCACTTGCCCTTCCCGCATCACCAGAATCCGGTCAGCCATGCCCAGCACTTCTGGCAAGTCCGAAGAAATCATCAGCACGGCAAGGCCCGCAGCGGCCAGTTCGGAGAGGGTGCGGTGAACCTCGGCTTTGGCCCCCACATCGATGCCCCTGGTCGGCTCATCCACGATCAGCACGCTGGGGTTGGTCGCCAGCCACTTGGCCAACACCACCTTTTGCTGGTTGCCGCCCGACAGGGTACTCACCGGGTCAGAGAGGCGGTGCGCCTTGAGCCTCAGCTTGCTCGTCCAAGAGTGGGCACTTTCGGCCTCGGCTCCCCGGTTCATCAGCCAGCCGGAGGTGAGGCGGCCCAAGATGGCGAGGTTGGCGTTGCGCTCGATACTCATGTCCATGACCAACCCCTGCTGGCGGCGGTCTTCGGGCACCAGACCCAGCCCGGCAGCCATCACCGATTGCGGGCGCAGCGGCGGCATGACGTGGCCGCCCAAACGCACCTCGCCCCCTTCCCTCGGATCGATGCCGAAAATGGCCCGCGCCACTTCGCTGCGGCCCGCGCCGACCAGCCCGGCCAGGCCCACGATCTCGCCGCGGCGCACTTCAAAACTCACGTTGCTGAAGACCCCTGGTTGCGAGAGGCTACGCACCGAGAGGGCCACCTCGCCCACATTGGCTTCTCCGCGTGGGTACAGGTCGCCGAGGTCGCGCCCCACCATCTGCCGCACCACCAGATCGGTGTCGTAGTCCTCGATGGGGCCGCTGGACACCCAGGTGCCGTCACGCATCACGGTCACGCGCTGGCATTCGCCGAACACTTCTTCCAGTCGGTGCGTAATGAACAGCACCGCCGCGCCCCGTTCCCGCAGCGAGCGCACCACCCGGAACAGCCGCTCGGTTTCCGACAGGGTTAGCGCTGCCGTCGGCTCATCCATAATCAGGATGCGGGCGTTCAGCGACAGGGCTTTGGCGATTTCCACGAGTTGTTGGTCGGCAATCGAGAGGCCGCGGACAGGCCGGGCCGGGTCGAGCTGCACCCCCAACGAGGTCAGGATGGTTGCGACTTGCCGGTTCATGGCGCGGGCGTCGATCCGGCCCCAGCGGGCGGTGGGCTGCCGTCCCATCAGCACATTTTCGGCCACCGACAGGTCTGGAAAGAGGGTCGGCTCCTGATAGATGATGGCGATTCCGGCGTCCCGCGCCTCGGCAGGCGAGTGAAAGTTGACCTCCTGACCCCCGACGTGCAAGGTGCCGCTGTCTCGGCGGTGGACTCCAGCCAGAATCTTGACAAAGGTGGATTTGCCCGCACCGTTTTCACCGAGCAGGGCGTGGGCCTCACCGGGAAACAGCTCGATGCTCACGTCGCGCAGGGCCTGCACCGGGCCAAAGGATTTGCTCGCGTGGGCGAGGGTCAGCAGGGAAGTGCTAGTCAAGGTGAAACACCTCTTCCAGTTGCAGGACCCCCTCGTCGGGCCGTCCTTCCAGCGCCGCAAAGAACGGGGCCATTTCCGCTTGCCAGCGGGCATTCACGTCGGTGGCAGCCATTTTGGAACGGGCTGTTTCGAAATCAGGCGTTTCTAGGTACCCCACGAGGAGTCCGTCTGGGCGCAGGAACAGGGAATAGTTGTGCCAGCCCGCCGATTTCAGGGCAGCGAGCATATCGGGCCAGACCGCCTGATGACGGGCCTTGTACTCCTGAAGTCGTTCAGGACGCACCTGAAGGAAAAAACAAACGCGGTGCAGTGGGAGAGCGGTCATGAACCTCCAGACGTAGAGATGAAAGCAGAGGAGGGCTGGGCCAAGAAACGCCAGCGGGAACCGCCGCTACAGGTTGTGGACTGCCCATATTCAACACTAGTTCACAAATAATTGCAAGGGCTTGTCACCTTTTGTAACTTTGATGTTAGGATAGAAGCATGTCTCCAGAACTTGTGGCTCCATTGCTGGGGCGTCAGCAAGATATTTTGCGCCGTGCCCTGAGCGACAAAGTGGTTCGGATCAAAGAATTGGCCGCCGAATTTGGCGTCCATGAAATGACGGTTCGGCGCGATATCGATCTGCTCTGCGAGCAGGGAAAATTGCTGCGCGTGCACGGCGGAGCGCAGCTGCTCGACAAATCCAGCGAGGAACTCTCGCAGTCCATGCGGGCCGGACAGAACGTGGAGGCCAAAGAGCGAATTGCTCGCGCGGCGCTGGCCCTGATCCAGGACGGCGATACTGTGGCGCTCGACGCCAGCACGACCAGTTTGGCCCTGGCCCGCCTGCTGCCTGCCCGCCGGGTACAGGCCATCGCGTGCAGCCTCGACGCGGCCAACGCCTTGGCCGCAGGCGGCCTGCCGTTCCTGATGGTGGGCGGCAATTTCCACGTTCCGGCCCGCTCGTTCGTGGGGGCATTTTTTATGGACACCATGCAGCGCCTTCATCCTGATCGGGTGTTCTTTTCGGCCAAAGGCTACACGGCCGACACCGGATTTACTGACCCACATCTGCCGGAAGTCGGGGCCAAGCAGGCCCTGATCCGCAGCGGGAGCAGTGTGGTGGCCCTGCTCGACAGCAGCAAGGTGGGCCGCCGGGCGCTGGCGACCATTGCCACGCACGCCGATATCAACACCCTGATCACCGATACCGACCTGGCACCAGACGTGCGCGGGCGGCTGGAAGACGACGACATCCAGGTGATCGTGGCCCCGTAGCAGCAGCGGTATTCGCGGCCTGTTCCCTCTCTTTCTCTTGGCGTTGCAAGGAGCCTGCATGACCCTGACCCCCGACCGACTCGCCGCCCTCAATTCTCAGCGCATCGAAACGCCCTCCTGGGGCTACGGCAATTCCGGCACGCGTTTCAAGACCTTTGCCGCGCCGGGAGCCGCCCGCACCATTCACGAAAAACTGGACGACGCCGCCGAAGTGCAGCGCCTGACGGGAATCGCGCCCAGCGTGGCGCTGCATATCCCGTGGGATGAGGTGGACGATTACGGCGAGCTGAACCGCTATGCCGCTGAGCGTGGCCTGAAGATCGGCTCGATCAATCCCAACGTATTTCAGGACGAGGGGTACAAGTTGGGCAGCGTGACCAGCCCGGATGAGGGCGTGCAGGAACAAGCCGCCTTGCACCTGCTGGACTGCGTGCAGATCATGAAACAGACTGGAAGCCGTGACCTGTCGTTGTGGTTTGCCGACGGCACCAACTACGCCGGTCAAGACGACTTGCGGGCCAGGAAGCGCCGGATGCGTTCTGCCTTACAGCGCGTGCACGACGCCCTGCCCGAGGGTTCCAGAATGCTGGTGGAATACAAGCTCTTCGAACCGGCTTTCTACGCCACCGACCTGTTCGACTGGGGCGCGGCCTATGCCCATTGCCTCGCGATTGGAGAGAAGGCGCAGGTGTTGGTTGATCTGGGCCACCACGCGCAGGGCGTGAATATCGAGCAGATCGTGGCGTTCTTGCTCGACGAGGGGCGCTTGGGCGGCTTCCATTTCAATGCCCGCCGCTACGCCGACGACGACCTGATCGTGGGCACGTCCAATCCCTTCGAATTGTTCTGCATTTACGCCGAATTGGTGGCCGCAGAACGCAGCACAGACGGCCTGACCCGTGCCACCGCGCAGAAAGTGGCCTACATGATCGACCAGAGCCACAACATCGAGCCGAAGGTGGAAGCCATGCTCCAGAGCGTCCTGAACTGTCAGGAAGCCTACGCCAAAGCGCTGCTGATCGACCGCGACCTGTTGAAGGAAGCCCAGTCGGCGGGCGACGTGTTGGGTGCCCACCGCGTGCTGGCCGACGCCTTTAAAACCGATGTCCGCCCGCTCTTGGCAGAACTCCGCACCGAACAGGGCCTGAGCGCCGACCCGATCAAAGCGCACCGCCAGAGCGGGTATCAAGCCAAGGTCGCGCAGGAACGCGGCACCCAGAGCGGCGGCGGCGGGTATCCGGTCAAAGAGAAAGTTCAGCGCCTCTGATTTTCCACCTGAAATCTTCCCGCCTCTCATTCAAGGAGTCTCCTCATGACTGACACCCGCACCGCTCTTCCCACTTCCCGCTGGAGCGCCGCCGCGCCCTCTTCTGACGGCCTCGCTGCGCTGACCTACCGCTCCAATCTGCTGGGCAGTGACCGCACCCTGGTCAACATCTACGGTGGCAATACCAGCACCAAAAGCGTGGAACAAGACCACTTGGGCCGTGACGTGACGGTGCTGTGGGTCAAGGGCAGCGGCTCGGACATCGCCGGCATCACTGAAAAGGGCTTTGCAGGCCTGAAATTGGATGAAGTCCTGCCCCTGTTTAACCGTCCAGAAATGAGCGACGAACAAATGACGGCCTACCTCGACCGCACCGCCTTCGAGGTGGGTCGCCCGCGCCAGTCTATCGAAACGCTGCTGCACGCCTTCGTGCCTGCCAAGCACGTGGATCACACGCACCCCGATGCGATTATTGCCATCGCCTGCACCCCGAACGGCCCGGACATCATGCGCGAGATTTACGGCGAGCGGGCCGCGTGGGTGGACTACATCCGGCCCGGATTTACCCTGAGCCAGCAGATCGGCGCGGCAGTGCGCGACAATCCGGGGCTGGAAGCGGTGGTCATGGGCAAGCA
Source organism: Deinococcus sp. QL22 (assembly GCF_023370075.1). NCBI lineage: Bacteria > Thermotogati > Deinococcota > Deinococci > Deinococcales > Deinococcaceae > Deinococcus > Deinococcus sp. QL22. Next base: position 149,646 of record NZ_CP097150.1, read on the forward strand.
CGGCCTGGTCACGTGGGGCAACACCTCCAAAGAGAGTTACGAGACCACGCTGCGCATCATCGGAGAAGCCCAGGCTTATCTGGATGCTCACAGGGAAGCCCAGCCGTTCGGCGGCGCGAAGGTACAGAGCCTGCCGAGCGAGGAGCGCGACGCCCTGCTGGTACGCGTGCTGCCGCTGCTCCGCGGCGCAATGAAAGGAGCGCGGCCCGTCATCCTCAACGTAGATACCAGTGCTGAGGCGATGGAATTCGTCAACTCTCACGCCGCCGCCGAACTGTCGCAGGTGGGCGCGGCCTGCCCGGATCATCTGGTGCATACCAAGAGAGTGCCGCTGTATCTGGACTGGACGCCGGAACAGGGTGCTGACGCGCTGCTTCAGGCCGCGAAGGACGGCGTGGCCCACTTCAAAGCCGAATACGCGGCCTACTTCGACGAGAACAAATCGGAGGGTGACGTGATGTTCGCGCCCAGCCCGCGCATCGTCCTGATTCCCGGCCTCGGCATGGTCACCAGCGGCCCCGACGCGCAGGGGGCCGACGTCTCGCGCCAGCTGTATTTGCGGGCCATTCAGGTGATGAAGAGTGCCCGCAGTCTGGGGGGCTTCGTCTCCTTGAGTGCCGCCGAAAGTTACGCCATCGAATACTGGCCGCTGGAACTGTACAAACTGAGCCTGAAGCCTGCCCCGAAGGCGCTGGAAGGGCACGTCGCGCTGGTCACGGGTGCGGCCAGCGGCATTGGCCGGGCCATTGCCAACCGCCTGGCCGCCGACGGTGCACACATCGTCATTGCTGACCTGAACGAAGGTGGTGGGCGCACTGTAGCCGAAGACCTGACCGGTCAGCGGGGCTACCGCCGGGCCACCAGCATCGGTATGAACGTGACCGAGGAACCCCAGGTGATCGGGGCCTACAGCCACGCAGTCTTGTCCTACGGCGGTGTGGATATGGCCGTCAATAATGCGGGGATTGCTTCCAGCGCTCCGATTGAAGAAACCACGCTGGAGATGTGGAACCGCAATCAGAGCATCTTGTCCACCGGCTACTTTTTGGTGGCCCGTGAAGCATTCAAGCTGATGAAAGCGCAGGGCACGGGCGGAAATCTGGTGTTCATCGGCTCCAAGAACAGCGTGGCGGCAGGCAAGAATGCGGCGGCTTACAGCACCGCAAAAGCAGCTGAACTGCACCTGGCACGCTGTCTGGCCGAAGAAGGCGGCGCGGCGGGCATCCGGGTCAACTCTGTTCTTCCCGACGGGATTCTGGCTGGAAGCAGCATCTGGGACGGCAAATGGCGGGCCGAGCGGGCGGCGACCTACGGCATCGAGCCGGACAAGCTCGAGGAGTTCTACCGCAACCGCACCACCCTGAAAGTCAACGTGTTGCCCGAGGACATTGCCGAGGCGACGTATTGGCTGGCCTCTCCGGCGGCGGCCAAAACCACCGGCGGCGTGATTACCGTGGACGGCGGTGTGCCGATCGCCTATGTCCGCTGAGCGTGTCTGGCATGCAGCGGTGGATCTCGGCGCGTCGGGGGGCCGGGTGGCCATTGGGGGCATCCACGAGGGACGGCTGGAGATCGAGGTGCTGCACCGATTCTCTAATAATCCGGTGATGGTGCCGTTTGGGACGCAGCCCCGGCTCTACTGGGACGTGCTGGGGCTGTGGGCGGAAATCCTGAAAGGTCTGAAGCGGGCTGGAGAGCGGGCGGGCGAACTGGGCGGACGGGTCGCCAGTGTGGGCGTGGACTCCTGGGCCGTGGATTACGCCCTGCTGGACAGCAACGGTCTTTTGCTGGACGGGGTGCACCATTACCGCAGTGCCCGTACTGATGGGGTCATGGCCGAGGTGCTGCAGGAGCATTCCCGGGACGAGCTGTTCGCCCTGACCGGACTGCAGTTCCTGCCGTTCAATACCCTGTACCAGTGGTTGGCCCTGCGCCGCGACACGCCGGGCGTCCTTGATCAGGCCCACACCTTCTTGATGGTGCCGGACTTGATGAACTTCTGGCTCTCGGGCCGGATGGTGTGTGAGCGCAGCAATGCCAGTACGACGCAGTTCTATCACCCGGCCCTGCGAACCTGGTCTTATCCCTTGCTGGAGCGCCTTGGGCTGCCAGTTGCCTTGTTGCCCGGCATCGTGGAGGCTGGATCAGATCTGGGGCCGCTGCTGCCTCCTGTGGCGGAGGCGACTGGCCTCTCGGGCGTCCGGGTCATTGTTCCGGCCACCCACGACACCGCGTCTGCCGTCGTCGCCACACCCCTGTCCGGCCCAGAGGCGGCGTTCCTCAGCAGCGGCACCTGGAGTCTGTTGGGTGTGGAAACGGATGCTCCGATCCTCAGCCCCGCCGCCTTGCAGGCCAACTTTACCAATGAGGCAGGGATAGACGGCACCACACGCCTCCTGAAAAACGTGATGGGGCTGTGGATTATGCAGCAGTGCCGCCTGGCCTGGCCCAACGCCAGTTTCGCCGACCTGAATGTGGCCGCTGAAGCCGCGCCGCCCTTTCTGGCGCTCATTGACGTGGATGACCCGCGTTTCCTGCTGCCTGGGGACGACATGCCAGAGCGCATTCAGCAGGTGTGCCGGGAGACCGGCCAGGGGGTGCCCGGCACACGCGGAGAGATTGCGCGGGTGGTCTTTGAGAGTTTGGCATTGAAATACGCCCGGGTGCTGGCCGAACTGGAAGAGGTGGCCGGACGCGCTCTCGAGGTGATTCATATCGTGGGCGGCGGCTCGTTGGCCGGGCCACTGTGTCAGTGGACGGCGGACGCCACTGGGCGGCAAGTGCAGGCTGGCCCCGTGGACGCCACGTTGATCGGCAACTTGCTGGTGCAGGCGCAGGCGTGTGGCGTCCTTCCTCAGGGTGAGCGCCGCGCCGTGGTGGCCCGCACCTTTGCCTTTCACACCTTCCTGCCGCAGCACCCGGAGGCTTGGCAAGACGCCCAGAGCAGATTTGCCGCTCTCTACGGCGCTGGGATGCTCGCATGAACGGTTTCCAGGTGACCCCTGTGAAGGACTTGATGCGGGAGGGCCCATGAAGATCGACCTGTTTATTACTTGCCTGAACGACGCCCTATTTCCGCAGACCGGGCTGGCCATGGCCCGTCTCCTGCGGCGACTGGGCCACACCGTTCGTTTTAATGAGGCGCAAACTTGTTGTGGCCAAATGCACTTCAACACCGGGTATCAGGCCGAAGCCTTGCCGCTGATTCGCAAATTTGTGCAGGATTTTCAAGATGCTGAGGTGATCGTAGCCCCCAGCGGTTCCTGCGTGGCTTTCGTGCGCGACCTGTACCCGAAGGCCGCCGAGTGGGCCGGAGATGAGGCGCTGTTGGCCCAAGTCCGGGAGCTGGGAAAACGCACTTTTGAGCTGTCCGAATTCTTGGTGAACGTGCTGGGCATCGAGGACGTTGGCGCGTCCTATCCCCACCGGGTCACGTATCACCCGACCTGCCACGCGGCGCGGCTGTTGCGGGTGGGCGACGCGCCGCTCCGACTGCTGCGCAACGTGCGTGGCCTGAGTCTGGTCGAATTGCCCGCCAGTGACCAGTGTTGCGGCTTTGGAGGCACCTTCAGTGTCAAGAACCCCGAAACCAGCACGGCGATGCTGGCCGACAAGGTACAGAACGTGATGGGCACGCGGGCCGAGGTCTGCACGGCGGGTGACAACTCCTGCCTGATGCACATCGGCGGTGGGCTGAGTCGCCTGCAAAGTGGCACAGGCGTGGTGCATCTGGCCGAAATCTTGGCGAGTGTAGAGTCAGGAAACACCGATGTGCTGGACACCGCTCGCGTGAGTGCAGAGGGTCTCGTATGAGTGCGGGCGGCATTCGGCCCTCTCAGCCCTTCCCCGACGCAGCCCGTGAGACGCTGCAAGACGCCCAGATGCGGCGCAATCTGCGGCACGCCACCACGACCATCCGCGAAAAACGCCTGCAGGCAGTCGCCGAATTGCCCTACTGGGAAGATCTCCGGACGCAAGGCGCGGCCATCAAGGACGTCGTGTTGGATAACCTCGCCGAACACCTCTTAACCCTCGAAGCCTCAGTGAAACGCTTGGGCGGCCACGTCCACTGGGCACAGAATGCAGAAGAAGCCCAGCGCCTTGTCGCCGATCTGGTGGCTGCACACGGCGTGTCCGAGGTTATCAAGGTCAAGAGCATCAGTACCGACGAAATAGAGTTGAATGCGGCGCTCGAAGCACGTGGAATTCACGCCACTGAAACTGATCTGGCCGAACTGATCGTGCAACTGGCCGAAGACCGCCCCAGTCATATTCTGGTGCCCGCCATTCATAAGAACCGCGCCGAAATCCGCGAGCTGTTCCGGCGCAAACTGGGCGCGCAGCTGCTCACCGACGACCCGAAGGTGTTGGCTGAGGCGGCCCGCGTGTATCTGCGCGAAAAGTTTTTAGCCACCAAAGTAGCGATCAGCGGCGCGAATTTTGCCATTGCCGACACGGGCACCGTCTGCATCGTGGAATCGGAAGGCAACGGGCGGATGTGCCTGACGCTGCCTGAGGTGCTGATCTCGGTCATGGGTATTGAGAAGGTGCTGCCGACTTGGCCCGACATCGCGCCTTTTATGCAACTGTTGCCGCGCAGTTCCACCGCTGAGCGCATGAACCCGTATACCAGTTTTTGGAGCGGCGTGACGCCGGGCGACGGCCCGCAGGAATTTCACCTGATCTTGCTCGACAACGGCAGGACTGACGTGCTGGCCGATGCAGTGGGGCGCGAAACCTTGCGCTGCATCCGCTGTAGTGCGTGCTTGAACGTCTGCCCGGTTTACGAGCGCACAGGCGGCCATGCCTACGGCAGCGTGTATCCCGGCCCAATCGGGGCAATTCTGACGCCGCAACTGCTGCAACTTGACGATGCCAATGCCAACTCGCTGCCGTGGGCCAGCAGCCTGTGTGGGGCGTGCTATGACGCCTGCCCGGTCAAGATCAATATCCCCGAGATTCTGATCTATTTGCGGGGCCAGATTACGCCCCACAAAACACCGAACGTGGAAAGCATCGCCATGAAAACCGCAGCATGGATTTTCAACGAATCCTACCGCTTCGAAGGCGCGATCAAACTCGCCCGCACGGGGCAGGGGCCACTGGTGCAACACGGCGCGGTTCGTGCACTGCCAGGGATGCTGGGCGGCTGGACGAGTTCGCGCAATCTGCCGCCATTTCCCCCGCAGTCGTTCCGGGAACTGTGGCGCAAGGAGGAGCAACGTGAGCAGTGAAGCGCGGCTGGAGATCCTAACCCGTATTAACCGGGCGACATCGGGCCACCCACCCGCGCTGGAACGCCCCCCCATTCCAACGTCAACCCGGCCCAGTGCCGAAATTCTCGCACAATTTGCCGAGTACGCGGCTGAATACCGGGCGCACGTGCAGCAGATGGCACAAGCGGATATCCCTGAGGCACTGGCAAAACTCCTTGCTGGGAAACGGGTTTTGGTTCCCGAGGGGTTGCCTGCGGCGTGGAGAGCTGCGCTGGACAGTACGCCTGACAACGGCCAGTCTCACGCGGAGCTGACCCATTTTCAAGCCGTGCTGACGACCTGCGCGGTGGCCATAGCCGAGACTGGAACAGTGGTGCTGGATCACGGTTCCGGTCAGGGACGGCGGACATTGACGCTGATTCCCGATCAGCATGTGTGTGTGGTGTTTTGGCATCAGATTGTGGAGAGCGTGCCGGAAGGGGTGGCGACCTTGCAGGAGGCCGTCACGGCGGGCCGTCCCCTCACCTGGATCAGCGGGCCAAGTGCCACCAGCGACATCGAACTCAGCCGGGTTGAGGGCGTACATGGACCAAGAAGCCTGAACCTATTCATCATCACCCCAGGTGATTGAATAGACCTCTTGCGAACGTCATGACGGGCAAGTCCGGGTCAGATTGCAGAGCGCCGCGATGAGTTGAACCCGGAGGGCGAACCGCCGCCGCCGATAGACACCCTTGAGCACACGAAAAACCTTCATCAGGCGGATGACGTGTTCTCCGCCTGATGCGTGGTGATGGCGTGCCCGGGGGTACCCCACAGGCCCTGAGCCCCCGCGTCCCCGATCAGGGCCGTGTCGTGGGGCAACCGCACGCCAGATGGACAACGCTTGGGATCATGAACCGCCCCAGCACCCGTGGCCGTGCCCAGGATGCGCTGCGTCACCGTGCAGATCAGCAGCTGGAACTTCAAGGTGTGCCGCTTTTTCTTGCCGCTGTCCCCGCGGCGCTGTTTTTCCGGCGCGTTCGCACGGTACTTCAGAAGCAGCGACGCGGGCGATGCTGTAGACGAGTGGCGCTTTCTGAAACACGCGTTTTCTGGGCATCTGGAACTGCGCCCGAGTGATCAAGGCCGCTTCCACGCGTTGCACGCCAGGCTCATGGCCGCCTCAGTCGTCACCCAGGTGTGCAACGGTTCGGGACTCGCGCCAGAATTTCAGGGTCATCAGGAGTTGTTCAGCCGCGCTGAGCGTGGCTGGGTGGCCAGATGTCTTTTTCCGTCCTTCGCGGAGGGTCAGCACGGCTTCCATCTCGGCGAACGTTTCCGGGTAGACCCCGGTGCGTCGATGGAATTGCTTGCGGTTCATCTTCAGCGTGCGTGTCAGGCGGTCTCGCTCCACCCTGTGAGCTTAGCCCACGACTTTCGCAAGAGGTCTAGTCTATATGTACTTGCAATTAGCTTAGAAAAATAACATGAGTCATTAAGTACTTAACTTGACAGAACCTGCCAAGGACCAGGTGAAGGCAGCACAACCCTTCCTCCTTTGACGCTGGGGCGTCAGCGCCAGCCTTCACAGCTCACGTCCTGAGCAAAGTACTTCTTGCTCAGCTTGGCGTAGGTGCCGTTGGCCCTCAATTTCGTAAACGCCACGCTCAGAGCCGCCTCCAGGTCGCTGTCGCGGCGGGCCGTCCCAGGTGTGAGGAGTTGGAGGTTCTGATTCCATAGCGGCGGACTGATCTGGAGCTTGCCCGCGCCCGCCCGGTTGTACATCTTGACGGCATCAAAGCGGTCGAGCACCAGCGCATCAACAGACCCTGACACGAAAGCCAGCAATGCCTGGTCCGCGTTGGCAAACACGTTGACCTTCTTCTGAAAGGGAAGGTTGCGCACGAAATAGAAGTAGGGGCTATTGGTTGCCACAGCGACGCTCTTCCCTTCGATGTCTTCTTCGAATTCCGGACCACCGGGGCGGCTCAGGAGGACACCACCTGTGCAGGTAAACGGCGGACTGCGGCCCACATCGTTCAGTTGCGGAGGCAGCTGAACGTCGAAAATGGCATCGAGACTTCCAGCGCGCATGTTCTTCACCAGCTGGTCAGGCGAGTTGACCTTGATCCAGGTCACGCCTTTCACCTTGATCTCTTGGGCCAGCAAACTCACCAACTCCACCGCGAAGCCCGTGACTTTGCTATTTCGTTGTTCCACCAAACCCGGGGTGTTGGTGGAGAAGCCGATTCTGAACTTACCGTTGCTTTGAATTTTTTGAAGTTCTCCCACGGCACTCGCCTGCGTGGCGAACAGCACCGACGTGCACATCAGGAGGGTAGAGAGAACGGAACGAGCACAAGATGATGGAAAAGAATCCACAATTAATCTCCTGAGAGAATGAGAAATGACCCAGAACGGCTGTACTAGGCAAGCAAAGATTGTCTGCCACTCCGAAAAGGCAGGCAGAACGCAGATAGAAATTGTTTCTAATGTCATGTTAGGCAGTGCCCCTGTCTGGTTTATGACAGGATATTTAGAAGGAGAGCACTAAATTCCTGGGGCAGTTGTCTTTTGGGGTCATGGTGGGCCGCCGACAGTTTCAGTATCAGACCCCGTTTAGGGCTTGTTTTTCTCGTACTGACCGTAGAATCTCTGGAGTTCGTTTCAAACGTCATTTTTCTGCCGCTCAACCTGCGTTGCCCATGAACTCTGCCCAGCTTGGTCAAAAACCTCATTCAGCGCTAACACCGATGAGGACGGAGCTTCAAGCCCTAAACGGGGTATCAGGTTTCCAGCATCGAAACCAAGAGCTGATCATTCGGGCAAATTGAAATTGACAAACAAAATCAGGTCCGAACGGAGTTAGGGACGGCTTGAAGCCGAGGCGCTCCCTTTCACGGTGCGTGGCCCGCCCTTCCTCCTTCTGTTCACAACCCCGCAGTTCGCCCGACTGAGCGCTGTTCCTCCTGAGCCAGGTGTTCCGCCATGACCGCCGTACCCACTCCCCAGATCAGGTGCGCGACCACCATCAGTGCGTTGCGCCGCGCCGGGTGATGCACAGCGTTGCTGAGCACCCCGGTGACCGGCAGCAAGCCCAGATAATTGGCGGCCCAAACCCCCAAGCCTAGGGCTGAGCCCTTCACCACCACTGCGCCCGGCGCTCGGCGCAGCGGCGCATACAACGTGCCGGCGGCGGCGCCATAAGCGAAATGGTTGATGAGCGTCAGAGTGCGGCGAGCCACCGGCTGATCTGCGACGCTGCGAATTCCGGCGGCCCGCGCTATATGGTCGGTGATCTGCTCAGGAGGCAGAGCGAAGCGCTCACGGGAAGGCAGCAGGAAGCGCTGGGCACCCAGCATCCAAACCGTCATAGGCAGGGTCGCCAACAAACCGGACACAGCGGCACTGGTCATAGGTTTCATGGTTCTAAAGTGCAGGGATTGAGGGTGAGGATCACGCGACCAGCGTCCCCTAGCATTCTACGAACATTTATTTCTGCAGCAATACCCGGCACGGCTTGTGGCAAGTTTATATGTTGAGCTGAGTCTGGAACCTCAGTACCCAAACCTGGGATGTCAAGTTGGCGGGGAGAGAGATCCTCAGAGGGGGCTGGCGTGCGGCCGCCAGCGTGACTGGCTTGCCAGGTTCGGTACAACTCCCGGGCCAGGTGCGTCTTAAGTGCTCGGAGTGCCGCTCGTCTCGTTTTTCCCTCTTGCTCCTTCTTGGCCCCACATGTTTTGCTCTGTTCATCACAGCGCAGGCGCGTCAAGGCCATCAGGTGGAGCACTGGGTTGAGTTGCCGGTTGCCGCTCACATTCACACACCAGCGCGTGTTCTTCCCGCTGCCCCGTTCAACTGGGGCAGTGCCCCAATCACTGGCGAAATGATTGGCGTTCTCAAACCGCTTGATGTCACCCATTTCGGCCGACACGGTGCTGGTCAGCACCACGCCGATCCCCTGCAACATCAACAGGGGGGGGCGACCTGAGCGACCAGGGTGGCCATAGCGTGTTCAAGCTCTTTCAATGCTGCTTCGAGGGAGCTGAGCACGGCCTGAAGGCCGTGCTCAGCGAGGCGGTCGTCGTGTCGGGGAGCGCTTCGAGTATCATCTGGTTGGCCTTGCGCTGCTGAGCGAGCTTGTCCCGCGTGCGGGACAAGTCCTGCCACTGGGTGCACTGCGTGCTGAGCTGGTAGGGCGGGAGTTCTGGATTGGCCAGCAGCACCCGAGCGACGTTCTCAGCATCGACCAGGTCGTTCTTTTTCTTGCCCCGCCGCGCACGGTACTGACTGGTCAACCTGGGATAAATGTGCCACACCGACTGATTCCTAGCGAAGAGCAGCGCCAGCCGGGGGGCCACATCCCGGTTGCCTGCACCTTCAATCGCCCAGCCGGGCTCTTCGAATCGCACGAACCAGAGCCACAACTGGTGGAGACCATCAAAGTCGTTCTGGACGCTCAGGCTGTCCAGAACGACGCCACGCGAATCGAGAGCGACGGCGGTATGGGTCGTTGGATGGGGATCAAGTCCAAGAATGATCATGGCGCCCTCCAGCAGATTTCGGCGTTTCACCCCCACTCGCGCAGATCTGTTCTGGATGGGGCCCGGAGGCAGTCTGGGATCAAGCGAAGAGCCGTGGTCTGGTGCCGTTGAGAAAGAGAACGCGCAATTCGGGTACAGGCGCTCAGCGCAGACACTTTGAGGGCGACGCTCTCTCCTCACCATTGTTGACATACAGACAGTTTAGGGAGGGTTTAAAAAATATTGTCTGACACACGAGAACTGAATACGTCTTCCCTTGCCCTCGCCCAGCTCGTTCGTACTGCCAGGGTCGCTGTAGCTCTGATACATTTGCCCCTCTTAAGAAGGACACGAGCAGTGGGACAGGTAAGTTGAACCCGCGGCAGGTCAATTGCAAGCTATTCCCGTGCAGGTTCATGAACTTAGCTCCCCAAGTACCCGTCAAGAAGGCGTTTCGACGCTCAGTCGCACAACGCTGTTGGCAGCTGACAAAGCCTCCAGATAAAAGCTGTGATTTAGTGTCCTTCAGAGCAGCCTGTACAGAAGCGTTGGTGTTGTTCTACAGCCAAGGGATCAATCAACCAGCGTATAGATACAATTCACCAGGCTGTAGCAAGTGACAGCGCTGCCACGGCGCACGACGATCGACTTCGTCGAACAACATTCCAGAATTCACACGGTTCTCTTCAAACAGGTCGTTATGAGTTCCAATCAGAACCCGTGCCCCAATGGCAACCGCTAGATCTACCGCCTCGCGTGGCCACAGGTTGCCAATAATGTCGTGCTGGTCGCGGAAATAGTCGCGGCCGTTGATCGGCAACAGTGCCACATCAATCCGCTGCCCTTTAAGGGCCGTCAGTAACTCTGGGAACAAGACCGTGTCCCCAGAATGGTAGATCCTCACTCCACCACACTCAATCAAGAAACCCATCCAACGGGCTTGGCCCTTTTCGTCCACCTCGTGTTTGTAATGTGCAGCAGGCACTGCCGTGTAAGTGAAGTCGCCCAGATTAACCGGTTGGCCGAGGTAGGGCACCGTGATCCGCTCGGCCGCCACGCCGGCCCTTTGAGCCACTTCGCTCCCTTGCGCCGATGTGATCAACGTGGCCTGCGGCGACGCAGCCAGAAGTGGACCCAATGTTGGCCCGTCAGCATGATCCATGTGCTCGTGCGTCGCAAACACCACATCAGCATGGCGAATGGTACTGGGGTCAATTGGGACGGGGAAGCGTCGTGATGGACCGCCTGCTGCTGTAATGGAATCGGACAGGTACGGATCAATGTAAGCAATGGTTGTTCCGCCTTTGATCACGAAGCCAGATTGACCGAGAGCCCAGAAAGCCAGCTGGCCAGGAGGTACAAGCAGTTGCTCAATTTGAACAATCAAGAGGGACGAATTGGGTTGAGTCATGGGAGTCATCCTTCTGAGTGTGATGCATTTAGACTGGCAAGTCCTAGAGGGGCTGGTGGGCTGGCCCGTTGGGTGGAGTTCAGAAAGAGATGGAATGTCTGGGAATATCTCAGTTTTGCGTACTTGAAGTGATCAGGGCACCATCACCGTCAAGCCAGTGGGCACTGTCGTCTGCCCAGCGCTGTTAGCCCCCCAGGCGACGACCGTACCATCTGCTGTCAGCGCGTAATTGTGATAGGCGCCTGCCTCTAGCGAAGTAAAGGGCGAGGTGCAGAACGGGGCGCTGGCCGTTTGACCACAGATACTGCCCTGAACCGTTCCAGTCTGCCGTTGCAGTGGGAAGAACGCGACGGGATGCACCAGATTGTTAGTCACACTCAAGATCGCTGGCGTGAGAGAGGTCTGCTGGAGCGGCTTGAGAATGCCGCTCCGTTCACGGTGAAGGTCGTGGTTGGCTGAAGCTGCGCGCCACCAATAATGGACGGCAAATTCGGGGCGCTCACGCTGAAGGTAGCCTGGGCGTCCACCACCGTGGCTGTCGGGGTACTGCGCACTGCGCGGTTCAGCGATTCTGATCCGGCACACTGGCAGGCTGTTCGTCGCCTGGGTGGTGGGCGTGAGGACTGGTTCCAGTAACCTCCGAATCTGTGCGCCTGGCAGCGCCGCTGCCCGTGCCTCGACGGCCGCTTTGCCAGCCGTCTCCTGCTCTTCGAGGCTCTGCGTGATGGACGTGACGCTGTTCGTGGCGGGAGTCGCCAGCAAGCTCAACTTGAACACGTCCTGTGCTGCGCTGGCCTGGATCGGCAGCGAGAGGGCAAACGTCACCTCCCCAGTGCCACCGGCAGTTATCTGCACTAAGGAGGAATTAGTTATCTCTGACAACTAATTCTCTCAAATTAGGCCGAGAAAAGCACTAGTGGACGGCCACAGGCATGTCTAATGAAAAACCATCACCGTCGGATACGGATCTCTCGCTCTCCATAACACACCACCTATTCTCATCATTCACAAGTCATAGCCCCAGACATGCCTGTGGTGATGCACTAGCCCTTGCGCCCACTGAGGCTACGGGTAGAGCCTCATGCTTAAGCACTAAAACAACACCAAAACTCACCACAGAAGATACCCTCAATCCGCCCGTCCTATCCAGTGCTTGACCAACCACTTCACTTCTTGGACGATCCTAGAAGAATGGTTGTGGCCGGTTGATCTGATCACCCTCACCCTTCAACGTCCCAAGAGCGGCCAGCCTCTTTTACAGCCTTGCCCCTCCACGAGCAGCGCTTCAGTGGCAGAGGCGCCCTTCCCGTTGCGCCAGCACCCGCAGCGCATAACCCATCGCTGACAGCAACAGCGCCGTCGTCGACCCGCCCGCCAAGCCCAAATACGCCGCCGAGTGCAGCGCGTGATACGCCGCCTGCAGCGGTTCATCCCGTTCGGTCACCAAGCGCTCGTACCAACCCTGACCTAAGGCCGGTAAGTCCAGATGCCGTTCTCCTGCCAGCGCCGCCACATCTGCCGCATGCCGATCCAGTTCAGTACTGAACGCCAACAAGGTCTCCCGAGTCGGCTGGGTGTGGTGTAACGCTGGAGCAAATTCCGCGGCCGCCAACACCTGCAACGTCGTCGCAATACAGGTTTCAAAAGCCTGCTGATTGCGCAGCTGGACGTGGGGAGGTTGGGACAAGGCGGTCATCCTCTCCAGCATGGCGCGGCCCGCAAAGAGGGTCAAGGTCAAGAGATCGCAGATGGTCTGAAGATGAACCTCTCCAACTGGAACAGATCCTCACTCCGTGCCTGCCCACGGTCTGTGCAGCAAGGGTCGTTCAGCAGTCCGCCCCAGAGGCCTGGCCTCTTCCCTGGCCAGTGGAGGCACACGCTCCCGCAAGATCAGCTGTACCGACCAGCGACGGTCTAGACTCCGGTATGTCCCTTACGCCCGTCCTGCACACGAAACGTCTCCTCCTGCGTGGACATCAGGAACAAGACCTTGACGACTGCGCCGCGCTATGGAGTGATCCGGACGTCACGCGGTATACGACCGGCATGCCGCTCGCCCGGCAGGAGGTATGGAGCCGGTTGCTGCGGCACCCCGGTCACTGGGCACTCTTCGGGTTCGGCTACTGGCTAGCCTTTGAGCGCGCTTCTGGACGGTTTGCGGGCGAGGTGGGCATCGCTCGGTTTAAACGCGACCTGCTGCTCGACCGGCCTACCCTGGATCTAGTGCCCGAGGCGGGATGGGTCTTCATGCCCTGGTGTCATGGTCAGGGATTGGCCTCCGAAGCCGTCCACGCCGTCCTGGAGTGGCGTGACACATCCTTGAGCCCTGGCCGCACCTTCTGCATCATTCAGCCGAAGAACGCGCCGTCACTACGGCTGGCACAGAAAGTGGGGTTTCAGCTCGACCAGGTGGCCAGCCACGCCGGCCAAGACTGGCAAGTGCTGATGCGGTACTCTGAGCCGGTCTCCTCATCTGCTGCCCAGCTCACTTCGCGCGACTGAACCTCGGTTCGCTGTTTCGGGAAGGCCAGCAGGTCGATGGCTGACCAGACCCATAACACCGTCCCTTTCACAGTCTTTGGCCTCTAGGTCAACCCTTAGTCGCGGTCAGTCACCTTGGCCATCACAGTCCGAATGGCATCAATGACCAAGTGTGGCTCGGTGAACTGTGGGAAGTGTCCGCTCCGATCCGCCAGACGGTGTTCACCCAGTGGCGAAAGCGTTGCCAGCTTCGCCTGATGCACCGCACGGGCGTCGCGCATCTCCCGGGGCATGCCGCGTGGGGAGCGCGTCCCACTGAGCACGACCAGTGGGACTGGGGGAAATCTACCAGCGGTCTGCACTTGCTGGCTCAGACTCTCGACATGTTCCGTTTCCGCCCAGGGATGTGGCCGGTGGAACGCGCGGCTCAGGCGAAACCACAGCCCTGAAGAGGGTGGCGTGTTCAGCAACACGTCCTCCGGTGTCGCGGCGTCGAGCAGAACTACCCCAGCAGTCTCCCCGGGACACGTCCGGGCATACAGATTGACCAGCAGGCCACCCAGCGAGTGTCCCACCAGGACGTAAGGGGGGGTCAGCTTCGCGTGGGCCAAAAGGCCCCGCAAGGTTTCCAGCATGACGGTTCCAGTTTGCGGGGCACCAGGGGAACTGCTGCGGCCGAGCCCCGGACGGTTGTAGGCCAAGACGGTGCATTCCCGCGTGAGCGGTTCAAACACCCGGAACCAGCTGTCCATGGGGCCGCCTGCGCCATTGACGAGCACGACAGCAGGTGTGCCCGTACCAGACTGGATGTATTCGAGGGATTGACCGTGGATGGTGGCGAACTCGGAGCGTTGACGGAGAAGGTGACCCATGCAACTCCTTACGACTGTTGCCGTGCGACCGTTGCGCTCAGCTTTGGGCACCCCAGTTCACACTTCAGGGGAGTTCCAGAACGGAGCGGGAGCCGCCGGCCCTGCTCTGGATTGTTCACGTTCAGAGTGAACTGGATCGATGTCAGCGGCTGATCGCTGAGCTGTCAACCCCTATTCGGGGTGTTTAGTGGCGTCCGACTGTACAGCCAAGTCATGCAGTTCATCACCAGGGTGAGTTGGGCATTGTGCAAGACCCGTGCCACCACGCGGGTTTTGGACTCTAAGGAGGCGTCCCGGGGCAGATGAAGAGCGATCTTGCGGTGCAGTATGGATTCGGCTTGGAGGAGCACCAGAAGGACTTCAGCCAGTCGCTTTGGAGGGTCTATGCGGCGGTGCGGGAGGCGGGTTTTCAGATGGGCAGTCAACGTGTCAGCATGCAGCCGGGCGGTTTCGGTGTTCGTCACAGACTCTGATCTTGCCCTTTGTCGTGCCGTACTGCGTCTAGGACGCCATTCGCCTCAAAGTGTCAGGTGCTGAGCCGAGCCTCATTAGAGCTGGCCCGGCTGCCTTTGTTGGCCTACAAAGTCGCGGTACCACTTGGCGCTGTCTTTGAGGGTGCGCTGCTGGGTTTCGTAATCTACATGAACGATGCCAAACCGCTTGCTGTAACCGTAGGCCCATTCGTAATTGTCCATTAGGCTCCAGCCAAAGTAGCCCGCCACAGGTACGCCGTCCTGCATGGCCCGATGAAGTTGGTGGAGGTGGCTCTGCAAAAAGCGTGTACGGGCTTCGTCATGAACCTCGCCGTTGTCCCAGTGGTCGTCAAAGGCTGCGCCGTTTTCGGTGATGAGGTACTTTGGAGCTTGATATTCGCGGTGCAGTTCGGTCAAGAGGCGGTGGAGGCCCTCCGGATAGACTTCCCAGCCCATGGCCGTCTGTTCGGCGTCTGTTGAGGGTGGTCCGGCCCGGCTGGCCCCGCCTTCGCTGACCCACTGACGGAAATAGTAATTCACTCCTAGAAAGTCCAGGGGTTGTTTGGCAGAAGCCAGCGCCACCGGATCGATTTCAGGCATGGATTCGGCGTAGTCGGCCACCGCCAGCGCCGGAAATCTGCCCCGGAAGATAGGATCGAGATACCAACGGTTAAGCTTTTCATCCACCAGCCGGGCCGCATGCTTGTCTTCGGCCCGCTCTGAGGCGGCGTCCACGGGGTATAGGTTCAGCACCGTGCCCAGCTCTGCGGCCGTGTTTTGTGCTCTGAGTGCACGAATCACACTGCCGTGAGCCAGTTGAATCTGGTAGGAAGCCAGCAGCGACGCCCGCAAATCCTGAAGGCCGGGGGCATGGCGTCCCACGTGATAGCCCAATTCAGCAGTGCACCACGGCTCATTGAAGGTGGCATAACTGGCGACGCGGTTGCCCAGCCGCCCATACACGGCCAGCGCGTAGTCAGTGAACCAATCGGGCATATCTGGATGAGGCCAACCGCCCCGGTCTTGTAAGGCCTGCGGCAAATCCCAGTGATACAGCGTCACGTGCGGTTGCAGGCCCCGCTCCAGTGCGCCGTCTACCAGCCGCTCGTAGAAGTCCAGCCCAGCCGCATTGACGTTTCCGGTTCCCTGCGGCAGAATGCGCGGCCACGCCACACTGAAGCGGTAGGCATTGAGATTCAGCCCGGCTACCAAATCCAGATCGGACGCCCAGCGGTGATAGTGATCGCAGGCCACGTCACCCGATTCGCCGCCCAGCACCTTGCCCGGAATGCGGCTGTAAGTGTCCCAGATGCTCGGCCCGCGCCCATCTTCCTGCGTAGCTCCCTCAATCTGGTAGGCGCTTGTGGCGACGCCCCATATGAAATCCGGCGGAAATGCTCCAATGATGGGTGTGGTTTGATTAACCGTTTTGGAACCGTTTTGGATGGTCATAGAGACTCCTTGATGGCAGATCTGCTGTGCTGAGCACCTGCTGGGCCAGAATTGCTCGGTGAAGCTGCCTGACCTAAACGGGCAAGCTCAGCCTAGGGCAGCTGTGGCCCCGGCAAATTACTTCATACCTGAACCTTATACGAGTGTATGTTGAGCAGCTCGGAGAACTACAGCCAATTCAGGCCACCAAGCCATTCCAAACAGCAAGCTGGCTTAGATGAGAAGCTAGGTGTGCTGACCTGCCATAAATCCTCAATGTTTCTTATTAGTACTACAGTTGCAGTTAAGAGCGTTAGCATGAGGCATGTCGAGCTCTTCCCCTCTGTCTCAACCCCATCACTGGTCGGCTGACTTGAAGGTGCTCCACCAACGGATTGCGTCCCGTTTTACCCGCAGTGAACAACGTCAGCGGGCCTTCGCATACTTGCAGGCTCTCCTCAGCCCTGTTGAGCGCAAGAACGGCTGGCAGATCGCCGAGCAGATCGGTGAGCGCACGCCCTTCGGCGTGCAACGCTTGTTGTCCACGGCGCAGTGGGATGCGGAGGTCGTTCGTGACGACCTCCGCGAGTACGTCCTCGAACACCTTCAGACCCCCGAAGCGGTGCTGATCCTCGATGAAACCGGCTTTCTCAAGAAGGGCACGCAATCCGCTGGTGTCCAACGGCAGTACAGCGGCACTGCGGGGCGAGTTGAAAACTGTCAAATTGGGGTCTTCCTCGCCTACGCCACGCCTCATGGCACTGCCCTGATCGACCGCGAGCTCTTTTTGCCCAAAAGCTGGGTGGATGATCCTGCCCGGTGTGCAGCGGCTCAGATTCCTGAGACTGTTGGGGCCGCGACCAAGCCACAACTCGCGCTCGCCATGCTTGAGCGGGCTTTACAGGCGGCGTACACGCCGCCTGGGTCACTGGCGACGCGGTGTATTCGGCTTCCAACGTCCGTAGCTTCCTCGAACAGCGTCAGCAACCATATGTCTTGGCGGTGGCGTCAAATTGTCATGTGTGGACTTGGGACCAGTCTGGTCCCAAGCAAACCCAGGTGGCTGACGTCGCCCAGCAGTTTGAGCCGGATCAGTGGCAGACCTGGAGTGCCGGTTCCGGGAGCAAGGGAGACCGCCTCTTTGAGTGGGCTTGGGTCAGTGTCACCGAATTGATGGGTCCCGCCGTGTCGGCGGGACTCGGGCCGATCCTGCCAGCTGGATTCGAGCGTTGGGTGCTGGTTCGTCGCTCGCTCAAAGACCCCACAGACCTCGCGTATTACCTGGCCTTCGCACCCTCAAGCACGACCTTGCCAGAGGTCGTGCAGGCCGCTGGATCACGGTGGGCGATAGAAGTGGCCTTTGAGATGGCCAAGGGTGAGGTGGGGTTGGATCACTATGAAGTGCGCTCGTGGGTGGGCTGGTACCGACATATCACGCTAGCCCTGTTGGCCCACGCTTTCCTGACCGTGGTCACCGCCCACGAAAAAAAGGGGGGTCAGTCAACGACCCGGAGTTGATTCCATTGACGGTTCCTGAGGTGCGCCGTCTGTTGCGCTTGGTTCTCCCGCAGCACCAGCTCAACCTGCGGATCTGGGAGTGGTCGGGGTGGCGACGACGCCACCAGGCACGAGCCCAACGGTGTCATCGCCAACGTCAACAACGCTGGCTCTCCTCCCGCTAACTGCAACTGTAGTATTAGAGGCTGTCTGGAAAGCGTGGTTGCAGGGGGTTTTGAGAGATTATACAATTTTTTCATGCGTGCGCGAACGTATTCCACGGACACCAGCGATGCCGAGTGGGTGCTGCTCGAACCCCTCATTCCTGCGCCCAAACCCGGTGGGCGTCCCGCTCGTATCGCTCGCCGCGAGATCATGGATGCGATCTTCTACGTGAAACGAGGTGGGGTGTCCTGGCGCTTGTTGCCCGTTGATTTTCCCCACTGGAAGACGGTGTATGACTATTTTCGACAATGGAAGCAGAGCGGGCTGTGGGAGAGCATTAATGATGCCCTCCGAGCTCAGGTGCGCGAAGCAGAGGGGAGAAATGCGGTGCCCACAGCAGGAATCGTCGACTCGAGGAGCGTGAAAACCTCGCAAAAAGGGGGGTCCGAGGGTACGACGGTGGCAAGAAAGTCAACGGACGAAAACATCATCTGATCGTC
Source organism: Deinococcus sp. QL22 (assembly GCF_023370075.1). NCBI lineage: Bacteria > Thermotogati > Deinococcota > Deinococci > Deinococcales > Deinococcaceae > Deinococcus > Deinococcus sp. QL22. The sequence goes on from NZ_CP097150.1 coordinate 168,197, forward strand.
GATACCCTGGGCCTCCTGCTCAGGGTCAAGGTTCTACCCGCAAACATCACCGACCGAGAAGGCAGCCAGCAACTCCTGCAGGAGTTGCGTCAAAACCAGCCCCAAATGAAACTCCACCTCTTTGCCGATGGTGGATACACAGGCAAATGGGAAGGCTGGGTCAAAACGACCCTCGGCTACACCGTAGAGATCGTGCAGCGCTCCGACGCCAATACCCGTGGGTATTGGCTCCCAGAGGGGCAGAAACTGACCGAGGAGCAGATCAAAACCTTTCGTGGGCACCGCGGCTTCGTGGTGATCAAGAAGCGCTGGGTGGTGGAGCGCAGCTTCGCGTGGCTGTCCTTTGACCGTCGACTCAACCGTGAATACGACCTCCTGCCCGAGACGACCGAGGCATTCATCCAGCTCTCCTTCATCCGTCGTATGATTCGCAGACTCGCTGCTCTTGCCCAACAGAACGCAGTTTCTACCTGATTCTCCGCTTTCCAGACAGTCTCTTAGAGCATTTGACAGAATAAGAGGATAAGGAAACGGGTCGGGGCACGTGGGTACAGCATTGATCTCCGAGAACGGATGGTTGCGGCTGCACTGAACGAGCAACACCATCCGTGGGTGGCCCAAACGTTCGGAGTCGATGTTCGGACCATCGCGTTCTATCTGAGGAAACATGAGGCGGGCACGCTCTCACAAGTCAAACGCCCGACCAGACGTCGCTCGAGCGTGCAGAGCGAGCAGGAGCAGGTCCTCCTCCAGCAGCTGGAGGAGGACCTCGACGCGACGTTGGAAGAACATGCCCGCCTGTTGGAGGCCAAGACTGGTCTCAAGATCAGCTACCGAACGGTGGACCGGGTCTTCCGGCGACATGGCATCACCTACAAAAAAGACACGGGTCGCCGCCGAACCCAATGAGGAACTACGTCAGCAGGTCCTGAATGACCGCCATGCCCGACCTTCAGACTCCGGCCCGGCTGGTCTTTCTGGATGAACGTGGCTTCAATACCACGATGACTCGTGGGGAGGGTCGCGCGCACCGGACACGGCACGCGGTCTGTTCGGTGCCCCGCAACTGGGGACGGAATCAAACGCTCGTGTGCGCGTTGCAGGCCAGTGGTCCCTTTGCCCCACTGATCTGGGAAGGCGCGGTGAACGGCGTGAGTTTCGAGTGGTACGGACGAGAACTCCTGTGCCCGGCCTTGACCCCTGGACAAGTGGTGGTGCTGGACAATCTCTCGGCACATCACCGTGCGTCCGTTCGGATGCACGGTGAAGCCAGGGGTGGTGTCGTGCTGTTCTTGCCCCCGTCTAGCCCTGACTTCAATCCCATCGAACAGCTGTTTTCCAAAGTCAAAGCCCGCGTTCGCGCGGGTGAATGGCGAGAAGTTCCAGCATTGCTTCAGGGGATTTCGGATGCCCTGGATGCCGTTTCGTTACAAGATGTCTTTGGCTGGTTCACCCACGTCTTCTCCGACATCTTCTTATGTCAAATGCTCTAGTACGCCAGTCCACCACGTTTAATGACAAAGCCCGCTTTGGTAAACACAACCATGACGGTTCGGCCATCGGCCTTAAAACTCAATCCCGTATTTTGAAAGATGCCTTTGGTACTCACGCAGACCGCCTGAAGCCTGTAGTTCATGCCCTTTACGAAACGGGGTATGGGCGTCGTCTTGCCCAGGGGCTTCACCTCACCAGTGGGCGTCAGGGCCACCATCGTTTTGAGGATCTCGGACTCAAAGATTTGCACCTGTACGGTTACGCAGGGTGAAGGGGCGTCGATAACCGCCAACAAGCCATCAAGCTTCACTTCTGCGGCACTGGAGAGGCCAGCAACCAGAAAACTGATCGCCAGTACACCTGTTGTAAACGACCTTCTCGCGGAGGGCACAGGAATTGTGTTCATTTGCCTAATCCTACGGGTCTTTTCCATACTGCCTTCTTACTTCTTACAGCGGCTCCTAGGTTCGGTTTGTTTTTCTAAGCTAAGCACCACTCTCAGGATGTCCTACGCTTGTTCTGTACGTTTAGCCACCCAAATAGGGAGAAAGGCCAGCCTTCATGTTGGCGAAAGGTCAATGGAAGCGTTTCCGTATTGATCTGCATCAATAGTGGCATGTATTAACGGGACTCCTGGCTTTTCCACCTCCCCGATGGGAGGCTCCAACAGGATCTGTATCAGGCAGAAAGAGCTATCAACAGCGGAATGCACTCCACAGAGGCGTCTTTGTAGAGCTTCCACAGGATATCCACCAGTTCATGGCTTCGGATTTACAGATTCGGATCGACTTTGGTCTGGAATAAATCGAAGTTTGATTTTGACACTCGGAAGTCAGACCCGTACTCTGGATGCACTACCCAGTTTGCCAACCTGTCTGAGGTTTCCATGCCTACTCTGTCCGTCCCGTCTGTGTCGGTACCATCTGTGTCAATGCTTCCGGCAGCTCTTCCGGCTGCGGCCTTCATTGCTCCCCTCCTCACCCCCGACCAGCGGGAAGTGCTGCACGCCGTCTTGTGGATGGATCACCCGTCACGTCTTCATCTGTGTGAAGCGCTGGGATTTTCTAAGTCCAAACTGACCAGCTTGGTCGGCATGCTGCTGGAGGAGCACTTGATCGAAGAAGGCGAGGTGCAGCCGTCTAGCGGTGGGCGGCGGGCGCTGGGGTTGCGGCTGAACCGGGCGCTCGGCGTGGTGGTGGGCATCGATTTGGGGGCCACCCATGCCCAAGTTTCGTTGTCTGACCTGACCACCCGCCAGCTGTGTTCGGCGTATGTGGCGATAGAGGTGGGCCGCGGGCCGGGGCCGGTGCTGGCCAACATCGTGCCGCTGATCGACGATCTGCTGACCGGGCAAGGCCTGACCCGCGCCCACGTGCTGGGCCTCGGCATGGGCGTGCCCGGCCCGGTGGAATTTGAAACGGGCCTGCTCATCAGTCCCCCGCTGATGCCCAACTGGGAAGGCTTCAATCTCCGCGCCTATTTTGCTGACCTGTTCGCTGCGCCGCTGGCCGTCGACAACGACGTGAATCTGATGGCGCTGGGTGAACTGCACCATGCCCGCAGGCAGGCTTTGGGAGCGGCCCACACGCCCGGCGCGGTGCGGAGCCGCTGGCCAGGCCAGGAAAATTTCATCGTCGTCAAGCTGGGCACTGGCATCGGCGCGGGCATCATCCTGCGCGGCGAGGTCTTCCGGGGAGCCGACGGCGCGGCGGGTGATATCGGGCACATCAGTGTGGACGCGGCAGGCCCGCGCTGCTCGTGCGGCAATGTGGGCTGCTTGGAGGCGCTGGCGGGCGCGCCCAGCATCGTGCGGGAGGCCCGCGCCGCCGCTGAGGAGGGCCGTAGCCCCATGTTGGCCGCCCTGCTGGAAGTTGCCCCCGACGCCTTCAGCACCCGCGAAGTGGCGCTGGCGGCCCGGCAAGGCGATCCCATCGCCAACGATATTTTGCAACTGGCGGGCACGCGGGTCGGGCAGGTCATCGCCGGGCTGATCAACTTTATGAACCCGTCTCAGGTGCTCCTTTCGGGCGGCGTGGCGCAGGTGGGGCCGTTGCTCCTGGCCAGCGTGCGCCAGAGCGTGTATGCCCGCAGTTTGCCCTTGTCTACCCGCAAGCTCCGAATAGATTATGCCGCGCTGGGCGTGGGGGCTGGGCTGCGCGGAGCATCGGTGCTGGCCATAGAACGGGCGCTGCTGACCGAGGTGAATACGTGATTCCGACTGCCGCCGACAATGCCGCTGCCCCGGACTGGATCAGCTTCGAGAACGTCTCCAAGAGCTTTGGCCCCGTCGAAGTGTTGCGGGACGTGTCGTTTGGCATCCGGCGGGGCGAGGTTCACGCGCTGCTGGGCGAAAACGGCGCGGGCAAAAGCACGCTGATGAAGATGCTGGGTGGCTACCACGCGCCCTCGTCCGGTCAGGTGCGGCTAGGCGGCCAACCCGTTCACTTCCGTTCCAGCCGCGACGCCGAAGCCGAGGGCATCGTACTGATCCACCAGGAATTCAATCTGGCCGAAGACCTGACCGTGGCGCAGAATATCTATCTGGGCCACGAACCCGGCGGATTCCTGATCGATGACGCGGCCATGCGGCGCGGCGCGGCAGAGGCGCTGGCCCGCCTGAGCATCACCCTCGATCCGCGCACGCTGGTACGGCATCTCAGCGTGCCGCAAAAACAGCTGGTCGAAATTGCCAAAGCCCTGTCACGGAGCGCCCGTGTGCTGATCATGGATGAACCCACCGCCACGCTGACGCTGCACGAAACCAATACGCTGCTGGCGCTGATCCGGCAACTGCGGGATTCGGGCGTAACGGTGCTGTACATCAGCCACAAACTGGATGAGGTGGGCCGGATCGCTGACCGCGTGACTGTGTTGCGCGATGGGGGCTACGTGACCACGAAGGACGCTGCCGACTTGAGCCAGCAGCAGATGGCGAACCTGATGGTAGGGCGCGAACTGGAAGATATGTTTCCGGCGCAGGTGCCGCCCCAGCCGCAGGAACGCCTGCGGGTGACGGGTCTGAGTGTGCCGGGCTGGTCGCGCGACCTGAGCTTCGGCGTGCGGGCGGGCGAGGTGCTGGGCTTTGCGGGCCTGGTGGGATCGGGGCGCACCGAAAGTTTTGAAGGACTGTTCGGGTTGCGGCCCCATACGGTGGTCAGCGTGCAGGTGGACGGCCAGCAGCGCCGCATTCGCAACCCGCGTGACGCCGCCCGCGCCGGGCTGGTGTACCTCTCGGAAGACCGCAAAGGCAAAGGCCTGCTGGTGGATTTTGCGCTGACACCCAACCTGACCTTGATGACGCTGGAGGTGTACGCGACGCCCCTGCTGGACGTACAGGCCGAGAAAACAGCGATGGTGCGGGCCGCGCAGGAACACCACATTCGCACCGGGCGGCTGGACGTGACCGCTTCGTCTCTGTCGGGCGGTAATCAGCAAAAGCTGGCGCTGGCCCGAATCTTGGAACGTCACCCCGACGTGATCGTGCTGGACGAACCCACACGCGGCGTGGACGTGGGCGCAAAACGCGAAATCTACCATCTGATTCACGGGCTGGCGGCGGCGGGCAAAGCCGTGATCGTCATCAGTTCCGAGTTGCCCGAACTGCTGGGCCTCTGTCACCGCCTGCTCGTCATGCATGAGGGCCGCCTCGTGGGCAACCTCAGCGGCGCGGCGCTTAACGAACAAGAAGTCATTCAGTACGTCACGGGCCTGAAAAAAGATGACCCCGCCCCCACTAACCAAGACCCACAGGAGCCGCCCCATGTCCACGCCTAGTCCGACCCCCAACACCTCGCCGCTCTCCTCAGTGGCGGCCCCCGGCCCGACCCTGCTGGCCCGGATCGGCAGCCTCGGCCCGCTGCTGGGGCTACTGGCGTTGATGCTGGTGGCCACCGCCCTCAACCCCGATTTCCTAAGCGTGTCCAACCTGACCAACATTCTGACACGGGCCGCTTTCACCGGCATCATCGCGGTGGGCATGACCTTCGTGATCATTTCGGGCGGCATCGACCTGTCGGTAGGGTCGTTGGCGGCGCTGATTGCTGGGGCCATGATTCTGGTCATGAACGCGCTGGTGCCGGGCCTCGGCGCGGGCTGGGGCACGGTGCTGGTGGGCATGGGCTTCGCGCTGCTGCTGGGCGCACTGGCCGGATTCCTGCACGGCGTCATCATCACGCGGGGCCGGGTCGAGGCGTTTATCGTGACGCTGGGCACGCTGGGCATTTTCCGAGCCACCCTGACCTACCTGTCTCAGGGCGGCGCGATCTCGCTGGATCTGGGCGTCAGCGACCGCTACAGCCCGGTGTTTTACGGCTCGCTGCTGGGCGTGCCGATTCCGATTCTGGTGTTCGCGCTGGTGGCCCTCCTGGGCGGTCTGATCCTCAACCGCACCCGCTATGGCCGCTACGTGCAGGCCATCGGCAGCAACGAGCAGGTGGCCCGTTACGCCGCCATCAATGTCGGCGGCGTCAAGATCGCCACCTATGTGCTGCTGGGGGTGTGCGTAGCGGTAGCCACCACCCTGTATGTGCCCCGCTTGGGCAGCGCCTCACCGTCCACAGGCCTCTTGTGGGAACTGGAAGCCATCGCCGCCGTCATCATTGGCGGAACGGCTCTCAAAGGTGGACATGGCCGCATCTGGGGCACGGTGGTAGGCGCGGTGTTGCTGGTCACCATCGAAAACGTCCTGAACCTCACTAACATTATCAGCGTGTACCTCAACGCCGCCGTCCAGGGCGTGGTCATTATCCTCGTCGCCTTCTTTCAGCGCGGAGGCCGCAAATGAGAAAACTCCCGTCCACTTCTGAACTCTCTACTACAACGCCGAATGTTTCTCCCCATCTAAATGGGCAGGGCAGAGGAGGTGCCCCGTGAACTAGAGGTGAGGGATTCAGCCGTGTAAGCCGCGTTTAGGCCATTTGTTCTCAACCCCAAACTCTCTGTTCATCCCTTGAGGAGCACCCTGACATGACCAAATTTGCCCTGCGCCTGACCCTGCTGACCGCCGCCCTGACCACCACGAGCGCTTTTGCCCAGACCAAACAGATTATCGGCGTGTCTATTCCCTCTGCCGATCACGGCTGGACAGCGGGCGTGGTCTATCACGCCAACCAGGCCAAAGCGCAGCTACAAAAGCTGTACCCCACGGCCCAGATTATCGTCAAGACGGCCAAAGATGCCAACGAGCAGGCCAATCAGATTCAGGATTTGTACACCATCAACAAAATTACGGCGCTGGTGATTTTGCCGCAGGAAAGCGCCCCGCTGACCCGCCCGATTGCCAACCTGAAGGCCAAGGGCGTGTTTATTACGGTGGTCGACCGGGGCCTGACCGATCCCAAAGCTCAGAATGCCTATGTGGCGGGCGATAACAACGGCTTTGGCCGGGTCGCCGGAGACTACATCGCCAAGCAACTCGGGGCCGCCGGGGGCAACGTGGTGGTGCTGCGCGGCATTACCTCGGTTGTCGACAACCAGCGCAACGCCGCGTTTCAGGCTGCCGTGACCAAAAATGCCAAGGTGAAGGTGCTCGATTCCCGTTACGGCAACTGGAACCGCGACGACGCCTTCAAAGTCATGCAGGACTACCTGACCCGGTTTCCCAAAATAGATGCAGTGTGGGCCGCCGACGACGATATGGCGGTGGGCGTGCTGCGGGCCATTCAGCAGGCTGGACGCAAAGACATCAAGATCGTGTTGGGCGGCGCGGGCATGAAAGAAATGGTCAAGCGCCTGATGGACGGCGACAAGCTGATTACCGCCAACGTGACCTACCCGCCCAGCATGATTGCCGACGCCATGCGCCTGACCGTGGAAAGCCGCGTGAAGGGCACGCCGCTGGCCGCCAGCACTATTATTCCCTCAGTGCTGATTACCAAGGCCAACGCCAGCAAGTACTACTTCCCCAATTCGCCGTTCTGAGCGGAGCACCAGACGCCGACTCAAAGCTCCGACAACTGATTTTAGCTCCCTCTCCCCATGCGAGGGACTCACAGAGCTGCAAAGCAGTGGGCTGGGGAGGGGGCGAGCGAGCGACGCGCTTACTCTTTTCCCTTCGACTTCCATCTGTTTTCCTGAGGTTCCATCTATGCGCCCCATCACGCTTTTTACTGGACAGTGGGCTGACCTGCCCCTGTCTGACCTTGCCCCGCGAGTGCGGGGACTGGGCTACGACGGCCTCGAACTGGCCTGCTCCGGCGACCATTTTAATGTGCAGCGGGCGCTGACCGAGCCGCAGTACGTGGCCGAAAAACGCGAATTTTTGAAAGATCATGGCCTGACCTGCGCGGCCATCAGCAACCATCTGGTGGGGCAGGCAGTGTGCGACCCCATTGACGAACGCCACCGGGCGATTTTGCCCGCGCACGTGTGGGGCGACGGCGACCCGGAAGGCGTGTGGAGGCGGGCCGCGCAGGAAATGAGCGACACGGCGCGGGCGGCCGCCCTGTTCGGCGTGCCCACCGTCACGGGCTTTACCGGATCGGGCATCTGGCACAGCGCTTACGCCTTTCCGCCCACATCTCAGGCGTACTGGGACGCTGGATTTGAGGACTTCGCCCGCCGCTGGACGCCTATTTTGGAGACCTTCGGCGCACACGGCGTGAACTTTGCACTGGAGGTGCATCCGGGCGAAATCGCCTTCGATACGGTCACCGCCCGCCGCGCTCTGGACGCGGTGAACCACCATCCGCGCTTCGGTTTCAACTACGATCCCAGCCACCTTGCCTATCAGGGCGTAGATTACGTGGGCTTTGTGCGCGCTTTCCCCGAGCGCATTTTTCATGTGCATCTCAAAGATGTCTGGTGGGGACGCGGCACCGGAGAAGTGGGCGTGTTCGGCGGCCACACCACCTTTGGAGACGCCCGCCGGATGTGGGATTTCCGTTCGCTGGGCCGGGGCGATATCCGCTTTCAGGACGTGATCGCGGCGCTGGGCGACATCGGGTACGCTGGCCCGCTGAGCGTGGAGTGGGAAGACGCCCGCATGGAGCGCTGGCACGGGGCAGGGGAGAGCCTGACCTTTGCGCGCGCGCTGGATTTCCCGGCGTCTGGGCAGGCCTTTGACGCCGCCTTTTCAGCACCGGCCTCTGCCAAACAGGAGGGCCAGCCGTGACGCGCCTGCGCTGGGCCATGGTGGGCGGCGGGCCTGGCGCGTTCATTGGGGGCGTTCACCGCCGCGCCGCTGCCCTGACCGGGCAATTTGAACTGGTGGCTGGAGCCTTTTCAAGCGACCCAGAGCGGTCACAGGCCTTCGGGCAAACGCTGGGCGTAGCTGCAGACCGCAGTTACGGCTCGTGGGAAGCGATGTTGGAACAGGAATTGGCCCTGCCGCCCGACGTGCGGATCCAGGGCGTGAGCATCGTGACGCCCAACCACCTGCATTACCCGGTGGCCCGCGCTTTTGCACAGGCCAGCATTCCGGTGGTGTGCGACAAACCGCTCGTGCATACCAGCGAGCAGGCCGGCGATCTGCTGCGGATCGTGGCAGGCACGGGCAGCCTGTTTGCCGTGACCTACAACTATACCGGTTACCCGATGGTGCGCCAAGCCCGCGACCTCGTGCGCAGCGGCGTGCTGGGCGAGGTTCGCAAGGTGCAGGTGCTGTACAACCAGGGCTGGCTGGCCACCCGTCTAGAAGGACAGGGCAACCTGCAGGCCGACTGGCGTACCGATCCCCGCAGGAGCGGCATAGCGGGCGCGGTAGGCGACATCGGGTCGCATGCCGAGAACCTGATGACCACCGTGACGGGTCTGACGCTGGAAGCTGTCTGCGCCGACCTGACCACCTTCGTGCCGGGCCGGGCGCTGGATGATGACGCCAGCCTGCTGCTGCGCTTTCAGGGTGGCGCACGCGGCATCCTCACGGCCTGTCAAATCGCGGGCGGCCTAGAAAACGACCTGAGTCTGCAGGTGTTCGGCACACGCGGCAGCCTGCGCTGGCAGCAAGAAACGCCCAATCAATTGGACGTGTTTCCGCTGGACGGCCCGCAGCAACGCTGGATGCGGGGCAGTTCGGCACTCAGTTCCGCCGCTCAGTCCGCCTCGCAGGTGCCGGGGGGCCACCCCGAAGGCTTTACCGAAGCGTTTGCCAACATTTATCGGGGCGTGGGGGAAACGCTGCTGGCACAGCAAGAAGGGCGCGTGCCTGATCCCGATATCGCCCAGTTCCCCACGCTGGAAGACGGCGCACGTGGCGTCCATTTCATCGAAAAGACGGTAGAGAGTGCGTCTAGTCGTCAGAAATGGACGAGCGCCGTATGGAAGGAACGGTCAGTTCATTGCTAAGTAGGACAAAGGGTTGTGTTGCTTTAACTCGTCTCACGGCAGGCTCATGGGAGGGGTGGCCTGAGGATCAGGATCACCCCTCCCGCGACCGTTGACTACGTCTGGAACGCTTGCGTCTGGTTGGTTCGTCTGGCCGTCGCAGAAACGCTGGTCTGGGAATGGTGATGAAGGTTCAGAGGTTCGGGCATGCAGGCTCAGACGCCCCTGCGCCCGTTTCCTCCGCCCCAATCCTTGCTGTTGCCGCTCTTGACGTTGTGTGGAACGGTGGGACTGTTCGGCAATGTTGTTGCAGCGCGATGTGGAGATCACCTTCTGGTGGTCAACGTCCGCCCGTCTCAGGATCTGCCGGAGTGCAGCTCCTGAGCTGATCAGTACGAATGACTTCTGGGACGTCATATTCCTTCAGCAATCTGCTCAAGAAGGTCTTCGCAGCTCCCCAGTCTCAATGCCGCTGAAGGAGAATGCCCTGCACAACGCCCTGCTCGTTAACAGCGCGCCAAAGCCAGTGTCTGACTCCGTCCACCGTGGTACAGACATCAATCAGATGCCACCGGGAACCCCGCCGGGGTTCCCGGCGACGCAGTTCCTGGGCGAAGAGGGATCCACAGGAGATGCACCACTCGCGTACCGTCTCGTGGCTGACCAGGGTAGCGCGCCCGTGGAGCAATTCCTGGACGTCCCGGTCGTTCAGCGCAAAGCGATGATAGAGCCAAACTGCGTACCCGATGATGGGCATCGGGAAACGGTGACGGTAGGGCTTGATGTCGTTCACGGACGGTCAGCCTATCCCTCCCGCGTTAAGGCAACACAACCTCGGCATGCGTTCCGGACGCGGTTTGCGGTTGCGCCAGGAGCCTGGGTCGGGCGACACCATACACCACAGTCTCACCGGTGGGAGAGGCCGTGGCGTATGGTGTGGCGGGGCGCACAGCGTGCCTGATCAGAAACGGGCCGCCCAGTCGCGGCAGGAGTTCAAGTGAGAGAACCGGGCATGAATGATCACCAACATCACCGATTAACCCCCCGGCAGGGCGACCATTCTTTGGGAGCGTCGCCCGACGGGGAATTCGGCAGGATCACTCGCGCAGCTGCCCACTTGTTCAACGTCTCCTTGGCTCAGATCAGCCTCACCGACGAGACGCGGCATCGGCTCTTCTCAAGGCAGGATCACGTTCTGTCGTCCTCTTTGCCGGATCTGCCGTTCGGTGACCCCCACCAAACGGCTCTGCTCGAAGTGCCGGATCTCACCTTGCACCCTGATTTCGCAGCGCATCCGCTCGTCGCCGGTTCAGACGCCTTCCGGTACTACGTCACTGTACCGCTGCTGACTCTCACAGGCGCGCTTCTGGGCACTTTCTACCTCTTGGACACGGTGCCCCGCGCCCCGCTGTCTCCCAGTCAACAGGCAGCTCTGCTGGATCTGGCGGGGTTGGTCCAAGACGTCCTGAACCGCCTCCAAGGCCAGACCGAGCAAACTGCTGAACTGCTGAAAATGGCTTCGCAAGATCCCTTGACCGGTCTGCCAAACCGCCGCGCCTTCGAAGACGCCTTCGAGTACGCCGTGAGCGCCGGTGACCCGTTTGGACTGATGCTGCTGGATCTGGATGAGCTCAAGCAGGTCAATGATACGCAGGGCCACGCGCAGGGGGATCATCTGCTGTCCAGTTTCGCCTGGGCCCTACAGGACGAGTTCGGCGCACAGGGCCATATCTACCGGTGGGGCGGCGATGAATTCGTGGTGCTGCGTAGAGGGAACGCGCCTGCCCTTCAAAGCGTGCGAACCCAGGTCAATCGGGTCGAGCTGCAGGTCAGGCGCAGAGGCCTGCCAGGCGCACGCGTGTCCATCGGAATGGCCGAATTCCCGTTGGACGCCCTGGCACCGAATGACCTGCTGCGCCTGGCAGACCAGCGCATGCTGCGCGAGAAGGCTGCGCGGCGCGCGGCGCGTGGCCTGAGCGGCCACGCCCTTGACAGCCAACCTACTGTCTGGTCCGGGGAGCTGCTCTGGCAGGCCCTGCGGGCGACGTCCACCCTTATTAGTGCCGATGGTGTGATTGATCAGGCGGGCTGGCAAGCCTTCTTGGAAGCGGCGGTGGCGGCCCTGCCTGGGGCAGAGGCGGGATCCCTGTACGTGCTGGAAGGCACCACGTTCGTCCTGCAGGCACAGGTGGGGTACTCAGTTGCGTTGCTGGGTGCCGGCCGCTCTCCGGCCACCATGCGCCGCTGGCATGGGTCGGAAGGCTGGCAGGGAGGCGTGGCCCGCGTGCTCCGAGGTTCAACTGAGATTGTCGCTCGCGCCCGTGGTTACGAGCAGCTTCCACGTGAGTCAACATCCCTGACGATAGACGACCTGTGTGCCGTGCAGCAGTTGCTCGCCAACCTGTTGGTGCCAGTGGTGGTGCGCGGGCGGGTCGTGGCGGCTTTAAATCTCGACAACCTGCGCTCACCGCAGGCCTTCGCTCCATATGAAGTGAGGATGGCTCAGGAGTTCGCCCGGCAGGCAGCGGCTATCCTGGCCGCCCATGACCGGCACGCGCGGGAGGCCGCACGCACGCAGGAGCTTGAAGTGCTCGTGCATGCCAGCGCCGCACTGAGTGCCGTGCAGACCCCAGAAGAGGTGGAGCAGATCCTCGTTGCAGAAACCCGGGCGTTGCTGCGCACCGAGCATGTGGTATTCGCCCGTTACGAGCCCGACACCCACGCCCTGCGGCTGGTGTCGCCGTCGGGCATGTATGCTCAGTATTCGCCGGGCCTGCTGCCGCACGGGCAAGGCGTGGCATGGCAGGCCATACAGGCCCAAGAGGTCGTGCACGTTCCCAAGATGTTGAACAATGAGCGGATCTATCTCGGGGAAGGGCTGATCGATGGCGCTTTGATGGTTGCTCCCCTTGCGCCGGTTGCAGACGCCCCGGTGGGCGCACTGGCGGCCGTGCGCGCCGCCCCATTGACCTTCAGTGATCTTGATGGTCGGCTGCTCGGAGCGCTCGCCTCAGCGGGTGTGACGGCGCTTGAGCGGCTGCAGGCCGCCGCGCAGGAGTGGCGCCGTTCGCAGGAACTGCAGATTCTTGCAGAGTTTTCGGAGCATGTCGGGCGGGGGAATGACAGCCTCTCCGCCGCGGAAGAGTGCCTCGGCGCCGCCCGCACGTTCCTGAAAGCGGATCTTGCAGTGTTTGTCTGTGGCAACCGGGCCCTGACAGTGACCCACGGTACCGTACCCGCCTCCCTGGCTGACATGTCAGCGGAAGAACTTGAAGCACGTCTTCACGGGCCCAGTGCGGATGACCGCGCAGCATTATGCTTCGCAACTCACTGCTATCCCAGCGCAGGGGAAGCGCATACGGCCCTCGTGGAAGCGGGGGTTCAGGGTTTGGTAAAGGTGCCAATCCTAGAACGGGGTCAGCGGGTGGGTGTAGTGGCGCTGATCTGGTTCCGGCCTTTAGGGGTTCTCCCCGAATCGGCAGCGCTCCTGATGACCCGAAGCGCGGAGCTGATCGGCCAGGTGCTGGATCAGGAAGCGCATATCAAAGACCTGAAAGGCATCCGGGAAGGCGCGCTCCTGACACTGGGAATGGCTCTGGAACTGCGCGATTTTGAGACGGCGGGGCACACCGAGCGGGTGGTGTCTCTGGCGCTCAGGATCGCTCAGCGCCTGGGAATGGAGGAGACGGCGCTGGCAGAATTGCGGGTGGGCGCCTACCTGCATGACATTGGGAAGCTTGCTGTTCCCGACGCAATTCTGCTTAAGCCCGGGAAATTGGATGCCCATGAGTGGGGGGTGATGCAGCGCCATTCAACGATTGGCGACGAGCTGGTGGCACGTATTCCTACGGTGACGGCCCAGGCCCGCAGTGTGGTTCGGCATCATCATGAACGGTGGGACGGAACGGGCTACCCGGATCGCTTGGCTGGAACAGACATTCCAGTAGGCGCCCGAATCTTCAGTGTTGCGGACGTCTACGACGCTCTGACGAGTGAGCGGCCGTATAAAGCTGCGTGGACGTCACAAGAAGCCTTATCGGAACTAATCTCGCAGGCAGGACATCAATTTGATCCGGAGATCGTCCGTGCTGCGGTTGAGGTGTTGATCTCACCCTGCCACACCGTGGTCTTATCCTGCTGATCAGAAGCTGCACCAGATCTGTTCAGCAATTCTAGCAAGTTTGTGTGTTGAGCCGAGCCGTGGGAAGCTTGGTTCGTCACTCCCACTTGGGCCGACTGGCCTGCTGGCAAGTTTGATCTTTCAAGATCGTTCAACACATTTTGGCTGGCTCGAGACCCTCAAGGTCAGGCGCAACAGTATCTGAGGCGGAGGAGCCTGCACACCACATTCCGCCGACCGAACCCGGGTCGTGACCCTCTTTTCCTTTCTGGGGGTTTTGATGTTTGTGTTGGGTCTTGATGAGGGCAACAGTGAGTTGTACGCCTGTTTTCTCCAGCGGCATTCACTGCTTTACGAGACTGCGGTAAGAGTTACGAGAGGCACAGCACGACAGAGTAGGCGGAACATGGCTCAAGTTCGTGGGTTACGTCCCTTCAGCTGGCTTGATGCGTCTATTCCATCACGGCTTGACCGCCTGCTGCTGCTCCTACTCTTCAGTCTGGTTGTCGTCCATTCAGGCTTCACGCTCCTTCCCCACCGACCTGACCTGCTCAGAGAATGGGTTGGGAATCTCTTCTTTTTCCCGTCTTTCTTTCTCAGTGCATTGTTGGCATTTCGCGCTGCCAGTCGTCATTCAGCGCACCGGATTTCTTGGCTCTGGTTCGCGTGGGGCCAGATCGCTTGGGGGATCGGCCAGGTGATCTACATCCAGCTTTCTCTCATTCAGCGTGTCTCCCCGTATCCCTCTCTCGCCGACGCGTTTTATTTGATGTTGATTCCTTGTTTCATGATTGGCCTGCTCCTGCGCAATCCTTTTTCGGTTTCGCTCCAGCGCAGGGCGATCGTCACTCTCGATACGCTGATTGTTGTCTTCGCTTTGGCCAGTGCCTACTGGGAAATCGTGATTGCTCAAAGCGTGCAGAACAACGCGGACACACTGGCCGCGTTGTTGGTCAGCTTGGCGTATCCCGGATTAGATTTGCTGTTGATCGCCTTGCTCATCGTGTGGTGTGTCTGGCGTCCACGGGAGGTTGCAGGACCGGCCGCGCTTGCTCTCACTACAGGCCTAGTCTGGTTGGTGGTGGCTCATGTGGGCTATCAAATCAAGACGGAGACTGGAACCTATCAAGTAGGGTATCCGCTCGATACCTTGTGGCTCTTGGCCACTGGGTTCTTCGGCGTGGCTGCGACCCTAGCCGATGTGTCACTCACCCACCGGCAGATCCAGTGGGAAACACTCACGCGCAACTGGATCCGCAACGCTCAGTTCAGCCAACTGGCGTTGCCTTATCTCGCTCTTCTGTTGGTGTTGGGGCTGGCGGGCACACATTACCTGAGGCCCGAACTTGAGTCTCGCGGCGTCCTGCTGGCGGCGTTCGTGGTGGTGGTGCTCTCGTCCATCCGACAATTCTTGACCCAGGACGAGGCCAGACGCTTACAGCTCAGCTTGGATCGGCAGGCCAGATATGACTCACTGACTGGCCTCATCAACCGTTCTTCGCTGCTGTGTCTCCTGGACCAAGCCATCACCCTTTCTTTCCCGCATCGCCAAGTGGCTGTCCTCTTCATTGACCTCGACCGCTTTAAATTTGTCAATGATACCTATGGACATGCTTGCGGGGATGCTCTCCTGCGGGAGGTGGCCGACCGAATGAAACGCATCGTCAAACCCCATGACCTCGTCGCCCGCCAAGGCGGAGATGAATTTGTGGTGGTGCTGACCCGCGTTGAACCGACCACCCTGCTCAGCGAGAGGGGTCTTCAACTTCTTGAAGCCATCAATCAACCGTTTCTGGTCGCAGGAATCCCAGTTTCGGTTTCGGCCAGTATCGGGATCACCCTCTGTCCTAAAGAAGCCCATACGGCTGCCGACGCCCTAAAAAATGCGGACATGGCCATGTATGAGGCTAAACGGCGAGGTCGCAACACGGTGCAATTTATGACCAGAAAATCCAACAACAAACGACTGAAGTGCATCAGATCGAACTTCACCTCCGAGGAGCGCTTGAGCGTCAAGAACTGAGTGTGCTGTATCAACCTTTGGTCACCCTGGCATCCAACACCATCCATTCAGCTGAAGCCCTGCTTCGTTGGCATTCGCCTGTTCTCGGGGGAGTCTCTCCCGCGACATTCATTCCCATCGCGGAACAGCGTGGTTTGATCGTCCCCATCGGTGACTGGGTCTTGGAGACTGCACTGCAGCAGGTCAGTCAGTGGCGATCCGGGAAGGATCCACACCTGCAGGTATCGGTCAATGTTTCTCCACAGCAGTTCGACCAAGATAATTTCGTTGAGAAGGTTCAGTCGAAGCTGGCCCACTGGGGTCTGCCAGGCGAAGCCCTGGTGTTGGAATTAACAGAAGGCTCTTTGTTGGTGGATCTCGAGGCGTCCAATACCAAATTGGCTCAACTGCGTGGCCTTGGCGTTCAGGTGGCACTCGACGACTTTGGAACCGGGTATTCAAGTTTGGCCTACTTGCGGACTCTGCAGGTGGATGTGGTGAAGATAGACCGATCGTTTATTTGGGCGATGCAACACGAGGGGCCGACGTTCGTTCAGGCGATCGTTCAGATCGCCCACCATATCGGCTTGAAAATCGTTGCAGAGGGGATCGAGACAGTGGAGCAACGTAGGGGTGTGCAAGCGTTGTCGTGTGATGTGGGACAAGGGTACCTGTTTGCACGCCCCCTCGCGCCACAGCAGTTCGGCGCGTTGCTTGATCAGGAAGACTGGGCTTCACAGAGGAGAACCCCCTGAAAGGTTCTCCTCAACTTGGTCTAGGGTTTGTGAGCTTGAGTCAGTCTTGCGCACGTCTGGTTAAGCCACCCCTGCTTGGCGCTCGAACTCGTGTGGTGTCAAGTCGTCCGGGGTCGAGTGGCGTCGGCTGCCCCATCCCGCCCATTCCGACCCTTTAGTTGGATTCGTTGTCGGGTCTGGGTTTCCCTTTTCTCTGGTACATGGCGGTATCAGCGTGATGGAGGAGCAACTCAACCGTGGTGCCGTGCTCTGGATAGTTACTGGTTCCGACGCTTGCCGTCACGGACAGTTCCTGCCCCGCCCATGTCATCGGCTCACTCACCGCCCGAGTGACCCGCTTTTGAATGGTCGCAATCATGTCGGTGCGGGGAAGATCCATTACGGCAGCAAATTCATCGCCACCCAGGCGCGCGACCACTTCTCCACCCCGCAGCATCGAGGTCAGACGCTGACCGACCAGCCGTAAGACCTGATCACCCATCTCGTGACCGTAGGTGTCGTTGACCTGTTTAAACCCGTCCAAGTCGATGTACAGCACGCAGAAGGGCACAGGCGGGTCGTCACTGGACGCGGCGTCCATCCGGCGGGCCAACTCCTGTTCAAACCAGCGGCGATTCGGGAGGCCCGTCAGAGCGTCCGTGTGCGCCAGCTGTTGATACACTCTGGCCCGTTCCAGGGTGGTCGCGTGGCGACCCGCAAAGTGATACACGATCCCCGCCAGCACGAGACAGGTCAAATTGGCCAGATTCAATTGGACAAGCGCATTCAGGGTTTGGCCGTCACGCTCGAACTCCGAAGTGGCCGCGTAGATGCCTGAGAGCAAGACCATCAATGCGATGAAGACCATGTTGACCATTCGCCCCAAGCGGAGGTTGGTGGTGAGGAAGGTGAACATGAAAACTGCTGGCGTCCAGAAAAACGTCCCGCTTAATCCTGCGGCCACATCATCAGTCGTGGAGAGGAAAAACAGGAGATAGCTCAGTTTGGCCAGAAAATAAGCGGTAAACCCCAGCAGAACGCTCGCGGAGACAAACGCGTACGACCGGGGGTTCACCACCAGAAGAAGGGCAAGCCCAAGGAGACTCACGAGAATGACCCGGTACATCACCAGATCGAATGAAAGCGGAGACGGTGCCGTGGACTCGAGCACCAGGGCGGCCAGGGTGGCGACAGCCGCCAGGGCGAGGATCAGGAGCACCGTGGAGCGGTGTACGCCCATCATGTGGAGTGGCGGCTCTCGCCCCTGTCGATCCAGCTTGTGGCTCATTTGACCTTTCATGATAGAGGCGCCGGCTGACCACGGTCTATCCCCTGAGAAGATCAACGCGTTTCGCAGGGGCGTTTGCGCCAAGGCGGAGGGAGAGCAGACCGCAAGGCGAGACTGCGTTGACAGCAGCCCGAGTCAACGCCATCTTGCCCAGTCGGTAAAGACGGATTGGCGGTGGTTCATTTCCAAGCCAAATCCCGCGAGCACAGTGGAAAAGCTCAAACCGCGCGGGCTTTAACTCAGTAGGCTCAACAGGTGCGTCAGCGTGGTATCGAACACGGCAGCCACCAGCCCACCTGCTGTGAGGCCAGTTGAGGCAACACAACCAAAGCCAGCCGTTGAGCCGAGTCTCAAATCTGGAGAGTGAATGGGGTGGTCACTATCTGTGCGTTCATGTGGCGGTGTAGAGCGTCTACACTCAGCGGCGGAGCCACCAGAAAGCCCTGCAATCGCCTGACCCCCATTTCCTGTAAATGCGTGCGCTGAGTCGAAGTCTCGACCCCCTTAGCGATCACGGTCAAATCCAATGCCCGCGCAAGATTCGTGACAGCTTGGACGAGGGCGAGTTCCCGTGCCCCTGCGTCCATCCCGTGAATGAGGGCGCGGTCAAGCTTCACCGCATGTACGGGCAGCTGAGTCAGGCCCGCAAAGTTGGCATGCCCTCCCCCAAAATCATCCAAGGTCAGTTGCACTCCTATCGCCCGTAACTCCGCCAGGGCCCGGTGTGACCGTTCCGGCGCGCGGGCTACCTCCTCTTCACGTACTTCTAGGGCCAGCCGCGCGGGTACGACTCCAGCCTCCTGTAGAGCTCGCCGAACCTGATTGGGCAGGCCCGGATCAGCGAGCTGACGTGCAGAGACGTTGACAGCCACCATCAGGGACGGCCAGCGGGCCAGTTCGGTACACGCCTGCCTTAACGTCCATTCACCCAGGGCCAGGCTCAGTCCACTCCGCTCGGCCAGCGGCATGAACTGATCGGGCGTGACGTTCCCGTAGATGGGACTGCGCCAGCGCAGCAGCGCTTCCACCGCGACCCACTGCCCACAGTCGTCTTCAAGAGGTTGGTATTCGAGGTGCAGCTCACCTGCCCTCAGGGCACCGTGCAGGGCCGCCTCCAACGTCGCAGGCGCGAGTCCAACCGAAGTGCCTCCAAACTCAAAACCGCTGCCCCGGGCTTTCGCACGGTACATCGCTTGGTCGGCACGCTCCAAGAGGCCAGCCAGGTCTGAAGCGTCCTGGGGATAGCAGGCCAATCCCACACTCGGGCGCATCGAGAGTTCTATTCCATCCAGATAGAAGCGGTCGTCAAAGGCCTCCAGCAACTGCCTGGCCACCTCTTGCCTATTCCGGTTGTTCACTCCGGGCATCAGCACCACGAACTCGTCGCCGCCTGTTCGGGCGACGGTGTGTTCAGGATCGACAGCGCCGATCAGTCGCTGCGCGACTTGCTGAAGCAGTAAGTCTCCCGTTTGGTGGCCATGCGTGTCATTGACCTCCTTGAATTTATTGAGATCTAGAACGCCAAGCATGACCTGTTCGCCTTGCTGAGCAGCAGTTTTCAGCGCGGCGCACACCCGTTCGGCGAGCAGCAGGCGGTTGGGGAGAGCCGTGAGCGCGTCGTACAGAGCCAAGCGTTCCAGCTCTTGCAAGCGGGCCGCTTGTTCTCGGGCCTGTTTCTCCTTGGCTTCACGCTCAGCTTCATAGCGGGCCTGCTCGTGCTCAAGTTTGGCGCGGGCCTTTTCCAGCTCGCCGCGCGCGGTCAACTCCCGAGTCCGTTTCTCTGCCTCAGCTTGGAGCACGTTTGTCTCGGCTGCATGTGCCTGCTGCCAGAGGGTCAGGGCCGCTTTCAGATCCCCGTGTTGCTCCGTGGCTTGGGCCTGCAGCTTCAGCGCACGGGCATAGATCCGTGCGCGGCCAGTGGCCAGAGCATCCGTGAGGGCCGCTTCCAATAAGACGAGTGCGTCCTGAGGCCGCTCCAACTGCAGCAGGGTCTGCGCGACGCCGCAGCGCGCTTCCAGAATCACGTCAAGATCCTGTTCCTCCTCAGCCATGTGCAGCGCCGCCCGAAAAGCACTCAACGCCTCAGGTAGGCGGCCTTCGTCGCGGCGCAGTTGTCCTAGACCTTGAAGGGAGCTGGCAGCCAGGATGCCGCAGCCTTCGACCAATTCAAGGGCCCGTTCCAGCAGTGTACCCGCTTGCGCAAAGTCGCCGTGACGGCGCAGCAGGTCTGCGTGATTGATCGACACTGCAGTCTCAGCAGGAACCAGTCCAGCATCCTGCGTCAGTTGCAGCGCTTGGGTCGAGCAGACGAGGGCTTCCTGACTCATGTTGAGGGCGTCGTACGTCCGGGCCAGGTTTCCGGCCACCACCGCTGCACGCGATGGCGTGGTCTGAACTGAGGTCGCCTGTGCACGCAACAAGTGCTCCAGCGCTGTATTGAAGTTTCCTAAGTCGAGGTAGACGGCGCCGAGATTGCACAGCACGACAGCTGCGCCCTCATCATCTTGGGCGGCCTCCCGAACCGCGAGCGCTTCTTCGAGATGCAGCAGCGCGCCCGGACTGTCGCCACGGGCATGCTCTAAACCAGCCAAACCGTTGAGGGCGTCCGCGAGTGCCGCAGGAGTGTGCTGTCTCCGAGCCAGCACGATCACCTGTTCAAAGAGGAGGATGGCCCGTAAGTCATCAATCCCTCGTAACGCCCGGGCCTGACCCAACAGCTGGTCACACAAGGGACTCATGGTGTGAGACCAGCTTTCGGCGGACGCAACCGCATGGGTCACTTCAGCAACGCCTCTACGTCGAGCAGTCTCCCCGAGGAAAGTTGAGCAGCGAGGGTTTGAGCTTCTTTTCCTTGGGCCAGTGCAAGGGCAAGGGCGCCACAGACCACAGGCGCAGCGAACGAGGAACCGCTGGCCGTGACCAGGCGGCCGCCCGGATAAGCCGTGTGAATGTTGACCCCAGGAGCTTGTACCTCTCCTCCCCGAGTACTCCAGAGGGGCAGATGACCACTCTGATCCACTGCGGTGACCGAGAGTCCAAAATCCCCAAGACGATTTTTATGGTTCAAGGCATCTGCAGGAGCTTGAGGCGCGCTCCCTCCATTGTTCCCACTTGCGGCAACCACCAAAACGTTCCTTGATGCTGCGTATTGGAGGGCGGCCCGAACGCCCTCACTCGACACCGGCCCAGCGACACTCAAATTAATGATGTGCGCGCCTTCATCGACTGCCAGCCGAATTGCCTGAGCCACATGGGCGGCTTGACCAGATCCATCAGTCCCCAAAACCCGCAGCGGTAGAATTCTGGCAGCGGGTGCCATCTGCTGTAGAACCCCAGCAACGGCAGTGCCATGTCCGTAGATCAGGTCGGTTTCGTTCCCCTGCTCTGAAGCATTCCCGTCTGCGTCTACGAAGTCATGCCCAGGAAGCAGGACACTCCGCAACATGGGATGAGTGAAATCAACGCCCGAATCGAGCAGAGCAATCGTTACGCCTTTGCCGGCTTGGGCCTGTGCCTCCTGGGCCTTGACCTGCTGCAGCCAAGCCGTGTTGCTGGACAGGACAGAAGTTCCTCCTTCTCCCCAGAGACGGGCGCCCTCAGCCCACAAGCGGGCTCCACTGGACGAGAAACTGTGCCCTGCCGAGAGCGGTGAAGGAGAGGCAGAAAGGCTAGCCACTGAGAGTGGAAGCATGGAGCTGGGAGGGAGGGAGGATTTACCGCAGGCCCCCAGAAACAGCGCCGACAGGAGCAGGAAGACGCGGGACATCAGCAGCCTCTCAGTCCGCCGCTTCAGCGGCAGAAGCGGGCAATTGCCGGGCCAGCCCACGCACCACCGTCATCACCGTGTAGGCGTCGATCGCAGTCACTACACCCGTACAACAGGTGTGGGGCATCTGTGTCGAGGCCACCTCAACGGAAATGGTTGAGCGCTCGCAGCTCAGCCGGAAGTTCGCCGCGGAGCCCGGCAGGGGCGTCCAACCGACTTGAAAGGATGGACAACGCGCGATCAGCCGGTTCAGGAGCCAGCAGTCGAAGGCGCTGGCATGACCACTCTCACTCACGGGCAGCAAAAACTGTACGGCTGAGTTGAGTAAGTCGGCCGCCCGATACTGCTCGTAGCTGTTCATGGCCAACCGCCGAACCTGCCCCATAATGTCTGTGACGGCGTCATCTAGGGTGTTCGCTTGAACCCAAATGCCGTCTCCACCAGGAACATCGTTGCCCAGAGCAATGGTGCCGTGGGCCATACGGCCATCAAAGGTAGTGCGCACTGTCAGGGTCAAACCGGCCACTGATTCGCTCCGAACAATAGTTTTCATGCATGCTCCTGAGCGCTCTATCAGCGCTCTCCCAATACTGGGGTTAAGGACGCCGTCATTTTCTCAACGGCTTGACAGATAGTCGGTCGCACCACTGGCTCCGCGCGTCCCAGGTGCCCGAATACAGGACCACGCCTCATTGCCTCTACCAGCCAGATCCTAAAGGAGCTGTACTGATGAAAAAGATTGAAGCATATCCCACACCCTGAAGCAATGCGCGACTGGGCTATTCCCCCAGTGGGGGTATGCACGATCAGCAGATAGCGTCATTCGGCCGAGCGGTCAAGGGCCAGAAGGACGAGGAAACTGAGGTCGTCGCTAGGCCTTTTGATAGGGCTGGCCCGACTTCACGACGGCTAAGCCCGTCCGCAGGAGTTTGCGCTCGAGGGCGACCAAAGCGGCTTTAGGCGGCTGGCCCTCGGCACGGATGTAATGGTAAAAGTCGTCCATCCGACTCTTGGAACGTTGAGCGCCCAAGGCGGCGAGGTACGCTGTCCGGCTGAGATGAGCATTCCCAGTCTTGGAAATGCGTTCACGTCGATGAATACTGCTTCCTGCTTCAAAAGGTTCAGGGCAATTCCTGCATAAGTAGAAATCTCGCCCCCTCTCCAGCAGCGCGAAACCATCCGTTTGCGCCCAGACACTTGCTGCACTGAGAAAGCCATAACCGGGAATCGTCATCAACAGGGACAGAGGTTCACCCAGAAAACCATCAGTCTCTTTTAGCGTATGCACCGCTTTCTCCAAGGTCTCGACCTGCACTTTCAGGAACGCCACACGTTCCTGAATCAGGCCAAGAGGCTGTGTTGCCTTGATAGGCATAGCGTAGGCTGATTCGCCGTGACCGACGCCAAGCCTTATCGCCCCCGCTTCCCGATGACGATGAGCCAGCCCGCGGGCTGGCTCGACCACCGCTTCCCTTTGAGTTATAGAGATGTTCAGGAGCTGCTTCACCAGCGCGGTATCGAGGTGAGCCACGAGACGCTGCGCGAATCGTGTATTAAGTTTGAACCGCGCTTTGCTGAAGACCTACGTCACCGGGAATCCCGCCGGGGTTCCCGGTGGTTCTTGGATGAGGTCTGTACGACGATAGCTGGTGGCCGGCATCGGTTGTGGCGCGCGGTGGACGAGCACGGTTCCGTGCAGGGCATTTTTCAACGGCATCGCGATCCTGAAGCTGCGAAGACGTTCCTGACCATACTTCTGGGTGAACACGGCGTTCCAGAGGTCATTCACACCGATGGGCTGCGGAACTACGGGGTGGCCATCTGGGAGCTTCCGAGCTTGAGAGACGTCAATTACCAGAAGGTGATCTTCACGGCCCGGTGCAACAATCTGATTGAGCAAGAACACCGCCCCACTCGGCGACAGGAGCGAAGTCAGCAGGGGTTGGGGCGGCGAAAACGCGCTCAATCATTTCTGAGTTTGCACGCCTGCATCACTAACCTCCACCAGCACTCGCGAAGGGGCGTTTCCGCATCAACCGGAAGACAACATCAAAAGCACGTGTTTCAGACGTGGTCTGCGGTTGCAGCAGGGGTGGCCTGAGCCTCAAGCCACCCCTGCCCTCAGCTTGCTGTGATACCAGTTAAGGCCACCTAACCTGCCGGGCCACTTTCGGAGGACGTCTATTGCATCCTGCTTCGGCCTCGTTCGGTACTGCTTCGTAGATTGGGAGAGCCAGACGGGCCAGGGAAGCAAACAGTTTCATCAAGCTAAACCATTGGTAACATATATCACTTTATTTTCGAGTACTGAACTTGCATCACGATGAAGTAGCGCCGACTCACCCCGGCTGACTGTTAATAAAGAGGGGGGAGGGGCTGGATACCCCTAGCGGCTCGCTTTGAGCGTCAACCAAATTTTTCGCGTCCAACACGAGCTTCACTGAGGGTTTCAAGGCTCATCCTCTTTGCCTTGTCTTTCCTTGCGCAGGATTGTAATCACCCTTTGATCTCTTGAAAGATATATTAAGTCATGTTCAATTACTCAATGTGGAGTTGGAGTAGGGCGTTGGAGATATGTGGTGAATTGGGGATCACCAGGTGAACGGATTTGATCCAATCCATCATGGTCCAGCAGTCTGGAAATTGCAGGGGCTGAAGTTCGGCATTGGGGAACTTGCTGTAGCAAAAGTCTTTAAGGGCTGGGACGCGGAGAGACTCGCTACAACACTTGGCCTCAACGTGGTGGACGTGCAGAAGATCCTCACTCCACCCATGAGGTCTGCCCTAGTGTCCAGTCCTCGTCCGCTGGGTCGTCACACCCGTGATCTGAACACATCCGATAAAACAATGTAGAGCTGTTGCCTTCACTGGACTCACAGCAGGGGTGATCTGAGGATCAGGTTACCCCTGCCCTCCTCATTCCCAGACCCGAAGTCAGGCAACACCACCTCTACAAGCGCAAGCCTCTGGTCAACTGTCTTGACGTTTGTGTTCGCAACGCTTCTGTCATGCGCCGCCGCATACGATGCATCAATGTTGCCTTTCGCCCTCCAGACCCACAGGCCTTCCTGGCACGAGCAACAGTTTCGTCGTCAGGCGCTGATGGCGATTGTAGGCTTGTCGCTGGCGACGTCAATCTTCGGGCTGACGGTAGGCTTTCCACTGGGCTGGACACCTGGGGTCAAAACCGGGCTGGCCCTGCTGATTGTCAAGAACGTGGCCTTCCTGCTGTGGCTCCGCACTGTTCCGGGACACTACGCGCTCGTGGGGGCTCTGCACCTCCTGGTGCTGGCCGTCACCGGCATCTATAAGTTCGCTCAGGAGACTGTGGTGGAGCAGATGGTCAATGGGCTGGGCACCTATTCGTACTGGCTGCCGCTCACCTATGTGGTGGCCTTTCTGGTGTTCCGCAGCCACGTGGCGATTGCCACGTCAGTTGGGATTTTTGCGGCCCTGACGATGATTACCTTGCTGTATCTGCTGGACGGCTCCGCTCTGACCGGGGCGCAACAGGCCCATTCAGCGCTGCTGGTGCAGGTGCTGCTGATGCACCTGACCTTGATCAGCTTTTTTGTGTTGTTTGGCGTCTTGCAACGCGGATACATCGGCGCCCTCGCCGAGGCGCAGAGTGAGGCGCGCGCGGGCTATCTGGACAGCCTCACCGGTGTGCCCAATCGTCGGCAGCTCACGCTGTGGCTGAGCGAGCGGACGCGCTCTACCGGGACCAGTGAGGCGCTGAGCATTATTCTTTTTGACCTTGACCGCTTTAAGCATATCAATGACACCCACGGCCACGATTACGGCGATGAGGTGTTGCGGCGTACCACCCAGGCGGTCGGCACCAGTCTGCGGCGCGGGACGTTGTTCGGCCGTTGGGGCGGTGAAGAATTTCTGGTGATCCTGCCGGGGACGGCCACTGCTGAGGCGCAGGGCGTGGCCGAGCGGCTTCGTCAGGCGGTGGCCGCCATGCAGTACGACCGTCCTATTCACATGACGGTGAGCCTGGGCGTCGCGCAGGCCCAGCTGGGCGAGCGGCCCGAAACGCTGCTCAAGCGGGCGGATGACGCGCTGTACGCTGCCAAACACGCCGGGCGCAATCAGGTGCACGCGGCCTGAACTGGCCGCAAGTCAGACAGAGGGCAGGGGTAGCCACTGACCACGTTTGGAACGCTTGTCGTGACTGTGCTGCCGTAACCAGATCGGGGAGGCTGACCCACTGTGACCGGCCTAAAGCGCTCGCGCCAGCGGTTCCCAATCACCATCACTCAGCATGCCGAACGTGGTGTCTCACCGCTTTCCCTACACCTGTGCGCCAATCGTGTCGTGATTGATTCCTGCCGAGTTGAGCAAGACATCAAGCCCAGGGAGCAGTCGGTCTGCGAGGCAAATGTACCGGACTCGCTGACGTCTCCTGACGTTTCAGTCTGACAAACCACGGCTGCGATGGCGAGCCTTCCTCTCGACTTCACCCCGTCCAGTTTTTGGGGGCACGCCAAGTTGACCTGACACCCACCGAGAGTCCACCACCTCACACAACCTTCAGAGCTACACGTCGCTGCTTGGCAGTGTGAAGTGAAAGGTTGTCCCCTCGCCTTCAACGGAAGTCACCCAAGTCCGCCCCCCATGCTCTTCGACAATTTTGCGGACAATGGCTAGACCCAGACCCGATCCCGCGTACTCTATGGTGCCGTGCACCTGTTGAAACAAGCCAAAGACCGTTTCAAAGTGCTCAGGGGCAATCCCAATGCCGTTGTCCCTCACTTGAAAATGCACCCAGACCCCATCCGACCTAGCAGAGATGTCCACTTCAGGCGTTCGGCCCGGCGGTTGAAATTTGATGGCATTGCCCACCAGATTCTGCAATACCTGCTGCAACTGGGTGCCGTCTCCCTGCACCGCTGGTAAGGGCCCCACAATCAGCCGCGCACTTTTCTCCTGGAAGGTGGCGCTCAGGTTGTCGGCGACTCGCTGCATGAGTTGTTCCGGATCCAAGGTCGTGATGGTGCGGTGCCGTCCAACGCGGGAGTAGGCCAACAGATCGTCAATCAATGCGTCCATGCGTGCGGCGGCCTCCACAGTGAAGGCGATGTACTTGTTGCCCTTCTCGTCCAGCTGCCCTGCGTACCGCCGCTCCAGCAACTGCAGAAAACTCGTGATGGTACGAAGGGGCGCTTTCAGGTCGTGTGAGGCGACCGCTGCGAAATGTTCGAGATCCGCATTGCTGCGCTGAAGTTCGGCGTTCACCCGGCGGATCTCTTGCTCCGCCAACCGCCGCTCAGTCACGTCCTGCATGGCGACCACAGCGCCCACTTTTTCGCCGGTTGCACTGTACATGGGGTTGCCGTTCGCGTTGACCCAACGTCTCGCTCCCTGTGCCGGTGCAATCACCATCGCTTGGTCACGAACCTGCTGGCCCTGAAATGCCCGAACCAGAGGGATTTCCTCGGTGGGTAGAGGCGTAACCCCATCGTCCCGGTAAAGACTGTAATGCGCGGCCCAGTCGACTGCAGGCAGCGCCGCTTCCGGTGGCAGGCCGTGGAATTGACGCGTTACATCGTTAAAGACCGACAGTTGACCCTGTGCGTCACAGGCCACGATTCCTTCGGTAAGACTCTCCAGCAACGTGCGCAGGAAACCGCGCTCCTGTTCCAGTTCAGTGGTGCGCTGCCCGATTCTGACTTCGAGGTCTGCATTCAGCCGAAGCAGTTCAGCTTCAGCCTGCTTAAGGGCGGTGATGTCAGACATGGTGACCACCAGGTAGGCCACCGCTCCATCCTCTTGGTGGACGGCTGAGACGCTGGAGTTCGACCAGACCACCGACCCATCTGGTCGGAGGTAGCGCTTCTCCACGGTCACCGCCTCCACCTCACCCTTGAGCAGGCGCTGAATGGCGCGTGCCGTGAGTTGTCGGTCATCGGGATGCGTGACGCCTTCGATATGCCCCCCGATCAGAGCCTCACGGCTATATCCCAGGAATGCCGTCCCAGCGGGGTTGATGTCCAGGCATATCCCCTCAGGCGTCAGTCGACTCACGCCCACAACCGCATGCTCAACCAGCGCCTGATAGCGGGCTTCGCGGTCACGAAGCTGCTGCTCGGCGTCGCGGCGCTCTGTGATGTCCTCGTGCACTCCGATCCATTCGTTGACTGAACCGCCCCCGGTTTGCACGGGGGTCGCGCGCGCCTGCATGAACCGGTAGGCGCCGTCCGAGCGGCGCACCCGGCATTCCACCTGGTAAGGGCGCTGCAGTTCAGCCGCCTGACGCCAGGCTTGGCGGGTGTGCTCCTGGTCGTCAGGATGAACAGCTTCGAGCCAACCCCACCCCAGCGCTTCTTGCTCCGTCTGCCCAGTGAACCGTTGCCAATCAGCTTGCGGCGTCACAAATTCGCCGGTGGGGGCGCACGTCCAGACCATCTGCGAAGTCGCTTCCACCAATGACCGGAAACGCAGCTCGCTCAGCCGAGCGCTCCGGTAGAGTTGGGCATTCTGAAACGCCACGGCTGCCTGAGCTGCGAGGCTGACGGCCAACTGTTCAGACTGCTCGCCAAACACGCCCGCGTGCTCGTGCCCGAAGAAAAAACCACCTATGACCTGGCCATTGGACGCCACGACGGGCACGGCCAGGTAACTGCGTACAGGCAGATGTCCGGCGGGCATACCGTGATAAGGCGCATTGTGCGCGTACCGGGCATCTTGGGTGATGTCATCTGAGCGCACGACGCGTTCATTGCGGAATGTGGGTCCGAACACCTGCGTCATGCGCGGGAGCGGGTATTGGGCGAACGCTTCTCTCGGGGCGCCCGACAGCGTGTACAGCGTCATCGGCTCACCCTGATGGGTGTTGATGGTGTAAAAGAACGCCCCAAACTGCGCCCCAGTCAGTTCCACTCCCGCGTCGGTGACCGCTTGAACCACCTTCTCCAAATCGAGTTCCGCCGAGATGGTGTGCTGGATGCGGTTGAGCGTCTCCAGCGCATGCGACTCCCGCTGCAGATCCAGCTGGCCGCGGCGGGGAGCTGAAATAAGGGTGACCAACCAGACGCCCGCTGTTCCCGGCAGACATGTCACTTGCGCTTGAAAAGTAAGGGGGACAGATTCACCCTCAGCGGGAAGAGTGAGTTGCAGGTGCAACGGGATCCCGGTGTGTAAACTGGTGTCCCACCCAGAGAGGGCTGAGTCCAGTCGATCAGGGCTCAGGAACCGCGCTACAGGCTGATTGAGCAGGCCAGGTACAGACTCGGGAAAAGAGGCGCTGAAGGCCGTGTTGACCGCCTGGACGTGCCCTTGCGGGTCAAGGAGCCAGGCTAGGCAGGGCAACATGTTCAGCAGGGAGAGGTACTCAGGCTCAAGCCATGATGGGCCTGAAGTGAGGGTGGTCATGAACCCAGTATCTCAGACTCCCTCAGGGGACGGTAGGGGCAGGTTTCGCTCCGTCATCCCTGATCCAACGAGCTGGCTACATTCTGCGGCCTGCTTTGTTTGTTAAAGTGCTTCTCGGCGCAAGCCATCCTTCGGGGCGGGGTGAAACTCCCCACCGGCGGTAATCATGACCAGGCCGCCCGGTATGGCAGCCCGCTGCAGCGGCACGACCGGTTGCCCACCAAAGCGTGGCCATGGGTCTTGCGGGCGGACGTAGCAGCGGGGCACTTCCCCGCTGTTGCCCCAGGAGCCGCTCCCACCCTGACCAACAAACCCAGCGTTCTGATCGACCGCGCCACCCGCGGCTCCGACGGCTGGAACGACGCCTCCCTCCAGTACCGGGAACCCTTCGAGGACGGACTGACCCTCAACTCCTACGAGGAGAACATCGGAACCGACATCCTGCGCCAGCAGGCGGTTCACTACCATCAGGGCAGTGCCTTACGGTAAGTTCTGCACCCTTAAGGGGCGTTGACCCCCCTGCTTTGCGTTGAATTCACGTTCTGATTCGTCTTGTTGCCATCAGGAAGGAGGGTCTGGCCTTTGACCTGCCAAGCAGCTTGAGACCTCATCGACAGGGCAGTGCTTGAAAATCGGTGATGGCGTTCTCAACGCTGAGCTCGCACTTAAAACGGGTCAATCCGGTGTCCTCTAGGCTGAAACCTCTGGTTTTGAGTGCGGCATGGAGATTTTCAGTGTGCCAGCGCTGTGAACAGCGCAGCAAATTCCTTCTGGCGTACCCTTGATACGCCAAATACAGCATCTCCCTGCTTGGCCTTGGCCCGGTCTATAGACCCCTGAACCAGTTCACGGTGGTGTCGATCACCTGGTTGCTCTCGCTCTTGTCGTCCGTCAGGACGTGGTAGATGTGGTCCGCCCCGTCGATCAGGACCAGATTGCGAACCTTGCCTCCCAAGTTGTACAGGAAGTACGGCGCATTCCCCGACAGCGGATCGGCGGTGCCGTAAACGAGCATCGTGTTGCCCCTGAACTTCCCGATATCGCCTTCCAGATCCTGGGCCTGAATGCTGCCGTAAAACGCTTTGCCCAGTTTGATCTTGGTAAAACCAAGATCGACGTCCACCACGCCTTCTTTCTCCGCCGTGGCCCTGGATCCGGACTCAATGTCCGCCAGGCTGCGGCTGCTGGTACTGGACCACAGCGCCAGCGATTTCACCGGGTTGGCCGCATTGGCCGCAAGCTTGATGGCGACGCCGCCGCCCATGCTGAAGCCCAGTAGGCCCAGGCGTGCAGCGTCCACTTCGGGGCGGCCCTTCAGATACTCGAAAGCCGCCTGAGCGTCCGACACCTGGTTGGTAAACGTCATCTGCTCAAAGGGAATCTTGCTGGCCCCGCTGCCCTGGAAGTCGATCCTGAGCGAGGCCACGCCCTGGGCGGCCAGCTGAGCGGCTAAGTTCTTGTACATGTCGCCCACCTCGTCCTTCTGGCTGGCGAAACCGTGCAGGAGCAGCACCGCAGGGGCCTTGCCGCTCGGCTGGGCTGGGAGGGACATCGTGCCGGGGATATGGCCCGCAATAGTCACGCTGGACTCAATGGCCAATCCACTCGACGCCAGAACGAAGGGCAGCAACCATCCGAGTTTTTTCATGGCCCCAGTGTAAACGGGGTGAACTGAGACTTCGTCCAAAAATCTGCGCCAAGCATTCAGCTGACTCTATGAGCTATGGATCGCAGTGGAGGGTTGCATCCATGAGGTGGTGTGGAAGGGCGATATACCGGGCACGTCGCCCTGCTGCGACCAACTTCTCCTCGCCGCGAGGCGGCGCTCTTCGGCGAGGGAGAGGGACTCTCGAGGGAGGTGGAGGAAACCTCTCGCTGAGGTCAGCCCAGCGTGTCGAATTTGAATTCACCGTGCTCGTCACGCACGAAAAAGGCACCCCACTCTGTGTTGACGGTGTCAGCATAGTAGTGCAACTCGATCTCCTCCCGCGTGATGTCGACGAACGCCAGAAATTCTTCATAACTCGGACCGGTCAGCATTGCCCTGGCCGCGGCATCAAGTTCCACGATCCTGGACAGCACATCCTCTGCCGTTTGCAAGATGTCTGGCGCGACTGCGCCGCCGGGAGCGTCCAGATAAATGTCGAAATCGACGTGCTCCGTCTTGATTGAGGCAAGCGCTTCTTGATACGCGACCGAACTGGGATGGGCCTGCGCGCTGCGCTTCACGCTCAGGCCCGCCTCACGATACATACGGAGGTAGTCAGCCGAGGTCTGCGGATAGCTTGACAACTGATAGGTGGTCGTGATCCCGTCCTCCGTTTTGGTTCAGTTGCAAAGAATCTGGTTTCAGGTGCAAATAGCGTGATCCGTAACATTAACGGCTATACGCGGAGCACGCTCCAGCGGAGTCAATGCACAGATACACTGTCCAATTTTTGGGGCACTTCAGCTTCCACGATGCCAGCATTTATTGGAGCTGTTGAAAAAGGGTACCTCTTGACCACTCCCGGATGCCTTCGGGCAGAGAGGGAAAGAGGGTGGGCTGTCCACGACGTGCACGCCGCAGGTACTGCTCCAGCGAGGCGTGATGGCGTTGGCTGCGCAATACCAGCAGATTGTCAGGACTGTTGTTGAGTGAATTGCCGTCAATGTGATGCACTACTTCTGCAGAATCAAGCGGACGCCCCAGCAATTCAGCCGCTACGGCACGGTGGAATAGGGTTGAGCGGCGCTGCTCCGAATTCCATATGGTGGCGTACTTCTTGCGCATCGGGGGCTCCTTCGCATGAATAGAGGATGCTCTGAGAGTTCGTCTACAAGACCGCCCTTACGGTCCCCTCTCCCCTCTTGGGAGCGTCAACTTCGCCTAATCTAAGGAAATGACCTTTCTGACTTGGGTGACAACTACTCCAAGCTGCCCATCAAGAATAGCAGCTGTTTGGAATTTTGCACAGCTGAAATTTTATAATTTCATCTTTTTAGCCAGTCGCTCAAGAGTTCGTTGATCAGCTCGCTCACTTCTTTCCGCTCGTCCAGCAGGCGCTTGCGGGTGTCGAGGTAGGTCTGTCCATGGAGCAGCACGGTGACTTGTTGGTAGTCTGGATTGGACCGTTTACCTGGGGGTCGTCCCACACGGCGGGGTGGTTCACTGACAGCTGGAGGAGTGCCAGAGGGAGTGGCCCGTTCCGTCGGAAGCTCTTCTCCCTCCTGTGCGCGGCGCTCCCGCATGGTTTTGAGGCCAGAGAACTTGCTCCCCGTCACGCACGAACTCCGATGGCCGCGACAATTTCTTGGGCAGCCCGCTCATAATCCAGCCAAGCCACTTTGGCCGCGCGTGAGCCTTTGAGGGCGTAGACCGGAACGCCCCCCGCACTGGCATGCCGGAAGGCCGAGGTCTGGCGAATAGAGGCGCGCATGACCGGGAGCTCTTCAGATTCCAACAGGCTGCGGGCCTCTTCGCCTTCTTTGGAAGGCGAAGGCGGCACGAGGGTCAACAGGATTCGGTATTGACCTCCCAGAGTTTGCAGGGCTTCAGTGGTTTGCAGCAGGGCATCCAAGCTCATGGCCTCGGGATTGGTCGGCAACACCAACAGGTCGCAGCCCCCCACCAGGTCTTTGAGCTCGTCCGTGTTGGGACGTGCGCCGGTGTCAATCACGATGTGTTCGAACTGCCGGGAATATTTCATCGCTTGTGCTTCGGGGATGACGGTGAAGGGCAATCCGTCATGAGAGGCCCAGAGCGACGCGCTTCGGTTGGCGTCGCCATCGACCAACATGGTGGGAGCCAAACCTTGAAGGTAAGCAGCCAAGTGCACTGCGGTAGTGGTTTTGCCGACCCCGCCCTTAAATCCAGCCACGGTAATAATCATTCTTTCGATTCTAAGCCCAGCCGCACAGACAGCTGTGCCTAACTTTAAAAGTACGAACTGACAGAATTTTGTAATTATGAAATTCCATCAGTTCATACCGACATTCTTTGGCACTAATCCACTGTCCAATCAAATGTGGAGAGACTGGAACAGGTACAAGATCAAGCCAGAATTGGATGGGGTCACCGAGGTCACCCAAGGATCCGATGGTCCTCACTTGGTCGAAGTGCGCCGCGCTTAGGCCTGAGCCGGCACGTGGTGACGGGTGTACCTTTGTATCAGGGCCACCACGTCATGGGTCCTGCTCAGGTCCCTATAACTCACCGTCAACATCAGGTCATAGGGTCCTTTGCACGTCGCGAGGATGGTCCCGTTCTCATCAGGGCCTTCTGTGATGTCGGTGATCTCGGCCCAGGGCACGACGCCCAGCCCTTTGATGTCCAGCCCAGCTGGTCCGATGAGCACGGGGACGTCAAGGCTGGAAAATGCTCGCGGAATGCCCTGTCTACGGCGTCGAGTTCGTCTGATCCAGGACCACAGGACCCCCACCAGGACCGAGGTCCCAAGCCCCAGCACGAACGTCAACAGGAGGCCACCAAGAAAGAGAGCTGTGCCCACTGAGTCCAGTGGTGCGTCGGGGTCCCCTATCACGAGCAACAAGCTGACCATCGCCGTCACCATGCCAGTCCCGAGGGCAACAGTCAGAAGACGCGTGTCGTCTCGACTGCCCTGAACCACGGTCATATGCACGGCCAAGGAGGCGTCAGGAGAAGGCGGGGCGCTCATGCCTGACACTGTATGTCCCGGCGTTGCTCAGCGTGACTTAAAATGGGATGCCCTTGATCGAGCCGAAGGGAGAGCTGGGCTGGAGTGACAAAGCGCACTGGACACAGAACTAGGGTCTGTAGGCCAAGGGGCAGGGATACGCCTCCGTCTTTGGGTTGCGTTTGGATCATCAGCTGTGTCAGCTGTCAAACCAGAACACCATTCGCAAATCGTGGGGATCGTCCACGAACGCTTGAAGCTGCGTCAAACCTTCGGTCACAAACCTCGTGTCTGCAACTGCATCACGGTAGGTCACCATCTCCGGCCGAGCCTCTCGTGCGTCTTGATCAGCAATGGGCTCCAAGCGCACGAGAGGCGGATCCCAATCAAACGTCAACAGCTCGTGCAGGGAAAGCCACGATGGACTGTGCACCTCTGGATAGTGCTGTGCTGCCCGCCAAGCATCGCGAACTTCATCACTCACGTCGTCTGGGATCCCACGGCACGGGGAGATCGGGCGCACATTCATTCGGTTCCGCACACCACCCAGGATCGCAAAGAGATCGTAATCGCGACCGATAAACAGCGGCAAGCGCCAGTAGGCTTCTTCCTGTTCCGGAGTGGCCGTGTCCCAGTCCAGATCTGGGAGCACCTGAATTCTTTTCCAGCCGTCGTCTTTTCGAACCTCAAAATGCTCGTGTAGATCACAACCCATGGCGTTGACGATGACAGACTTCGGCCGAATTTTTCAGGCTACTGAAGGTGCAGTCAAGCTCTCCACATCTCAGAGCCACAAGAGGATCGCCGCCACTTGGAGCCATGCTTGATAACTCCGGGCCCGTTTGTCATAACGAGTCGCGATCCTGCGAAAGTGTTTGAAGCGGTTGACCAGGCGCTCCACTTTGTTCCGCTCTTTGTAGACAGCAGGATCGAAGCACAGATCAGAACCCTGGTCTTTACGCCTGGGAATCGTGACTCGAATGCCACGGCTGTGCAGATACTTCCGAACAGTGGTGTAGCTGTAGCCTTGATCGCCCACGATGCGATCAGGACGAATCCGCGGGCGGCCCCGTCCGGCGCGTACCACAGCACCTTCTCCAGCAGAGGTTGTAGGTATTTGGATTCATGCCGTTCTCCACCACTCAGGACGAACGCCATGGGCTTTCCGTGCCCTTCTGCACGTAGATGGATCTTGGTGCTGAAGCCACCCCGGGATCTTCCCAGAGCTTCTTCGGCTTGGCCTCCACGTGCGCCTGCAGCACATGGATGTGCTCGAACTACAGTGCCATCGACAAAATGCATTGACCAGTCAAGCTGACCTTTCCGGTCAGCCTGGCGTTGCAATTCGGCCCAGACCTGCTGCCAAAGGCCTTTGGCAGTCCAGCGACGGAACCGACTGGCGATCGTGGTCCATTTGCCGAAGCGCTCTGGGACGTCGCGCCACGGCGCACCTGTTCTGAGGACCCAGAGGATGCCACTGACGATGGGTCGATGCTCTAAATAAGGACGTCCCAGACCGAAGCGGGCTGGGAGGAGGGGTTCCAGACGTTGCCACTGTTCATCCGTGATTTCTTCGCGCCACAGCACGAAAAGATACGCTCATTCCCTCAAATTTCAACCCTTGGCCTACAGACCCTAGTACTACAGTTGCAGTTAGCGGGAGGAGAGCCAGCGTTGTTGACGTTGGCGATGACACCGTTGGGCTCGTGCCTGGTGGCGTCGTCGCCACCCCGACCACTCCCAGATCCGCAGGTTGAGCTGGTGCTGCGGGAGAACCAAGCGCAACAGACGGCGCACCTCAGGAACCGTCAATGGAATCAACTCCGGGTCGTTGACTGACCCCCCTTTTTTTCGTGGGCGGTGACCACGGTCAGGAAAGCGTGGGCCAACAGGGCTAGCGTGATATGTCGGTACCAGCCCACCCACGAGCGCACTTCATAGTGATCCAACCCCACCTCACCCTTGGCCATCTCAAAGGCCACTTCTATCGCCCACCGTGATCCAGCGGCCTGCACGACCTCTGGCAAGGTCGTGCTTGAGGGTGCGAAGGCCAGGTAATACGCGAGGTCTGTGGGGTCTTTGAGCGAGCGACGAACCAGCACCCAACGCTCGAATCCAGCTGGCAGGATCGGCCCGAGTCCCGCCGACACGGCGGGACCCATCAATTCGGTGACACTGACCCAAGCCCACTCAAAGAGGCGGTCTCCCTTGCTCCCGGAACCGGCACTCCAGGTCTGCCACTGATCCGGCTCAAACTGCTGGGCGACGTCAGCCACCTGGTTTGCTTGGGACCAGACTGGTCCCAAGTCCACACATGACAATTTGACGCCACCGCCAAGACATATGGTTGCTGACGCTGTTCGAGGAAGCTACGGACGTTGGAAGCCGAATACACCGCGTCGCCAGTGACCCAGGCGGCGTGTACGCCGCCTGTAAAAGCCCGCTCAAGCATGGCGAGCGCGAGTTGTGGCTTGGTCGCGGCCCCAACAGTCTCAGGAATCTGAGCCGCTGCACACCGGGCAGGATCATCCACCCAGCTTTTGGGCAAAAAGAGCTCGCGGTCGATCAGGGCAGTGCCATGAGGCGTGGCGTAGGCGAGGAAGACCCCAATTTGACAGTTTTCAACTCGCCCCGCAGTGCCGCTGTACTGCCGTTGGACACCAGCGGATTGCGTGCCCTTCTTGAGAAAGCCGGTTTCATCGAGGATCAGCACCGCTTCGGGGGTCTGAAGGTGTTCGAGGACGTACTCGCGGAGGTCGTCACGAACGACCTCCGCATCCCACTGCGCCGTGGACAACAAGCGTTGCACGCCGAAGGGCGTGCGCTCACCGATCTGCTCGGCGATCTGCCAGCCGTTCTTGCGCTCAACAGGGCTGAGGAGAGCCTGCAAGTATGCGAAGGCCCGCTGACGTTGTTCACTGCGGGTAAAACGGGACGCAATCCGTTGGTGGAGCACCTTCAAGTCAGCCGACCAGTGATGGGGTTGAGACAGAGGGGAAGAGCTCGACATGCCTCATGCTAACGCTCTTAACTGCAACTGTAGTACTAGGAGCGAGATCAAGGACTGTCTCGACATGTCGATCCTTGAAGCACTCAGAGCAGTTGAAGGCAATTGCACACACGCCCCATTGCGCTGAACTCAATCGTCGTAGTCAGCCGAATTTTCTGGCAGAGCGTCAGATGCGCTCTCCTGCTGGAGCTGATAGGCCAGCACATCTTCGCGGTGCAGCAGCAGCAGCTCGCCGACTTGACGAGAGGGGAGAGTGCCAATTTCCCCCAGCCTCATGACTTCAGTGGGGGGAAGGCGGAGCAGTGCGGCCGCTTCGTGGAGTTCAATCTCGTCTTCAGGGGGAAGGGAAATGGATTGACCGGTCTTCAACCGGTAGACCAGGTCTTTGAGCAGCTCAGCGAGGTGCACGGAGATCACTCCAGTGCAGTGGGGGAGAGGGAGGGTCTGGGCACGGGTGAACCTCCTGTTATTGAGGATACAAAATCAGGGGGAGGCAGAGGTATGGGCTCTACCCAGAGTTAATGTATGTTATCTATGGGGTATGACCTTACAGCTGTACCAGGGTTCTGCACTCAACCGGGCTAAGGGGTGGAATGACCTGTTGCCGGAAGAACGGAGACGCCGGGCTGTTGAAGCGGCCAGAGACCAGGATGCCGAAGCCTTGTGGACCTTGACCGAGGCTTACTTGACCCTGCACGGCGCCAGCGGAACATCGACCAGTCCCAAAACCTTGAAGGCGTACCGCTGGGCAGTCGTCAAATTTTTGACCTATGCGGGTGATCAGGCTGTGAATTTGTTACGGGCGACTTCCAGCGATGGCGTGCGCTTTGTTCGGACGGTAGAAGCTGAAGGGCTCAGTCCGTCCAGTACCCGCGTGCAACTGGCCGGAGTTCGCTTGCTGTACGCGGCGCTTCGCTGGGCGGAGGCCACCCAGGCCGCTCCCTTCAGTGACGTCAAACCAGTCCGAGACAAAACGGCGGCGTGGGACAAACGGCAACCCTACACCGATGCAGAAGTGCAGGCCCTGGCGGAAGGGGGAGACGCCCGCATGCGGGCGCTGGTGCTCCTCTGTGCCCACGGGGGACTTCGGATCAGTGAAGCCTTGGCTCTGACCTGGAACGACATTCAGCTGGATGCCCGCGAGTTGCGGGTGTTGTTTGGCAAAGGCGGCAAACAACGCCGGGTGGTTTTCGGAGAAACCCTGCGAACAGCTTTGTTGGCACTCGAGAAGGAAGGTCAGGTCGTGGGCGGCAGCTATCCAGCCGCCGTCGAACGGTTGCAGCGCCTATGCACCCGGACTGGGGTGCCGTACCGGGGGCATCACGCGCTGAGACACGCCGCTGGCACGCGCTTGATGCGCGAGGGGGCCAGCCTCGACGATGTGGCAAGGCATCTGGGACACTCGGCGCTGGAAACGGCCCGCATCTATGCCAAGTGGAGTGACGAAAGTTTGCGGCGACGAATCAGTAACTGGTAAGACGAGTGAAGCGTTTTCGACTGATACCCGGCCTGCAAGCCAGCCGCGTGGGTACTCCTCGGAAAGCTGGCCAAGACGCTGACTGTCAACGGCCCAGGTTTGAATCCATATTCGCGATGCCAGCAACGTTCCACTTCACGGAAATTGGGGCGTCACCGTGTGGCTACGGGATCAAGCCAAACCTGGGCCCTCTCGATAGGGCGTCCATACAGACTGCATCAACCAGGCCAAAAGCGATCAGAACAAGAACTCAGAGACTCAGCACGCAGCCTGTCGATGCGCGAGTCCTGCGGTACTCCGGCAGGAGGTTGAACCGTATGGAACAACAAGAAGTGCTTCCTGGTCACAGGAATCAGGGGCTTCATTCATGTTGGACAAAATTGTCAGACACTGCATGCCCCGTCCACAAGTCCAGTGCCGAGGTGTTGACCCCCAGAGTCGCAAGCATGAGCCAGCCAGGGTCTGACTCGCTGGCAAGCCAGACAGCGCGGCGCCAGAAAAGGTGATGGGTCATTTCCTTGGCTACCAAGTGTCCCGGCTGTGTTCAGCTCTGGTGTTGATCTGGGGCAATCAAGAGATGACAAAGAAGGCAAACGCTACAAGGAGAAGGGACAGCAGGATGACGGCGGTCTACAGGCCAGTCTTGCGGTGTCGCGCATCTAACTGTTGCACGGTTTGGCGCGCTAGCGCCGCGTCCACCAAGGTGATGTCCCCTCTGGTCTGAACAGGAGCTGGACTTGCCTTGACTACTTTCAACATCACTTCGGCCATGCTGTAGATCTCCAGCACTGGATCGGTACGTTGTCCCAAGAAGATCAAGATGCCAACAGCAATACTCTGCACGTAGTTCTCGGCCATTTAGATGTTGGTTGTGCTTGCGTACTGGAGATCTTTTTGCTCAAGAATCAACAGAATATCCACAGGAAGACTCAGACGATACTGTAGGGGGGTTGTGGATTCTTTCTTGACCTTGAATGAACAACTGTCCCCTGACTTCTCTATCGATGAGGTTTGCAGTGTGCTTGAACAGCTGGAGCACGCGAGCTTGGGGACTGATCCTCAGGCACAGCAGCTTTTCAGTACCCTGAAGGGTGTCGCTCACTTGGTCTTGCAGCCTGATGACGAACGGTCTCCGTTCAGGGGAGGGTGGCACCCTCGTCCGGAGGGTGGTGTCCAGCAGGGGCCGTCCAGTTCCGAAGAATATCAATGGCTCCGTTCTGCTGTGGATCAAATTCGTCATGCTGGCCTCCGGGCCCGAATTGCTGATTTGCTGTGGCTCCTGACACATGAGGCGTTGTTCCCCCGCAAGGCGATTGACGCGTACATGCAGTACGCCCAAGATCGCGACGACACAGGGATCAATGCTTCTCCACATGACGTCACTGATGGTTTGCGGCGGGCGGCTATTCTGGCCCGGCAACTTGGCAAAAAGAATCCTCAACTGGATCAAGTGTTGCGCGCGGTTGAGGAGGGGCTTGAGCGTCACCGCAATGACGATCAATACGGTTGGTACAGCCACGCCCTTTTCAAGGTCATGATCAGATTTAAGCGTGGAGACCCTGCTGTACTGGCCGAACAGGCCGCTGCTTTTGCCCGTCGCTGCGAAGAGCTCGGAAACTGGCCCATGGCCCGAACACATTGGGACAACGTGGCTACGTTTCATCATCTCTCCAAGCACTCAGAACAGGCCCAACAAGCAAAGCTTGCCGCTGCCGAGGCGTTCACCAAATCCGCGCGCAGTTTTATTCGGCCTGGATCCCCCCCTTTTTTAGCGGTGAAGGAACTCAAGCAAGCCGTACAGGCCCTCCGGCAGGCCAGGGCAACCCCTAAGCGGATTCAAGACGTTCTTCAAGAAATACGCGTCCTGCAGAGTACAGAAGGCGAATTCATGCAGACGTTCTCTACTGAGATCCCGAGCGATGTCGTGGTAACGCAGCAGCAGTCAGGCCGGGCGCAGGTTACAGGGCTCATGCTGCCGAGTGCTCTGCAACAGCTGGGGCGCCTGGCAGTTCTTCCTTCTCTCTCCGAATTGAAGCGCGCTGCTCAAGATACCCTTCAGTCCACTGTGTTTCACCGGCTTGCCACGACGAACCTCACTGATCAGGCTGGACGGTTGCAGGAGACGCTGAGTACTCAGGAGGAGTATTTAACGTACCAGATCAACCAGCAAGCAGCGATGGCCCGGTTGCTGTCCGTAATAGCTATTGATGCGGCGGTAGCACAACTTCACCATGACCATACCATTGGTCTGCATGACCTCGCTTTTATCGTCACCGGTAATGCCCGGATTCCTGTAGGGCATGAGGACAGTGTCCAGCGTGGGCTTTGGTACGGCTTAGAAGGCGACTTCCTTGCAGCAATTCCCATCTTGCTGCCCCAGTTGGAAGCTGGGTTACGGCACCTGGTCAATACAAGCGGCGTCGTTACCTCAGGGCTAGATCATGCTGAAGTACAGCAAGAACACACTCTGAACGCCCTCCTGACAGAGGAAAAGTACACCTCTGTGTTCAA
Source organism: Deinococcus sp. QL22 (assembly GCF_023370075.1). Lineage (NCBI taxonomy): Bacteria > Thermotogati > Deinococcota > Deinococci > Deinococcales > Deinococcaceae > Deinococcus > Deinococcus sp. QL22. Next base: position 208,878 of record NZ_CP097150.1, read on the forward strand.
TCAGGCACTCGGTGAATTGTTTGTTTTTGACCTGCGGTTTCTGCTCGTAGAGAAGGTTGGAGAAAATCTGCGGAATGTCAGTGCCCATGGGCTCGCGCTGGATGGGCAGTTGAACGGAACTTCGGGACGATACACGTGGGCAGTGTTGCTGCGCTTTTTTATGGATGGATTGCTCTGAAAGACTCTTGCCGTGGTCCTGGCAGTCAATCCTAAGGCCAGTAGATCCAATCAGGTCAATACAACTGCGCCACTCAAATGCAAGCAATAATTCAACGAATGCCCTTTCGCCGAACAAACGAAACCCTTCAGCTTCAATGAATGCTCGATCCGCAACTCAACCTTTCCACCGCTGCCCTGAAGGTCTCACGGTTGCCCGTGTCATCGGGCGCGACCCTATATAGGGGTTGGGCTGGGTAAACCCGTGGACGACCTCCAATATTTCGACTTCACTTGCTATCTATGAAATGCATGGTTCTGCAGGTATGTCCCCCCAGATGGAACAGAAGCAGCAACAACCCAAACCTTTCATAGTATTTCTTTTTGGTGGGCGAGTCGCTCGACATATTTAAGATTTGACAGTTGCTGCTTAAAATCTTCATAACTCTGCACAGGAATCAACGGCTCAGAAGCTAAACGATGTTCACGACGAATTCCAGCAATCACCTTCTTTATTTGATCCCCGTGTTCTGACTCGCCTGCTGTAGCTTCTATGTCTTTAAGAACGATTTTGGCACGATCTCGAGTAGTAGAATCCGGATAATCACGTAAAAAGCTATCTATAATTCTATGCAGTCTGTTATCTCTCCTCTTATCTTCCTCGTCAGTTATCGTCTGACGCAGGAGATCAGCCAGATGCGAGATCAGGGAGCTGAAGTTTGCTTCAAAGTCTGGCATGCCATCTGGTCGACGGCCTGGGGTCTGGATTCCTATAAGCTTAATTACCTCTTTTGCAAATCCGACCTTTTCTAGAGATGTCCCAAAACTTTCCTTAAAGCTTCGAGAAAGTCCATCGAAAAGTGAGTTTTTATTCGCCGCGATCGACTCTTTTACGGACTTTTCCGTAAGATCATTTGCGACTTCTTGACTCAAGCCTAGAAAGTTCACGGCATAAGCCCGTGCAGCCGAAACAGCTATTTTGATTGGAATCAAGTCTTCTATATCTCTAACGACCACACCCTCTGTTGGCCTGAACGCTTCAGAAGACGAGGCCCACGCTCCGAGCATCAGAACGTAATCATTTGATACCAGAGGTTTTCGATACGCTCCTCCTCTCTGAATCTGCTTTTGGGCATCTTCGCCAGCAGCATCGGAGTCCAGAAGGACGGCGCAAGGGGGTTTAATCTCGTCTTGACCGCGTGCTAGGTAGAGCATGTAGGGAATAGTCGAAGCAGAACCGGCCGGTACTATAGTGATCTCATTTAGATTGATCAATTCTGATTCTGGTTTGCCGAGGTTGCGCAGATAATTGGAGATTCCAGCAAGATAGATTTGGTCTGATAGCCCTTCAACAAATAAGTTTGCGCCTCCGATAAAAGCTGTCTCAGCCACAAAAGCTCCTATAGAAGAACGTAGGGGCTCATAGCGGTTACGAGTGGCATCCTTCACCAGCCGGGTTCCTTCTTCCGATTTGCCTTTGTCGAGTACCCGTATTCGGTGAGCAGCATTACGATTGATAAGAAAAGGAGAATGTGTCACATAGACTACCTGTTTTTCGGTTTTGTCAGGCTCTTGATCAATGTAATTTTCTAAAACCCTTAATAGATCTTGTTGACCGACAGCCGAAAGGTAGGTATCCGGCTCATCCATAAGAAGAATCTCATGCCTACCTGTTTCACGCTCATGTGCACGAAGCTGTACAAAGTAACTCAGAAAATACCTAAGTCCAGTGCTTCGTTCATTGAAAGAATAGTCCGTCCCAGTGCGGTCTCTGATGGTGAAGACCAATTCGTGTTCACGAGGAGAGACCCTTAAACTAAATTCTGAATCTTGTTTCCACCATCTTGAAAGATTAAGGTGGCGCGCCAAAGAATCGTTAATCTTTTGAACAAGTCCATTGACATGCCCCTCAAACCCACCTTGAATGGCTTCTGACAAGTCATCAAAAGTTGACGGTGCAATCTTCGCAATTTTAATAAGAAGAAGTTTACTTAAAGCGTTTTGTGTGGCATTTTTAGACGTTTTAGAGGTATCTATAGAATCAGTAGCCAGTGTCGACAAAAGATTGGGGGTAATTCTTTGTAAATCCTCGGGAGTTCGAATATTTTTGAGCAGCTCAAATAGTCGATTGCGCTGGGAGCGGGCGAACGTGGAGCCACTTGCTGATAATTCAGCAATTGAGACAGAGTCGGGAAGGGCAACGTCAGTGATTAAACGGAAAGGGATGGGCAGTAACGATAAAATCCTCTCGACAGCTAATACATCCAACTCTTTGTAGTCACCCTGAGAACCTACTGCTCTCCAATTGGTTTCGTCTACTCTCCACAGCATTAGATTTCCATCAGTTCTGAGAGGAATAGAAAACTCCTTGAGTAAAGGTTTCTCGGCTGTGGAAACCTCAAAAAGACCGGCAAAATCTGGGAGGCGACGAAACCCCTCTTCAACGGAAAATAATGTGGAATAGCGGCAAAAATCACGCATCTGATATGGTTTCTTAGATAAGAAAATTTCGACTGCGTCAAGTAGATGGCTTTTGCCGGACTCGTTAGATCCTACAATGGCGGTAATGTCATTCTCAAATTGAATTGGAATAAATGGGAACCACTGTCCATCAATAGTCTCCCAGTCTTGTGGCTTCGATGTGGGTATGGCCTTCTTCTCGTAATCAAAGTTGAACGATTTGTAGTGGCGTATGTAGATCTTTACGAGTTTCATCAATCTCCCTATGTCTGTTTCAAGATTAGAAGTTTTAAAGATAACTCGAGCTAATACACAAAAATCTCTTGCATTTTCTTACCGTGCAAGGGTTGAAGCACCATATCTCAATCGCCACCACACGTGTCCCATCTGTAATCTAACAAGGTTTTTATATTATGCTACTATAGAATAAACAAATACAACTTATATTCCGCTCCCCATAGCCCATGATTCTTCATGTGTCACTAGATCGTCTATTCTTAGGCATCACGAGACTTTTAAACAAATTTTGTAGAAATCTACCCGTTCACTATAACGTGAATCAACCATGCACAAGAAGGCAATTGCAGCTCTAGGAGAATGGAGTGCGTTACCAGCAGCACCTCCTGAAATCAACAGAAGTTCAGTCGGGCCACTCGCCGAGGCCGTGCTTCGCCAAGACTTCCTGGCGGGCACGCCGGGTTTCATTGCACAGCATCACACTCAATCGAAGGGCGTCGAGTTCCCGGTGTGCGCCACGCAGGTACCACACCTCACTCTCGTAGCCATGCCCCTCAATTCTCAGGATCACGAAGTGAGGGTGCCGCTCACCCCGGTATTCCGCCACGGGCAATACCCGGTACGGGGCCGTAAATCTGTCCCACAGGTAGAAAAACGCTCCTCCGGCATCCGCCCCCTCTGCCCGCGAGGCCCGGTAGGCCTCGAGAACTTCCCGCATCACCACTTGTGGTTCAGTCCCAGTGGACACTCATGCCTCCGGTGTGGACGTCCAGTGGCGTGCGGCACACGGGGCAACGGCCCTCAAACGGCTCCCACTGGTGCTCGCGGTCTTCAGGACAACGCAGGCGCAACTGTTTCCAACGCATTGGCAGCCCCTCGCCCGGATGATCGCCAGAGTGCGGTTCCAGCCAGGGCACGTCGTAGAGTTCCTGACAGTCCAGGCAGCTGATGGTCAGACTGTAGGCCCGGCGCATCCCGGAATCTGGTCCGCCGGACACGACCGCCTGATAGCCGCACTCTGGGCAATTGTGTTCTTTGCAAAAGCCCATCAGTCTTCGGTTCCAAACAGGCTCACTTGCCGCGTGCCCTGCGCCCGCTCCAGCTTCTGCGTTTCTAGGGTGCGGATGGCTTCCTCAACGCTGCTGGTCTCGGGGATGGCAGTGCTGATGCCAGGGGGCCGTCCACGCCGCTTGGGCTCTGTCCTGCCTTCACCTACTGCTTTGGCCACCTTGCCGCCCCCTTTGGCCTTCGGGCTTGCTCCCCGCTGTGCCCAGATGCGTTCCAATAGCACGCTGGCTGGTTCATCGTTGGGGTCTTGGGGCACGAGTTCGCCCCGAAACGCTTTGTCCAGCAGCGCAGGCGTCAGACGGTTGAAGGACTGGAGTGCAGAAGCATAGCGTGCTTCTAAGCGGTCTGCGAAAGCAAAGAGGGCTTCCACGCGGCGCACGATTTCGGCTTGTTCGGGGAGAGAGGGCAGGGGAATTTCAAATGCCTTCAAACTACTGAGTGACACTGTAGGTTGGGCGGTTCCGGTGGCCATTTCCTCACCCTGTTTTCTGATCTCTGGGCTAGCAAGAAAATAGTACAAACATTTGCCAGATATTTTTGAAAAGTTGGGTTTTATGATGGCAATGTGCCTCTGAAACACAAATGGTTGATCTGTGTTAACAATGGCGGGGATACAAATGCTACCCGTAACTGAAAACAAGATGTCCCCTAATTTGGCAACCCGAGTGGCCTTCAAAGCCGCCAAATAGCTTGGAGGCACAAAACGGGTTGATTTCTCAAGCCTGAGAGTGGCGTCATTGATTGCTGAAATTGTAATAAATGGAATTCCGCTGGTTGCTTGAGGAGGCGCTTGATGGTCGCCATCAGTAATGGAATGAGCCAGAGAATTCAGTAGGGTTGCCTCCCACTCCGCATCTCCGCCCCCTCGCCACTCCCGTGTCAATTCTCCACTCACCGCCGCACTCAAGACCGACTGCCTGAACCGCTTAATCAGCTTCGGCACCCGCTCCAGGCGTTCCCGACCTGCATCTACGCGAGAGAGCAGGGTATCGAGCTTATCTGCAATTCGGAGTTGCTCGGGGAGGGGGGGAAGTGGGATTTGAAATCCTTCTATTTTTTCTTTGGTCAACGCTTGACGTGTTGCGCCTGCTTCAGACTCAGTGATGAGGTTCTGCATACTGGGCGACGCCAGAAAGCGGTTGAGATAGCTTGGATTCAAACATTCGGATGTACGAACAATAGCAACGTGCTGATTGACTCTCGCGCCGTGCATCTTTTCTGGAGCGGTGGTCACGCGTCCTATAGAGGCTCCGGTGATATTTAACAGCACATCGTTGGATCTCACTTCTACTGAGCTTAATTTTTCGGCTTGGGCGTCATCAAGGTATGCAAGGCCATCATTCTTGAAGCCCTCGAATCTGATGTTCATAGAGCGAATCAGCGGCACCCCTTGAGGCTTATATGCTTCACTTCCTCCCTTAGGAGTGGATCCACTGCCGATTTTAGTTGTCAATTGTGCAAGCCTTTCACTGATCCACCCTTCCGGCAACCCTTCTTCATTTCCACCCTCAATCCTCAAATCAAGTTCCATCTTCTGTTCAATCGTCACGGGCAAGGCCTTCCTTTTTGGTTTGGTCATACATCTGCGTGGGCCTGTTCCAGTGCATAAAACTCGTCCAATTTGGCCTGAAGTAGAGCTTTGTCAGGCAATTGAGTCAAGTAACGGGCCACCAATGCAGGCGAGGCACTACGAGACAGGGCGTATTCCACCACCTGCGCGTCGGCACTCCGGCACAGCAGCACGCCGATACTGGGATTCTAGTGCGTCAGGCGGTGATCTCGGTCCAGCGCTTCGAGGTAAAAATCGAGCTGGCCCATCATGGCCGGAGCAAAGGCCGTGATCTTCAGCTCGAACGCCACCAGCGCTTGCAGGCGGCGGTGATACATCAGCAGATCGACAAAGAAATCTTGCTGCCCCACCTGCAGGCGGCACTGCTCGCCCACAAAGGTAAAATCAGGGCCGAGTTCCAGCAGAAAGTCTTTCAGATGCACCACCAGCCCGCGTTGCAAGTCCTGTTCACTGTGGCCGCCGGGCAGATTCAGGAAGTCGAGCAGGTAGGTGTCTTTAAAGACCTCGGCGGCGCGGGGGTGCTGAGCCACCAAGGCCGGACTCAGCGGCGCGGGCTGGGTCAGCGCACGTTCGTACAGACCGCCGCCGATCTGGCGCTCCAGTTCACGCACACTCCAGCGCCCGGCGTTGGCCGCTTGCAGGTAATATTCGCGCTCCTGGTCGCTGGTACACCGGCTCATAATGGTGATGTTGTGCGACCAGCTCAATTCTCTCAACAGCGTCGAGAGTTTTGGATTGGGGCTGTAGACCGCGTAAAACTGCCGCATCCGCCACAGGTTCGGCGTTGAAAAGCCCCGTAAGTCGGGATGCTCGGCCCTCAGCCAGTCGGCCAATTGTTGCACCGTACCCCGGCCCCAGCCGTCCACCGCAATCTTCTCATTCAGGTACTTTCCAATCTGCCAATACAGGTCAATCAGCTCGCGGTTGACGCTCCTCAGCGCCCGGCCCTGTGCCTGCTGGATCAAGGTCAATACCGGACGAAAGTCTGGCTGATCCAGTTCAGTCATTCCGCCACCCCAGCGGCTTCCAACACCTCTTCACTTTCGCCCAACTCCAACAAGATGGCCCGCATTTCTTCCAGAGCAGCGTCCAGTTCTATGATCACGCTGGCGGCCACTACGGCAGGCTCAGGCAACTCGCCCTGCTCGGCGCTGTCGTCCTTGAGCCAAGAGATATCCAGGCTGTCGCCGCGTTCAGCAATCTGGTCGCGGGTGTATTTGCGGAAGCGCCCTGGTTCACCAGTGTCTATGCGGGCAGCTAAGGCCTCTGAGCCCACTTTGGGATCAGGGCCAAACGCCGCCTCGAAATCCGCAAAGTAGTCACGGGTAAACGGCGTGCGCTTGCCGAACTGGGGCATGTTGGCCCGCATGTCATAGACCCAGACTTCCTGCGTATTGCCTTTGTCTTCCTCTCCACGGGTAAAGAACAAGACGTTGGTCTTTACCCCCTGCGCGTAGAAGATGCCTGTGGGGAGCCGCAGAATGGTGTGCAGGCGGCACTTCTCCATCAGGTCAGCGCGGATCTGTTTGCCGATACCACTCTCAAACAGCACATTGTCGGGCAGCACGACAGCCGCGCGCCCTCCAGGCTCCAGGGCCCGGTAAATGTGTTGTAGAAAGGCAAACTGCTTGTTGCTGGTCGGAAAAACGAAGTCGGTGCGCGTGGGCATGCCGCCCCCTTTCTTGGTACCGAAGGGGGGGTTGGACAGCATCAACGTGGGGGCTGTGGCCGCGATCTTTTCGCCTTCTGCGCCCAGGGTATCGCCCAGCCGGATGCCCGCACCATTCGGATCGTAATCGAGGTTGTGGAGCATCAGGTTCATGAGCGCGAGCCGGTGGGTGTCCTGCACCAGTTCCATGCCGTAAAAGGTGCCGCGTCTGTACTTGCGCTGCTGCTCCTCAGTCCAATTTGCTCGGTCGCCATGCTCGCGGATGTACCGATTGGCTTCGATCAGGAATCCCCCAGTTCCTGCCGCGGGATCCTGAATCACGTCGTCCAGGGTGGGCTGCATCAGGGCAACAATGCTTCCGATCAGTGGGCGGGGCGTAAAGTACTGGCCTGCACCGCTTTTCTTCTCACCGGCGTTCTTTTCCAGCAGGCCTTCGTACAAGTCACCGAGGCTCTCCTTATCCGTGCTGTACCAGTTGAGGTTGTCCATGGCGGTTACCAGGGTGTTCAGCGTGGTGGGCTTGCGGATCACGGTGGCTGCGTCGGCGTAGATCTCCTGCACGATGCCGCCCGCTTCGGTGCCCAGGTGCAGCAGCAGTTTCTTGTAGAACGTGAGTTGCGAGACCCCACTCAGTATTTTGAGGGCGTTCCAGCGGTAGCCTTCGGGCAACTGCTCTTCTGTCTCGGTTTCCTCCGCCATTTTCAGGAAGAGGAGGTAGGTAAGTTCCGTGACGTATTGGTGGTACGTCACGCCGTCGTCGCGGAGGACGTCGCACAAGCTCCAGAGCTTCTGGACGATGTCACGGGTGGTCGGGGTCTGCGTCATTCCCCCTATTTTGCGCGATGAACCGCTGCAGCGGCGCGCGGCAGGCCTCGACCACCGTTCAGCTGGCCTGACCGGCCTTTTTTCGAACCGCTTGCCGGTACTTCACGACTGCCGGACGGCTGATCAGCTTGTAGATGGTTTCAAAGTCTTCTCTCAGGCCTGCACGGGTGCCTTTGAACACCTCGATATCCGATTCAATGGCACTGGGGTAAAAAGGAACACCCGCAGATCGTCCCCATTCGTCAGCAGATAGTACGGCGCGTTCAGGAAGACGGCATAATTGTGCGCCTGAGCAAGATGATCCCTGATTGACTGATAGCTAGCTATTTAAGATGACTATTCATCCTTATCCAACTCATCCTTTATCCTAAAGATTAAGTCCCAAGAGTACTTTTGCCCCTGTATGTAGAATATGTTACGTGATTCAAAAGAATCTTTAGATTCGTCACTAGCATTTATAAGCCAAGACGTGGGATGAATGAATTTTGAGTAAAATCTGTAAAATCCTAAATATTCTTGCTCGACGCCACTTATAACTGCTAGTTGGCGGTAATTAGTCTGGTCACGTTTAGAAATATCGAATCCATTTCTTTGGGCTATTGCTTTAAGCTCTTCTATCCTCGCTATGAGTGTTTTTGCTGGATCTGTCTCTTGATCGTCAGCAAAACTTAATATTCCCTCTAGCATGTCAACTTCATCCCTGGCGCGAGCGGCAATATACTTTTTCCAGCTTTGCAAAACTTGAATACTTCTAAACTCCAAATTAAGTTCAAATAAATTTCTTACAGCCCAAGCAATTTTTTCTATTGGCTGTTCTACGTCTTGAGCAATATATGTACACTGTCTTGAAACATAGCTAAGCATATTAATCATTATGTGTTTAACATCTTCATCTCGCCGAGATTGGCTGACAATAAGTTTGGTCTCTATCGCAGTTTGGGCAATTTTTCGGAAAGCCTCTGCCACTTCAGAAATTTGGGAGTGTGAAACAAAGTCACCAATTTTTTTGGGATCAGGTTCTGCCATAGCTTAATAATAAAGGTAATGCCTCAAACTGGCTATTCTGTTGATGCTCAGCACCTAACACTCTGGGGCGAATGGTATTCTACTGACCGCGAATAGATAGCGTAGTTTTTGGACATTGTCTACAGCGGTCGCCCGTTCGCCGAACCACTCCACACGTGGTGTGAAGCTGGTTTCACGTACGTTTCGCCCAATGGCTTCCCTGAGCTCACGACGACCAGTCCTGTCCGTAACAATTTATGGCTAAGCGCGATCAACGCCACCTTGGGCGGCTTTCCATCAGCTCGCAGATGACGATAGAAGTCATCCAGATGCCCTTTGTTGCGTGTGACACTCAAGGCCGCAAGGTACGCGGAACGCCTCAGGTGAGCATTCCCTGTTTTTGAAATGCGCCCTCGGCCATGGACACTTGTGCCCGACTGAAACGGCGCTGGGGCGATGCTAGCGTGAGCTGATATCTGCTTGCCCGTCTCCAGCACGGCACACCCATCTGTTTCCGCCAGTACAGACGCCGCAGTGAGCAAGCCGAACCCAGGAACGCTGGTCAGCAGCCCAAACGGCTCGCGCAACATGTCATCGGAACAAATGAGTGCTCGGATGGCCGTTTCGAGCTCCAAGATCTGTTGCTTGAACAAGGCAATGCGCGTGTTCAGCAAAGCGACGACGATCTGGTTTTCATGCTGCCGGCGTTCTGAGACGTGCAGGCGATTCTGATCCTGTGTCAGCGCTTCGCACAACGCCGTGCGTTCACGAACGAGTTGCTTGAGTTCCTGCAATGCGGTGCTCGGCGGTGACCAAGGTTTCGGCCGCATGATGGCGCCGTACAGGGCAATGACCGCTGCATCCATGGTGTCTGTCTTGCCCCGTTTGAGTTTGGCGCGGGCGAAGGACTTGATGCTGGTGGGGTTCACCACGCTGACGGTGCAGCCCGCACTGAACAGGAAGGTCGCGCACTGCTCCCAGTACACCCCCGTGGCTTCCATCACTACGTGCAGCTCCGTTGACCTCACATCATGTTGTTGGGCCCAGTGCACCAGGCGCCCGAATCCAGTGGGCGTGTTCGGAAGGTCATGGAGTGACATTTCCAAGTCGTTGTTGAGCTGTAAATGTGCGTACAGAGAGTCTTTCCCGATGTCGAGGCCGAGGGCAAACATAAAACCTCCTAGAGAAAGGGTCGGGGCAGGTCGGACGCTCTCGGCACTGGCTCTTCTGGTGCAGGCTGGGTGGCCTTGGATCGCGTTCAGTCTTCGAGAAGAGCGCCCGAGCCGGTCCTGTCTATTCGACGGTCTTGCTGGATCTGGGGTTGACGCGGACTTGGCGGCTCGGACTGACCTGGCAGTCTCCATACTGATCAGGAATGAACCCAGACGTACTACATAAGGGGTTGACATCGCCTAGCTATTCTGGATTGATGGAAATTCGCCCACTTGAGTCGGGAGACCTGCCAAACGTGACCCAAGTTTTCATCGCCACCTTTAATGCTGCACCGTGGGGTGAATCCTGGACGCAAGAAACGGCGTCCAACTGTTTGAAAGAAATGCTGATGCTTCCCAGGAGTGTGGCCTGGGGTGCCTGGGAAAATGATCAGTGCCTTGGCGCAGCACTGGGCCACGACCAACAGAAAGACACCGCATTGACGCACGAGATTAAAGAAGTTTTCGTGAACCCGCAGCGACAGGGACAGGGGATTGGGAAAAACCTTCTGAACGCTTATATCGAAGCTGTGCTTGGCCGTGGGGTGAAGAGTATTTACCTGCTTACGGCTCAGGATTCAGACGCTGAAGCGTTTTATCAGCGTGCTGAATTCCGTCGCGCGCGCCGACAAATTGTTCTTGTCCGTCCTTAGCGTGAAACGCTAAAAATCGTGGGTAAGGGTTGACAACAAGGAGAAATGGGTGATGCTGACGCGGCAGAGCATGCTTAGATGTCTCTGATGATCGACTCAACGTGGTATACGCGCGTCTCTGATGTTCCCGTCCGCCAAACTGCCGGTGGCATCGTCATCCGCCAGCAAAATGATCAGCTTTCGGTGGCACTTACCATTGAGCATGAACCAGAATTCGACGTGATCGCGTTGCCCAAAGGTGAGGTCGAAGCAGGTGAGAGTGCTTTGCAAGCCGCAGTACGCGAAATCAGAGAAGAAACTGGGCTGCGGTGGCTCCACCTCCTTCAGGCAGAGCCGCTCACGATCGAGGAGCGGTACGGGTTCGGCAAAGGCGTCTGGCTGCAGTGGCGCTGGTTCCTCTTCGCTACAGAAGAAGTTCACAGCCAGCCAACCGAAATCAATCACACGTTGATGTGGACGCCCCTGGGATCGCACCCTGAGATGTTCTGGCCTGGTGAGCGTGACATCCTGCGCCAACAGACAGACTTCATCGCTCACCAACTGGACATCTACACCCAGAACGGCCTTCTGCGCCACGAGTACAGGACCATTCAGACAATGAAGTCAATGAATTTGAGGTTATGTGCCAGGACGTTCAGGGCGACCTTCAACCGCAAGCTCAAATACGTCTTCACCTTGGTCTAACGCAATCCAGCGCCCACCAGCACAGAGAATGCCGACTCCACACAGTCCTGAAGCTCTGGAGCGGGATTTGGGGTCATGAATGGCACCACTGTAGAGCGGGGGATCGCGTCACAACCAATCAAAGGCCGACACGATGCCAATGATGTTGCCAGTGGGATCTTGAACCAGGCAAGGGTATGACGGAACGGAATCTGAGGTTAACAGCGTAGTCGCCGGAAGATAGGTACCTGGAATGGTGCTCAACTTCTGCTCGGCAATCAAATGGCTTAATGGGTTTAGCTGCCGTACTTTTTTGCCCACGGTGTGCCAACTCTGGGCGACGGCCACGTCGGAAAGCAGCACATACTCCTCTCCCTGCCGGTAAGGAAGATAGGAAAAAGAATGGGAGAGCAGCAATTCCCGAACCTTGGCCAGGGTCATGAACGGCTCAGCATATGTCACGCCTCCGACCATAATGTCGGCGACCGTGGTGGTCAGTTCCATCAGGAGCTCCTCGAGAAGGGCACTGACGGCCACCGCTTTGGTGACCGCATTGCGGGCATATACCCCCCGGTGGGATTTATCGTTGCGAACATCTTTGAGCCTGCGCAGGTCACTTCCAAAGCGTGATTGACGCTCATCAGGTACCAGGGCGACTAGGCCGGGAATAAGGGGCCCTAAGCCATTGGGAACAGGGCTGGCGCGACCCCGGGGCACGTAGAACTTCGCCCCCAGTTCCTCCAGTACAAAGCACGTGCTGGTGAAATTCTCGGCGTCTTCCAGGGCCGCGTACCGGGCCGCCCGGAGAGCTCTCAGAAAATAGACCCGTTCAGCAGGATCCAGATCCATCAGCTGTTTGCGCGGTAATGAGTCCGAAATCAGATCCGCCATACTTCCTCGTTGAAGGTTTTGAGGAGGTTGCTCAGCTGACCGCCCAGCAAGTGGTCTTGCTTCTTCAAAGGCCCGAATTGCTCCCGGAACAGCAGGGCGGGATCATTGAGGGTCTCTGTATCCACGATCCCCAGCACCTTGGTCTGGGCAGCCAGTAAGGCCAACCAGGCCTCCTCTTGAACAGTCCAGGTGGTGGAGGCAAGCAAGGTCTTTCGGGCAGCGTCCACCCGCTCGGCAAAAGGCTTCACACTCTCGCCCAGAGCCGCTTGCCGGATGTACGCGATGATCTGTGCGGCACCTTGCGCGTTGGTCGTTTCTTTCCACGCCTGATCCAGACTGAGGGAGGTAAACCCTTTCTGGCGCAATTTCAACTCCAGTGTTTTGAGTTCTTGGCGGGTCAGCTCAGCGGGGCGCGTCAGGACCGTTTCCAAAGCAGCCAGTTGATCAGGATTGTCCTTGATGTAAGCCGTAAAGGACTCCAGGTAATCTGCGGGGCGGGCGAGATTTGGTCCGTAGCCCGTCTCAGTGCCCAGCAACTCATCCTGGTGCCCGGAAATGACCATGGGGAGCGCCTGCGCCTGCTTCATCTGGTCCAAGATCTCGGTCAGTCCAGTGTTCTGCGTAAACCACGCGGCGATCTCCGAGGCAGGCTTCTGATTCAGCAGGGCCAAGAACTCTTCGGGACTGAGGCCGCCACTGGCCGTGTGAAAATCTTGCTTGTCCTGCGCGCTCATGCGCCGCCGCCGGTTATGCAGTTTCACCTGGAATTGCCGGAGCGCTTCTTGCTGCGCCGCCCCCTGCGTCGACTGAACTTCCTGGATGAGTTGTTGGAAGGAAATGTTGACCTGTTGCACCACAGGCTTCATCTCGGTGATGTTCTTGAGGGCGGCATAGATCCCGACGGCATCGTAGACCGTGAAGTGATCCTTCTGGATGCGGTCGCAAGGACGGGTCGCCCGGCCCAGCATCTGGTCATAGAGGATCCGGCTTTTCACACGTCTCAAGAAGACCAGGTGACTGATCTCAGGGACGTCGATGCCCGTGGTCAGGAGATCGACCGTGACCGCGATATTGGGGAACTTCTCGTTCTTGTACTTGCGGATCATGCCGAGCGGGTCGTCCACGGTTCCGGTAATCTTGGCCACCACATCGTTGTCGACCCCACCCCAGGCGGCGGCAAGTTCCTGCCGCAACAACTTCACGACCAGATCGGCGTGCAGGTCATTGGCACAGAAGATCAGCGTCTTCTCTTTGGACGTGATGGGCAGGGTCTTGGCCAGAAACCGGCAGACCTGTTCATTGAAACTTTCGGTGATGACTTTCTTGTTGAACGTGTCGATATCGAAGCTCAGTTCATCGGGCACCGTCACAGAGGTGACTTCACCGGTGCCGACGTCCAGGACCTTGATCTCATCTCCCGCCCCAAAGTGAATGCCGTCCTGGCTGAGTTTGGTTTTGATCAGGGTGGGCGCTTGATGGTCAATCAGGAAGCCGTCGACCACGGCCTGCTGATAGGAGTAGGTGTAGACGGGCTTTCCAAAAATCTGGCTGGTCTGCAGGGCAGGGGTTGCAGTCAGGCCAATTCGGGTGGCATCGAAGTACTCCAGCACCCGGCGGTACTTGCTGAGGTAATCATCTCCGTCCCGGAACGTCATCTCGGTGTCGGACAGGTCGCGGTCGAGCAGGTATCCCCGGTGGGCCTCGTCCACGATGATGCAGTCGTAGGTGTCGATGGGGAGCGGACCTTGGCCCTCGGATGGCGAGAGCACCCGGCTGACCATGCTTTGCACGGTGGCCACATGCACCACGGTGTCCGGCCCCAGCTTGGCGTCGTTGAGTTCGGCCAGGTTATAAATGTCTGCAAAGTTCTGCACGCCTTCCATGCGGGTGTCCTTGAAGGCACCGGCGGCCTGCTCTCCCAGCGAGCGGCGATCCACCAGGAAGAGCACCCGGTTCACGCGCCGGGCTTTCAGCAGGCGGTAGATCAGCGCGATGCACGTTTTGGTCTTGCCTGTTCCCGTCGCCATCGCCACCAGAATCTGACGCTGCTCCCTCGCCATAGCGGCCTCCACCGCCTGGATAGCATCCCGCTGATAGGAGCGCAGAGGAAAAGCAAACGACACCGCGGTGTCCTCCAAGGTCTGCTGAGCCACCTTGGGGTCATGATCCAGCAGTTTCTGCAGGCCCTCCGGCGTATACCAGTTCACCAGAGCCCTGGGGTGGTTCTCGCGGTGCCGTACATCCCGGAACCAGATGCCACTGACGAGCTCAACCTGCTTGAGGTAAGGCCTGCCATTGGTGGAGAAGAGGAACGGAACCTGATACTCGCCCCAGGGGCCGCCCGGAAACTGGTCGGCCTCAATGTGCACGATCTCTCGGCTGTAGCGTTCCGCCTGAGTCAAGTGGTCGTAAGCATTTTTGTTTTTGCGTTTGGCTTCGATGATGGCGACAGGCGTGAGGCCGATGAACAGCACGTAGTCGGCATGCCCCTTGGCAGCTGGCCACTCGGCAATAGCCCGGTTGTGGCCCTTTTCCGGGCGGGTGCCCGCACTGAATTTCAGTTGATTGGTGTCAACTTCCCAGCCAGCGTCGCGCAGGGCTTGATCGATGAGCACGCGGGTTTCCGCCTCACTCAGGTTCACCAGTTGGGCCGCTTTCTGCGCCGCTTTGAGGGCGGCAGGCTTGGGGATCAGCTGTTCTGGCGTGTGCTGAATCTGTGTTTCGGCGATCTGCCCCGCCTCTTCCTCTTCTCGTCTCAAGACCTGGACGTCGCTGGAAGCCATCCGAGCGGTGGGTTCAACGAACTCAGGCTGAAGATCGGCAGTGATGGTCTCTGGGGCCCGAAGATGGTGAAACCACCAGCCCAGTTGCCAGGCCAGCCGCAACAGGAAGAGGGCCTGTGACGCATCGCCTGCCAGGTCGTGCGTGGCCCGGTTGCCCTGTTGACGCAGCGTCTGGAACACGCGGGCCACTTCCTCGTTGAGAACCGTTTCACGCTTAAGCCGGTCCAACCGGTCGTGTTGACTCTCGTCCGGCTTCCAAGTGCCGCTGTGAATGGCCACCTGTTTGGCCAGCAACTCGGCAAACTGGCGGAGTTTGGCAATGCAGGTGCTGGGGTCGAGCAAGAGCAGCTGCTCTGCGAGTGCCCCCTGTTTGGCCAGAGCATCGTCCAGGGGAAGGAGATGCGCGAAATTGGAAGGGGAAGTCATGACGTGCTGCCAGCTTACTGGGTTGCTCTGATCCCCGCACCTGAAGTTGCGGCAGATAGGGTCCGAACGCTCGACTCAGCCTCTGGATAGTCGGTGAAATTCATCTGGCCCAAGCTCAATTTAAAGGAGTGGTTCACCTCTGCGCTGGAGCACCTTTAGATCCCATATCGCCACGTCACGCTCTGGCTGAGTGCTAGGCGCGGACACAAGGAGGCTGAGCAGGACACCCTTGGAGATAAGCAAATGAGGCTTTGGCCTGAGGCTGATTGTGTCAGGCTGAAAGGCGATGACGCGCGATCACGCTGGAGTGCCCTTTGCTCTTGACGCCGCAGGGCAGGTCGCGGATCCAGCCTTGGTCCCCCGCGAGGGCCGCTACAGTTGTCTGGCGTGTCGGGAAACCGTTCGAATCCGGCGGGGAAGGAAATACCGGACCCATTTCGCCCATCTCGCAGGCAGCAGGTGTACCGCGACAGGGGAGAGTGTCGAGCACCGCGTGTTCAAGCAAGGGCTGTGTGAACGATTGAGCTTATTCCGCGCCTTTGAGGTCATGCTCTGTTGCCCCGTGTGCCTGATCAAGCTGCGCAAGAAGTATCACCTCTTGCCTGTACACGAGGTGGCCCAGGAAGTCCCGGTGGGTTCGTACCGGGCAGATGTGGCCATCCTGGGGGAAAACGCAGAAGTGAAGGTGGCGTTTGAAGCGTATTACGCCCACCAGGTGCCGGAGGACAAGGCCCTCGGGTTGACCGTGCTGTGGTTCGAAGTGCAGGTCAACCTCGCCGCACTGTTGAAACAGGCCGGAGTGCCTCTCCTGACTGCGGTCAATACCAACCTCTTTGCTCGCCAGCCTTGTTCTCGGTGCGGCAACGCAGCGGCTTCCAAAGCGCAGGCCCAGGCCAACGTTCTGGCGGCAAAACAGCAACGCTTGGAAGAGCAGGCGGCCAAAGCGGCGGCCCTACAGGCGGCTCAGAAGCAGGAACGTGAAGCGCGCAGTGCGCAACGGCAAAAACGCGAGCAGGCCGAGATGCGGATCTACCGCGTGGCCCTCCCCGCTCATGCTCAGGAGCAGGCCGTGCTATCCGCCTTTCTGACAGAGCATCTCCCGGACATTGATACTCGCTTGTCTCATTACACCACCATAGTGGCGGTTTGCCCCGGGTGCAGCCTGCAGACGGTATTTTTCGACAGCCAGCACATGGTGCCCACCTGGACCGCCTTGGTGCGGCGTGACACTGCCTTTCAGCCCTGGCAAAGCGTTTGTATTCACTGCGGGTGGCATGGCCGAGCCCCATCAGGTGTTGCCTTCACCCGCTCGGCTGCCGGGGCCGTTGCTCAGACTGAGACGTTTTCCCAGATGCCTCATCGTGCACCAGCGCTGTCTGCCCAGCCAGAGGGCCGGTTTTGGTGGCAAGAGGACTGAACCAATGTCTGGCACGGGCGGTGCAGAGAGGGACATGAAAATTCCCCATTCACTTGCTGCATCGACCCGAGAAATTACACCTCAGGAATCCGTTGGCTTCACCACTCGTCGATCTTTTCCAAGGCAAATGGCAGCAATGCGGGCTACTGGGAGGCTTCCTGTTTGGCCCTTAGAACAACTTGGCGCCGTTCCCGGCAAGTGACGAAATCCCTTGCTCCCATGGCTGCGCCAGGTTCTGCTGACGCGCTGCGGCTGTGGGCATCCCTAAAAGCAGCGGAATGCAGTACGTCAGGTACCAACCTCGGAGAGACATTGCCGGGTACAGGAGGCAAGGCTTTGCATCGATCCATCTCAAGCCGTCTTTGGTTGCTCGTGGGCATCCAAGTGTGAAAGCTTGGAGGGATTGTGCACGATGAGCCACCGTCTGGGAGGGGGTTTTCTTGGCTATTCTCGGCTAAAGTCTAGTCGCCCTAGCGCTGTTTTATGTAGAGTAGCGCAGTCCGAGAATTCCAGTCCTCTCAACAGCCCTCTCAGCGGGCGTCCAGCGGTCCTCTACCGGTCCTCTAGCGTGCACATTGCCATTCCTCATCGTGTGGTTCCCTTTTTGCTCTTGACGGCTGATGGCTTGAACTTTGGCTTCTGTGCCAGATACAGGCGGTCAAGCTTCTGGAGATGCTGCCGATGTTCAGAGATCCGCTTTTCCAGATCAATGATCATTTTAGCCAGATCTGCCTTGCGCTGATGTGTCCTCAGCTGCTGATACCGATGTGCGGCCGCCGCACTGGGCACGAATGGATCATTCGGGAACGGCAGCTTCTCTGGCCACGGACCCTCCTCCAGATTTCCAACGTCCAGCAACTCACGCCGATTCGTATAAAACCGGTCGAGTTCCATTAAACCAACCACATCCTGGGCCAACTGGTCTCGTGACTTGTGTTTGATCAGGTATGAACGTCTTCTGCTTTGTGCCCGATGACCAATGCTTCTGTTGACCTTCAGACTGGCATAGCGAGAGAAGTCAGGGATCGCCTGGAACGTCTCACGCCGAGCCACTGCGATCACCGAGGCAACTTCGGTGTTTGATGACAGTGTCGTTTTGTAAATCGGTTTTTTTCTTTTGCTGTCACTCTTGTTAATCAGCTCATTTGCTATTCTTAAGAGATCTTTTGTTTCAAAGGTGCGTAGCTCTTCAGTGATATGTAACTGCTCTTTGTTCCTCTCATTAATGGCGCGCTTTATAAATTCGAGTGTAAGGCTTTTTCGGTCTTCCCCTGATTTCAGCAGCGACGAAGGTTGAAACGGGAGATCATCGTTCGTCATTGCTGCACCGAGGTACTTTTGATGGCATCAGGCAACAGAGATTGCCAGAGGGTCTCGAGGGGGACATCAACCATCATCTGAGGACGGCTGTCTCTCGCTTTACCCCCCAAGTAATGCTGGGTCATCCATTCGCACGCGTGACCCAGATCTGGAGTGAACCCAAAGTACCGGGCCAGCAGGCAAGTCACTTCTAGGCGCAATGATAGTGGGTGGCGAACTCGGCTGGTGGGACATACCCCAAACTGGAATGCAGACGTTCTTGGTTGTACAGCTGACCGATGAAGTGGTTGATGTGGCGCTGTGCGTCGTCGAAGTCGAGATAGTCCTGCAGATCGACTTCCTCCGTTTTCAGGGTCTTGTAAAAACTTTCCATCCGGGCGTTGTCGTAGGGGTTGCCCTTTCTGGACATGCTGGGAATCAACCCGGCCTCCCGAAGCCGATCCACGTAGACGCGACTTGCGTATTGAGACCCCTGGTCAGAATGGTGGAGGAGACCTGGAGCTGGGCAACGCGCCCCAAGCGCGTTGTTGAGTGCCTTCACGGCCAGCGCCGCGTCAATGCACCTGGACATGGCCCAGCCCACGATTTCTCGGGTGAAGCTGTCGAGGACGCAGGCGAGGTACACAAAGCCATGCTTGACCCGAACGTAGGTGAGATCGACTTGCCAGACCTGGTTGGGTTGCTTAGGGACCACGGTTGGCAACAGATTTTCAAAACGACGTTCGCTGTGCGTCGAGTCCGTGGTGGCCTGAAACCGCCGTTTGGGACGGCATAACAACCCTCCTGCTCGCATCACGCGTAAGACGCGTTTGTGATTGGTCGGGCGTCCCCGGCGGGCCAGTTCATGGGTGACACGACGGTACCCGTACCCGCTCCACTTCAACACCACCGCCTCAATCTCTTTGGCCAGCCCAAGATCCGGGTCTATCGGTGTCCGAGTCTGCTGACCCAGATACCACGACCGACTGACCGCGTGCAGCTCACACAAGCGACGTACCGACACCCTGGGATGCGCGACTCGCGCATCCGCAATCATTTGGTGCCGTGTTTCGAGCGGTACGTCGCCAACGATTTTTTCAGAATCGTGTTCTCCAGAGCGAGCTGACCACAGTACCGTTCCAGCTCGGCAATCCGGAGTTCGTCGCTGCGATCCGTCGTGGCACCATCGGTAAACGCGGCTTCCCCACGTGCCTCAACCTCTTTGCGCCACCGATGAATCAAGCTCGGAGCCAGTGAATGAAGGCGACTGAGATGGGCCGTGGTGTGCTGCCCGCTGTTGATCTGGCTGACAACCTCAAGTTTGAAGTCGCGGCTGTGATTTCGTCCTGGCATCTGATCTCCTTCGCGATGCAATCAGCGTATCCGCTGAATGGGGCAAAGTGTCTTGGCCTGTGGTCCTGTCAGATGGGGTCAGTCCAATCTTTTTGGATATCCGACAGCAGATGTCCAAGTTCCTCCCGGATGCGTGTGTGGCCATGTCGCAGGAGATGGATAGCTAAGCTCATGAAGTCCGGGTCGGTGGAATCATGACATGCGCCAAAAGCCACAAACCGCGCCGACCGTCTCATTACGACCTGCGAGAGTCGCCTGCCGTCAGCTTGCAGTAGATAACCCCCTCGCTCGAAACCGAATTTCTCTCCGTCTTGAGGCAGAACGTATGAAAAATCGCCCCATGATTTGTAATGTGCGTCGCGCAAAGCTTCCCAGTACGTTCTCACAAAAGGCTCTAACTTTTGCTTGAATATTTTCTTCTTGTCCCGTTTTTTACCCTTTTTGTAAATACTGCATTCAAAGTGTCCACTTTCTAGTATCACTGTGTCGGGCGCACGGCCATTGATCTGCTGCATCTCATGCGTCCTCATGCCTGAGCTGTAGGCCACCACCAGAACAAACGCACCATAGGCTGCACCCGCGCAGAGCGCCTTCAAGTCAAACAAAACCCTTGGCTTCCGGCCAGAGCGATGTGCGTCAGCATGTTCTTTATGGCAATGACCGCTTAGGCGCATGGCAGGACGCAGCAAGCCTGGCCAAGTACCCAGGTAATCCGATTCGACCCCGCCATATTTAAGGATCTGCGGCCTGAATTCCGGATCGTACCAGGCGCGCTGAACCAGGGCAAAGTAAGCGTCGGGCAACGGTTGACCAGCCTCGTCGACCGCCCCCACATACTCGACAAGGGTTTCTCGTTGATCCCCTTGATTGAGCAATTCCAACTGCTTGGTGAGGCTCCTCTTTCCGGCGAAGACCGCCGCCGACCAGATCACAAAACGCAAGGTGGCGGATCCATCGGACAGACAGACCTCAAATGGAAGATGGTTTTCTTCGGCACTCAGAGACGCAAACTGCCTATGCGCCACCTCGCTCGCCGCCGCTATTTCCTGGAAAACGGCGGCTCGCCGGATGACGGCACTCAGGGTAGGCAGATAAACCTTTGCTAGAGCGTCCGCCAGGGCATACCGCCTGTTCTTCTCCGCCTGGCGTGCCGCGGCGAATAGTTTGTCCTCATCGATATGTCCTTTCGGGGAGCGCAGTCGCCAGGGAGCAACGGAGGCCTTCAGATCGGGGTGAGCCCTCTCCCAACGATATCCTGCATCTGCACATTCAAGATATGCGCTGATATGCGCGACCCTGACACTGTCAAGATACTGGCCAGATTCATCCTTAAAGTAGGATCTTAAATGTAAATCAGGATCAAAATCCACCATACTCTTAAGCGAGCAGTCAGCAAATACCTTTTTAAGTAAGGACGCAGTATGTGTTAATTTTGTTAAGACTGAGTTGGGGGTATTTCGCTCCCCCCTTGCCGATTCTTCATCCGTTAACATGGAAACAGCCAAAATAAGCTCGGAAACGTACGGTGTTTTGCGCATAGAGTGGATTCTTTTGATAACCTTTCTATTTTCTTCAGGTACAGCACCACCATGGCATTTAAAACGCTGGTCTGCAATTTTTAGTATTGTGGCAGGAATATATCCGGCGAAGTTTGATAAGCCGAGGAGAGGAAGGTATTCGTTTGGTAAAATGCATCTTATATCTGAAAGTAATACAGAAGTAGGATCTGTGATGGCCTCAAGTACCTGACGAGCAACTCTACCGGAATGCTGCCGTAAATCTGCAAGGCTTGTTGTGCGGTCAAGTTCTTTGAAAGTGCTGGGTCTGTGCTGTGCTATCCACATCTCCCGCCAGCATCTGTTCAGATATTTAAGCCGCTTTTCTACAAGTTTGGGCTCAGAATTGCAGACAGCATAGTGAAGAAGCAGGGGGGCGTAAGGCGGCCGTTCCAGTTGAATTTCAATTAAGCAATTGATTACATCTAGGGAGGGATAACCAGCTGACTCCCAGGATAAAATAGATTCCCGGTACTCATCTGAAACTATATTCAGCAGTTTATCAATAGCTTCAATCCTCATTTCTCGCCCTTCATACGGATAGAAAGACCGAGTTTTTCCATCATCTCCGCTGCAACCTCATGGTCGCTGGAGCTCTCTTCATCGAGTTGGGCTATGATGTATGCTTCAACCGCATTGGTTGCATACCCCTCAAAATCATAAGGATGTACACTTTTCCACCGCTTCCACCCCATTTTTTTCATAAATTTTTTCATTTCTCTGTACTGGTCACGCACGTCTTGAAAATTTTCGTAAATGAATTTGATTTCCTTATTTACATACCATCTGCGGAGATGGTGAGGAGTAGGTGTGATCCTCAGCTTTTTCCGTGCTCTTGTCCAGGCCTGGCGGCAAAACGTTTTAGACAAGTACTGCCTCCCTCTATCGTTCAGAAATAGGGGCTCAGATTTAGAGTCAATCTTCTTCTCCGTCAGATAAATTGCGTACCACTGAGGAGTGTAAGACGCATCTCCTTTTTTCTGCGCCCATTCAAGGAAATCGCTGTATCGCTTGTCTTGTAGGGGCCGTTCTAGCGTAAAATAGTCGTTACATAGTTTTTCTGTTTCCGCCGAGAGTGAAATCAGTTTTCTTGGCGTTCTGCCTTGGCCTTTGTTGTGCACTTTGATTTGATTCCCGAAACCACAGAGTTCCCAGCCATGAAAAGATACTTCTACTGATTCGCAGCCTCTGCAGCCTCCATTTATTATAATTCCCAATATTGCATGTTCACTTAGTCGCCATTGGGCAGCTTTGGCCGCTTCTTGCATTAGGTCAGGTAACGTTGACCCGTCAGTGACAAACATAGGTATAACGGTTTCGTCAGTCATCCGGTAATAGCAAACAGGAGACTGACGAAATTCCTCAATGGCAGTGGTCTTTAAATCTTCCACATGAGATGATAAATCTTTTGCTACTGTTTGGTGCGCAGTTAAAGGGTTTTTGCCTTTTCTATATCCATTAGCGAAAAGACGCTCGAAACCCGTACGCATACTGGACAGAAAGGTCTTAATTGTGTATGGATTGCTTTTTTCCCCAGTGTAGATTTTGACATGACTGGAAGCGGTTCTAGAGAAATCTGCTCCATATCTGGTGTGCAGAATATATTCTACGATTTCCCTGACATCTGCTGCACTTGCGTTTGCTCCTTTATTACGTTTCTCCGCTTCTATTAAAAATAGACTCATCGCATAGACAACGCCTCTCGCGTTTGAATCTGTTGAGGGCCTAGCAATATCATTATATATTTGAGTCAAGACTTCACTGAAGCGACCTTTTACATCATAAACAATAATGTTACCGTCCCTCTTATCAAATCTTAAAGAATAGTCAGCTAGATTTGCTCTTTTATTTTGTGAGTTATGCCCTTCTTTCATACTTTTTCTCCCTCATAAGCGCCTAACTTGTGATAGGTTGAAATTCTTAAATTTATCGGCGAAACCGTTGCTTTCCCTTGCACAATGCAATAGATGTTCGAAGTGTCAATATTGTCATTATGAGAAATTGAAGGGACTATGTGTAAAATATGAGAAATTTTTTTGCCAGCCGAAATGGCGTGATTTTCGTCCGAATAGGTGGATTTGGTAGGAATATTTAGGGGTTAAACACCCTCATAACGCCTCTGCGACAAGCACCCTTTATTTTCTTCATAAATGGCTGGCTTTTGCGGACGATCTCGTAGCATCTGCAGTGGTCTTCGACCCTTTCCCACACGCGAAATACTGGATTTTTCAAGCTCATCCAGCACATGCCGACGGAGATTAAGCCGAGATGAAGTCCCAGAATCGAGAAATTGCGGAGCATCTGCTCGTCCTGGGGCGATACTATGCTTCAATAGCATATGCTAATATGGCATATCAGGGGGTATGTTATGTCGCCCGGTTCGTCGACTGAACGGAGGATTACTGCGAGGGAACTCAGGTATGCCTGGTCCGACATTGTCCGTGAACTCATCGCTGGGCAGGTGTTCATCCTCTACCACGACAAGGCGCCACTTGCCCGGTTGCGCCCCGTACGCCGGGCGAGCTCTCCCAGTGAACACACTGCCCACACTCCACCTTTGCCAGCGATAGAATTGGTTCGCCTGTTCGACCACCAGGATCTCTCCCGTATGCTTGGAATTACTGAATCAACATGGTCAGTTCAGTTCCAGCAGGGCCAGTTTTCGGTCAAAGTTCTGGAACGCCTTGCCTTTCTGTCCAGGCAGGTCAGCACCCTCCGGACGTTCATGCCATCAAGCCAAGTGTTAACTTGGTTTCGGCGTTCCCAGAGTGAATTAAAAGGCTTGAGTATCATTGACCACCTGGCAGTCCCCTGGGATACGCAAGATCATCAGGCAACGCTCGTTCAAGTCTTGGTCGAACGTGCACGATTCGACGCTACACCCATGCCTGAACCATGAATGATACGGGTGAGAACACGTCGGCCACGCACTACAAGAGCGTCCCCCACTGCTCCAGCCTGCATCTGTCCCCAGTGCTTTTGCTGACGGTAGCCCACCCACTTTCCCCGGGACTCTTGCAAGCCGTTCGCCAGATGGCCGTCCTCTGCGACGCTCAAGCACGGCTCCTGATCGTCCTGGCAGGTCCCCTGCAACGTAGGACAGCGGTTCACATCCTGGGTAACTGGAGCTGTCCCCATGGCCACATCCTGAATGCCTTGACGGCGCTGCTCTGTAAAGAGGCTTCCCGACATGCCTGACCTTTTGACCGAAGTTCTTCCAAAGGGTCATTCCTAGGCGTGGACTTCCCTGAGTGGTGGCCTGACCAAACTGCTCAGCCTTCAGCCACTAGCAGCGCTCTAGCGGCGGCTTCCTGTCCGACGCCCGAACGTTTCGACCGACAACTGCTTCATCTGCTGGCCCAGCGGAACCTTCTTAGACGTCGCTTCGGTTCAGAAGGTTCCTCACCGCCTCCTCCCACCGATCTACACGGTATGTTTGCCGTAACAAAAGCCCTAGCTCTGGTGAGACCCGGGCAACCGGCTGCTCGATACCGCTGCAGGCCGCCTGCAGCATGGAAGGATCAATCTTGTCGAAGCGCCCCTGCTTCTTGCCACGGAAGAGCGGTGATACGCATGCCGTCCAATTCACGTCGTTTCAGTACCGTGCCGGATGGACGTCCACCTCCCGGGATACGTCTTTGATTCTTTCAGTCAGATCAATCCCGCAGACAGTGCAGGATTTCATTGGAATCCCTATGCAACCAGAGATACCGCCTCAAAGATCAGTACTGAGCGTCTACTGCCTCTGCCGCTCCTTTACTGATCAGCACTGGCCCATCACATGGTAGGTTTGCCGTTGTGAAACGTCCCAGCGCCATTCGCCAACGCTTCAGCAACGCAGAGACGCTGACGCCCGGACGCGGAAACCTGGTCGGCGACCGTGTCCGCCTGGCCCGGCAACGGCGGTCGCTGACCATGATCGAGACCTGTCAACTGATCGAACAACATTCAGGATATGCGTTCCATCAGTCGACCCTGACGCGGATCGAACTGGGTACCCGAAGTGTCTACGACTTCGAAGTCGCTGCCCTCAGTCTGGCCCTGGATGTCGATGCCCGTTTCCTGCTTGGGCTTGTCCCAGACGACCAGGCCTGAGACGCGTCCTCGCCAGCACGCCACTCTACAGTTCATGACGGAAGGTAGAGTGCTCCTCACGAGCATCGGGTCATAACCCATTGGGGAGGTTGACCGTGCACTGGAGCGGCACCGACTTCCCCTCTTCCCAGGCATACCCACGAAGCATCAGGTGCCCTTCCTGAACTCCGGCCACCAGCAGAGGGTGATCTTGATCGAACAGGCCAGCTTCCGCTCCTTGTTGCAGCCATGACAGGTCTTTACGTTCATCCGGCAACCGGCTGTCCGGCGCGGCGATCCAGTTCCCAGCCCAGTCCACCACAGGTCCTGGCTGCGTTTCCATGCTGTCGCTCCAGCCCATCAGGTACGGGAGGTGCGGCGTCAGCGGCTGACCCCACCATGCGGGGGGACCAAGTGGGCTGACGAGCCGCACCGTCAAGGTACCGAAGTCCGTTTCCCCAAAGAGTGCCCCGCCCTGCCAGCGCCCTTTTACCTCCAAGCACCTCGACAGTTCCTGCCGGACGGACGGCAGCAGCAGCACCGCCTCCAGTGGCTGATATTCGCTCTCTGCTCGGGTCTGGGCGACGGCAGGACGGCCCAGGTACAGCTGCGTGGCTCTCCTCATGTTCCCATTCTACCTTCTGAGATGCCACCTTCTAAGGTGTGGCGTATCCGAGAGGCTTGATTACATCATGAAAGTTATGTCTGATGAGCCCAACATTCGCCAGCGTCTGGCTGACAACCTGCGCCGGTTGCGAAAGGAGCGGGGCTGGTCGCATGAAGACCTGGCTGCAATAGGACAGATCCACCGCACCCAAATCGGCAAAATTGAGCAGGCCCGGCAGAACACCGGTATCGACATCATCGAAAGACTCGCTAAGACCTTTGGCGTTGAGCCGGGGGATCTGCTCAACAGCGGTTCCCCCCAGCCCTCTGATCGGTCGTCAGACAACACAGACCCCTGATGGTGAGGCACCCTTGCCTTACAAGGCCTTTCTGCAGACCACTCTCCGGTCCACCGAACGTTGTTCAAGCTCCTGATGCTGGAGTCATCTTAGCTCCCGATTCCGCGCTGCGACTGTTGCTCACCATCATTCACCACCCGTTGCAATGAGCATGCAGGGCCGCTCAATCAGATCTGGCCTCCCACGCATCAAGCACCCCAGCATGGTGTGGAGCAGCACCTGATCAGGACACTGCTGCGCCCCGTAATGCCAGGGACGACGCAGCAGGGCATACAAGTGCTCCGGAGCGAACAACTGCGACAAGAAAGCACCCAGATCAGAGAGGCGGGCCAGAGCAATTTCTTCGGGGGCATGCAGTGCCTTCAGACTGTCCCGCAATTCACCGGGTTTGAGCTGCAGCAAACGCTGCACCACCAAGGCCTCAGCGGGGTAAGGCGGCAAATACCCCTTCTGCGGCTGATAGCGCAGGTACGGCAACAAGGGACGGTACCGCGAGGTGGGCAGCACGGTGCCCAGGGTCACCACGCCAGACCATTCAGCCGCTGAGCCAGTTAATTCCTGCGGGCCCAAGCGCACCCCCGCAGGCCAGCAGATGGACTGGCGATCAGGCGCCACCTGCACCGCCCGAAACAGTTCACGCAGGCGGAGCGCCTGAAACTTTTCATGCTTGAGCAAACCGGTCAAATCCAGCAGGTGCGTCTCTCGCTCGTCGAAGGTCACCCACACCTGAGCACGTCCCGGCTCCGGTAGCACCTCACTCACCGTATTCGGCACTGGGTGTGAGGGGACAACGCCAAAACCATCTGGCACAGCGACAGGGTCGGCTCCGAGCATGCTCACATCGTATCAAATATGATGACACCAAATATGAAGTAGGCGAAAGGGGGTACCACCATGAAGCCTTGGGGTATGTCTGCAGTCCTCTCTCCTGACCCCACGCTCAGCCTGGAAGAGGCCTACCTACAGCAACTTGGATTGCGGATTCGTGCCCAGCGCCAAGACCAGAAGATTGGCCTGGAAGGTCTGGCTGATACTGTGGGTATCCACCGCACCCACCTCTGGAAGATCGAAAAGGGACAGCTCAATGCGGGGATCTACACCTATGAACGAATTGCCCGTGCATTAGGGAGCCGCTTGCAAGAGCTGTTGCCGGATTAGCAGCGGCCTCAGAGCGCAGATCAGATGATTGCTTCACACGCGACGAGAGGCAAACTGTCTTTTCAGATCTCGACCACGAACGAGGGTGCCCCTCCCCGTCTTCGGCAGCCCCAGTCACCGCTGCCCCGTACAATGCCCCTATGCCCCGGCAGAAAACCCCCCCTGCTGCGGAGATGCGCCGTTTTGTCACGGACTGGTCGGCCCGTTTCCACCACCCTGACCCGCTGCCTGACACTTTCACTGACCGGGGGCCACTGTTGGAGGACCTCAAGGCTGCCTACCAGGGCTGGGCCGCCGTGCAGTGGGCCGAACAGCATGGCCAACCTATTCCTGCAGAGGAAGTCAGCGCACTCCTAGGCGAAAGCCGCGTGCGGGCAGGTAACAGCGCCGAGAAACAGCTCTGGCGTGAGCGCGTGCTTTATGTCCAGCCGCTCCAGACCTACTACCGCCTCCCCAGCAAGATCTGGCAGTGGGTGCTGCGCGCAGGCGTAGCTGCTGGACACTTTCCCGCCGTGGTGGCCCCCGCCGCTGCTCCGGTGGCCGATCCCACGCCCAATTAACCCTACCTGCTCACCCTAGCCAACAAACCCAGTGTTCTGATCGACCGCGCGAACATAAAAACCAAAACCGCGCTGTAAAGCGTTTTGAGGCGGCTTTTGATCTCCTGATTCGGTTGTGTTGCCTTAATCGGCCCCAAGGCAGATGGAGGGCAGGGGTAGCCTGAGGTTCAGGCCACCCCTGCCGCGACCGGCAGAACCCTTACATTGCCGCTGATACGACGTTTTCAGGCCAAATACCGCGAAGTTGCGGTGTATAGGATAAGCGAGTAACGCGAAGTTTCGGTAAGTGGAGACCGGGTACTCTGGAGTCCCCCGCATCCCTGAGCCCCCCTTCATATGAGTATCTGCTCATGTATACTCGCCCTATGACTGCCCCGCCCGCCCATTCCGATGAGTTGTCGCTGACCTACTTTGTCGACGGCATGGACTGCGCGTCCTGCGTCCAAAAGGTTGAGCGCATGATCACCACCTTGCCCGGAGCGGCGGAGGTCAAAACCAGCTTCAGCAAGCAAACGCTGACCCTGGCGCTGGATGAAGCGCAAACCCCCAGGGCCACCCTTGAACGCAACCTAAAATCGCTCGGGTATGTGCCCTCATTGCTGACGTCGTCGGCGCATGACCACGACTATGACGCGCCGGGTCACACCCACGTCCCTCTTCCCGCCGGAACGCCGTGGTACCGCAGTGGACAAGGCAGATTGGTGGTCAGCTCCGGTCTGCTCCTGGCCGTGGCCTGGCTGTTCGGCTTCTTTGCACCTTCGCTCTCGGTGTATGGGTACGTGGCCGCCACGCTCCTGGGGGTCTGGCCCTTGGCCCGAAAAGCCTACGCCAGCGCCAAGCTGGGCGACCCGTTCAGCATCAATACGCTGGTGAGCCTCGCGGCCATCGGCGCGGTATTGATCGGTGAAGCGGCGGAAGGCGCAGTCGTCGTGTTCTTCTTCGCCATCGGTGAGTTGCTGGAGGGGGTGGCGGCGGGCCGGGCCAAAGCTGGCATTCAAGCTTTGGCGGCCCTGACCCCCAAAACCGCGCTGCTGCTGGAGGGCGGCGCAGTCCGTGAGCTTCCCGCAGACCGCCTGACCATCGGCCAAACTGTGCAGATCAATCCCGGTGCCCGCGTGCCTGCCGACGGCACCATTCTGACCGGCATTTCTAATCTGGACGACAGCCCCGTCACCGGGGAGAGCGTGCCCGTCGTGAAAGCGGTGGGGGATTCCGTGTATGCCGGAAGTATCAACACCGACGGCGTGCTGACCGTGCGGGTGGACAAGGCGGCCAGCGACAACACCATTGCCCGCATCATCCATCTGGTCGAGGAAGCCGAGGGCAGCAAAGCCCCTACCGCCCGCTTTATCGACCGCTTCAGCCGCTTTTACACGCCGGGGGTGGTGGCCGTCTCGGCGCTGGTGGCCGCCGTTCCGCCGCTGTTCTTTGGAGCCGAATGGTACCCCTGGATCTACAAGGGCATCAGTCTGCTGCTCATCGGCTGCCCCTGCGCCCTGGTGCTCAGCGTGCCTGCCTCTATCACCAGCGGCATCAGCGCGGGGGCACGCCGGGGCCTGCTGATTAAGGGCGGCGCGGCACTGGAAGCCATTGGCAGCGTGAAAACCGTGGCCTTCGACAAGACCGGCACCTTGACTGCGGGCAAGCCCCGCGTGACCGGAATCGTGCCGCTGCAAGGGTCGGAAACCGAAGTGCTGCAACTCGCCGCCAGTGTGGAATCGGGCAGCAGCCACCCGCTGGCCAAAGCCATTCTGAACGAGGCCAAGACGCGTGGTATTACCCCGTTGCCCATCACCGACGCGCAGGCTTTGCCCGGCAAGGCCGTCATAGCCACCGTCAACGGCCAGACCGTTCATGTCAGTTCGCCCCGCTATGCCCAAACGGTGGTGAGTCTGGACAGTGGCCTCCAGACCCAAATCGCTGCGCTGGAACATGAGGGCCGAACCGTGGTCGTGCTGCACGACTCCCGCCCCCTGGCCCTGATTGCCATTCGGGATGAACCCCGCCCCGATGCCAAAGCGGCGCTGGCGCACCTTCATCAGATGGGGGTCAAGACCTTGATGCTCACGGGCGACAATGCCCGCACCGGGCAGGCTATTGGCCGCGACCTCGGCCTGGACGTGCAGGCCGACCTGCTGCCGGAAGACAAGCTGAAGATCATCGCGGGCCTTAAAGCGCAAGGGGGGATTGCCATGGTCGGCGACGGTATCAACGACGCTCCCGCCCTGGCCCAGAGCGATGTAGGCATCGCCATGGGCGGCGGCACCGACGTGGCCTTAGAAACCGCCGATGCTGCCCTGCTGCGGGAACGGGTGATGGGCGTGGCCGATCTGGTAGGCCTGTCGCGGGCCACCATGGGCAACATCAAGGCCAATATCGCCTTTGCCCTGGGCCTGAAGGCCATCTTTCTGGTGACCACCCTGCTGGGGTACACCGATCTGTGGATGGCGATTTTGGCCGACACCGGAGCCACCGTTCTGGTCACGGCCAATGCCCTGAGATTGCTGCGCTGGAAGGGAACGCCGGAAGCCTTGGTCGCTCCCGTCAGAGCGTAACTGCTGTCAGTTAATCCCATCTCAGCCGGACATTTTGCCCTAAAGCGCGTGTGTTAACGTCTCGAAGTGTTTCTGGACATAGTTTTCATCTTACTGTGAAGCATGACGGGCATGGGATACAGCTCCGACCTCACGGATCAGGATTGGGCTCTGCTTGAACCGCTGCTTCCTGGCCCCGGGGGGACAGGACGAACATCCATTCGCAGCGTCTGCTGACTGACGCCATGCTCTACGTCCTGCGAACCGGGTGTGCCTGGCGTCTGTTGCCCACAAACTTTCCGAGTTGGGGCACGGTGTACGCACAATTCCGGAGGTGGCGCATTCAAGGGGTACTTCAGCGTGTCCATGACGTGCTTCGGGAACGAGTACGTTTGGCCGCTGGACGGGCTGCAGAGCCCACAGCGGGGATCATCGACATGTCAAAGCGCGAAGACCACCGAATCTGGCGGCATCCGAGGCTTTGACGGTGCCAAGAAGGTGAAAGGACGCAAACGGCACATCTTGGTGGACACGCTCGGCTTGATTCTCAAGGTCGTCGTACATCCCGCGAATCTGCAAGACCGGGAAGGCGGCAAGCTCGTCCTAGAAGGGATACGGTAGACCTACCCGGAACTGAAGAAGGTGTGGGCAGATCAAGGCTACACCGGTGGATTTCTGCGCTGGGCAAAAGACAGTTCAGATGTACTGGTGGAGGTCGTCTACCCCTGGTGGCGACAGGCCAAGCGGTATATCTCAGACCTCGTTGAGGAGGTAGATCCTCGCAAAACGTGAAACGTTTTGCCCCGACGGTGGGTCGTCGAACGAACGTTCGCGTGGTTAAACAAGTGCCGCCGTTTGTCAAAGGACTACGAAGCGTGACCTGAGACCACAGCAATGCTGATTCACTTGGCCATGATTCGGCTGATGCTTCGCCGTCTGGTTCGAGCACCGCCGGTATAGTGATTGCATACCATCAGAACCTCTTCCCGCTTATGCTCGGTCGCTCTCTCCCTCTGAACTCCACCGGGGATGGACAGACCGTGCGTCACGTCTCCTGGCTGCCTTTCCTCGCCAGTCCTGTGATGACGAGGGTGATCCGTTCGTGACAGTTGATACGCTTGCGGAACGGTTCCACCGAGCAGGTCTGCCCATCCATGAGGTTGTGGTGCAGTTTCAGCGGGATCTAGCCGGACACGTGTTCTATACGCATCCAAGAGAAAAGCCATATCGCTGGGGCATTCAATCTCCTGTGCCTGACAATTTTCGCCATGAACCCTATGAAGACGAATGTGTGGCTTTGACCGATGCTTTGCCCGCAAGTTACGTCATCCGTGCGGATGGAAGAATTGAGGTCAATGGACAAGTGCACGCCCAAAATGCCCATATTCTGGTCGAAGGTCAGGCCCTCCAGTTCGAGTGGGATGTTGACATCAAGCCTCACCACACCACGTACTTTCTTCGACTTCCAGTGCGGCCAAGAAACGACATGGGCTTTTGGCAGGCACTGGTCGATGCCGCAGAGCAGACGGGTTTGACGAGAGTGAACGCCGCCTCTGATGATCATCAGCACTGGTGGATCAGGCCATCAACTCGTCTGCAAGTCGAGCCTTTCTACGGAGCACGTCGTTTTTCCGATGACGTCCCAGTGAGCTGGGGATCGCTGTGCTCAACGGCTGTGGAAGAAGTTGGGGTTTTCTACCAACTTCTAGCTTCTGGAATGAGATGGCCGCCGCTGGAGTGGCAGCAGTTAACCCAAGAGTGTCGACCCGCTGACTTCTATTGCGGTGTCACGCCGTAAAATTCAAGCCCAAAAAAGTTAACACACGCGCTTTAGCCCCCGGGATACTTCCCAGAAGTCATGATGAACACACACCGTTGGATGGTTGCCCTGATGCCCACGCATCAAAACGTTCCTCGTCAAATACGAACAGGGTGGAGAAGCCCCAGAGACCGGAGCCTCGTGCAGCGGCGCGTATGACGGTACGGTGTAGCTGCCGCCGTACTGGTGACGGGGTTTTCTGGTGACTGAGTTGGCCGTTGCTGGCCCCTGGCTACCTGGCCCCAACAGCGCTGACGTGCGCTTTGCCCATGACATAAGCGTCCACTCCACCCAAGCGGTCACCATGAGCAGGATGCTGCGCAGGCGGGCGGCTGACCCGGCAGTGAAGTTCTTGGCGCAGAACAATACCCTCACGCAGCAGTCCCAGATCGGGCAGAGGACGATTGGCTGTTGGCAAAAGGTATAGAGCAGTTGAGTACTGCCCCTGTCGTCCCTGCTGAACGCCATTACCTGCCCCTAACTGACCCTGATGCGCGGCCACCACCTCGGCGGGGTGGCGATGGCCCAGTCCGACTTGAAGACGGTCAAACGGCTCGAAAACCGGTCTCTTGCTGAGCGGACGGTGGTGCTCCAAACTGGGCGCGATGGCCCCTGCGCTGTGATGTGCCGGTGAGAACTGGTTCTCAAACAGAGGGGGTCAACAGTCCTCCTGCTGAGGACATCGCGGCCCAAATGTGCGTAGCTTCCGAATCAGGCGTGCGTCGAGGAAGCCAACGCCCTCCTCAAGCTGGTGGCCGATCCGACCTGACTGCAACTGCTGAGTGCCCTGCACATTCAGGAGCTGTGTGTGGGCGACCTCGCAGCGGTGGTGGGCCTCTCTGAGAGCGCCGTCAGCCATCAACTCCGGCTGCTGCGAACCCAGCGCTTGGTGACGTTTCGCAAAGAGGGCCGCGTGGTGCATTCCTGCCTGCTGGATCACCACGTCACCGGACTGATCGAGAACGCGTTGGAGCATGCTCAAGAATGAGGCGGGCATTGATTATCGTGGCGGCTGGCACAGTTACTCTGGCGGGTCTGGGTGACCGAGCGCCGCTGGCAAAGCCCACTGTTCTGTATCGAGCAGCCCGGCACGCTCTGGAATGGGTTGGCGCCGCTTCCCGCCGTGTTCACACCGGAATGTCCGCCCTACAGCCGCAGTTACCGGGCAGAAATCCGGGCAGGACTCAGCCGCGTAGAAATGTACCGGGTCGTAGGCTGGCAGCCTCAACCGCTGTTGCCCTTATTCCGGGCAGCCGCTCTGGGGTCTGGTACGCCCGTGACCACTCTCGCCGCCGTGCCCAACACGGGAACTGGGCGCATCTTGGCAGAGTACATTCAACCCACCACGGTCAGAAGCACTTACACGATGTTTGCCCGCCAACCCACAACAGGGACAGTCACATGTGTCACGTTAAGTCTCTGCGCAAATGGCCGAGAGGATCTAACACCTTATGCGTCCCTGGGCAGACGGAGACGCTGACCACCGCAGCGGCACCTCAAAATTTGGGCAAATAGGGTGCTTGATCGCCGGAGAAAATCATTGGCACCGTCAACGACGACATTCCACCTTGGGTTCTAAACCTTCAGGATAGTCAGAGCAGCTCAGCACCGCCGTTGTGACAAAATTGTAAAAACGCAGATCGTGGCGCAGGCCACCAGCCCGCCTACCACAGTACCTGTCAGCGTCTGAGTAAACTTGACTAAATTAGTCGGATTAATCTAGATTACGGCGGTGAAACGAATTGCCCTGCTCCTGACCCTGGCGCTGATGCCTACTGCCGCCGCCCAGACCAACACTCTGACCCTGAAACATGACGAGGGAACGACCACCCTCAAGAAAAACCCACAACGCATCGTGGTCATGGACGAGGAAGCGCTGGGCTGGATGTTCGCCCTGGGGCTGGGAAACCGCGTGGTGGGGCTGGCGAGCAGTTACCTGTCGCCTGCCGATATAAGCGGCGGCAAGGTCAAGCCGAGCGTCCTTAGAGGCGGCTTCTACGCCCGTGGCAAGCTGAACAACCCCAGTTTCGTGGGCAGTTGGACGGCTCCCAACCTGGAAACCATCCTGGCCCTCAAGCCTGACCTGATCGTGCGCCTGACCTGGAAGGGCAACGAGAATTACGACAAGCTCAGCAAGATTGCCCCCACGGTGGGCTATGAGGAGGGCGGCGAGGGTTTCTGGCAAAAGGGGCTGCGTGATCTGGCGCGCGTGTTCAGCAAGCAGGTGCAGGCCGAGCAGATCATCAAACAAGCGGCGGATGTCAACCGCGTCAATGCCCGCAGATTGCAGGCGGCGGGCGTGTTCAGGAAGTACGACAAGGTGGTGGTACTGGCCCCCTTCAGCGGCGGCAACACCTGGGCCTACAGCAGCGTGCGCCTGATTGACGATTTGCGCTCCTTAGGCTTCAGGGACGGCCTGAAGATAGGCAACGCCACCCTGGGCATCGGGGCGCAGGTCAGTGAAGAGGGGCTGCTCGGCATCGATAAGAAGACTCTGGTGGTGCTGTTTCCCCCCGGCGGCCAGTTCAACGGCGCAGACGCCTTCCTGAAAACCCCGGTAGGCCAGCGCCTTGCGTCTCAGAGCGTGCTGTACACCCCCGAAGCCTTTAGCCCGTATTCCGGCCCCCTGGTGTCTATTCGCAACAGCAACGAGATGACGCGCCTGATTCTGGACAAGGTGAAGTGACAGCCGCCCCTCCGCGCCTGAGCCTGTGCTCCGACGTTTCCCGCGCCGCCGGGGAAGACCCGATTGGCACGGCCCCGCACTGGCGGGAAGTGACGGTGCTGGAGCTGGACGTGCCCCTGTGGGCGAGATTGCGCGACGTGGAAAACTGGACGCCTGAACAACGAGATGTGTTTGCGCGGCTGCGCGGCAAGGTAGAGGCGGGCGCGGGCTTCGGTCTGCTGATGAGCGCCCCGCTGCAGGCTGGTCGGCCGCTCCGGGTACGGCACTACCGGCAAGGCTCAGGCGGCTATCTGCGCCGTGATTACCAGTCGGCCTTGCCCCAGGCCGAGTGGGCGCGGGGACTGATCGACACGCTGCTGGAGCCGGAAAACCTGAACGGCTGGCAGGCGGTTGAATCTCCGGCCACCAGTCCAGATGTTCACGTTTGCACCCACGGCACGGTGGACGCGGCCTGTGGGCGCTACGGCGTGCCAGTCCACGCGGCTCTGCGAAGTGCAGGCCTGCGGGCGTGGCGCACCGGACATTTCGGCGGACACCGTTTTGCGGCAACTGCTGTCGACCTTCCCAGCGGCTACCTGTGGGCGCACCTGACCCCGGAACTGGCCGTGCGGGTGGCCCGCCGCGAGGTTCACCCCGCCGAAGTCGCCCGCCACCTGCGCGGATTCGCTGGCCTGCCCCGACTGGGTCAGATCCTAGACCGCGAACTCCTGATCCGGTACGGCTGGGCCTGGCTGCGGGCCAACCGTTGGATTGAACCGGGCCGGGCCGAGGTGGACGGGGAAAACGTCACCCTGCATTTTGAGCTGGACGGCATGAAAGGCACGGCTCAAACCGCGATCTCGTCCGCCTTGCCCCTGAAGCTCCCCGGCTCCAGCCACACGCCCGATCTGAGTGAGATCCGTCAGTGGTCTCTGGGTGAGGTCACCCTAGAGATGCAGACTCCAGAAATGCAGGTCTCCTCTTGACCATGCGCGCCCTCCAGACCGCTCGCCCACGCCTCTCCAGGCAAGTGCTGGCGTTCGTGGGAGCGGTGGGGTTGCTTGGCCTGTCGCTGCTGGCATCCTTGGCACTGGGGGCCAGCGACGTTCCCCTGACGCGGGTGGCCCACCTGCTCTTTGCCCCCGACGCCAGCACAGACAGTCTGGTAGTTCATGCGTTACGGCTGCCGCGCACGTTGGTGGCGGGATTGGCCGGAGCAGCGCTGGCCGTCTCGGGGCTGCTGCTTCAGGGCGTGACCCGCAACGCGCTGGCTGATCCTGGCATTCTGGGCGTAGAGGCGGGTGGAGCCTGCGCCATTGTGATGATGGTGGTTTTCTTTCCTGCCGCGCCCAGCGTGCTGTTCGTGCCTGCCGCCTTTCTGGGCGGCCTGCTGGCAGCGGCGGCGGCGTACAGCGCAGCAAAAAGCGCTGGTCTCACTCCGTTGCGGCTCGCGCTTGCCGGGGTGGCGGTAGCCTACCTGCTGGGCGCAGCCACCCGCGCGGTGCAGATTCTGTTTGAAACCCGCGCCCAGGGCGCCCTGTTCGCGCTGTCCGGCTCGGTGGCAGGTCGCACCTGGGAGCACCTGTGGCAGGTCGCGCCGTGGCTGGGACTGGGGCTGGTTCTGGCACTGGTGTTCTCGGGCCGGGTCAACGTGCTGGCGCTTGGAGAGGACGTTGCGAGCAGCCTGGGAGCCAGCACCGCCCGCGACAGCGCCCTGATCACTGTACTGGGCGTGTTGCTGGCCGCCGGTTCGGTCAGTGTGGTGGGGCCCATTGGTTTCGTGGGTCTGGTCATTCCGCACGCCGCCCGCGCCCTGGTGGGAGCCGATCACCGCCTGAGCTTGCCCCTCGCGGCCCTGCTGGGCGCAGCTTTTTTGATACTGGCCGATGTCGCCGCCCGTCTGGTTGACCGGCCCGCCGAAACCCCGGTGGGCATTGTGGTGGCTGCCGTTGGTGCGCCCTTCTTCGTGCTGTTGGCGCGGCGGATTGGGCGGCATAGCGGATCTGTCTCTTTGATCTGACCCCCTCGCCTTTTCCCTCCCATCACGTACCCCTCCGAGGTTTTCCATGACATCAACATTCTTCTCCCTGTCCGCCCTGGCCCTCCTTTCTTCCAGCTTGGCGCTGACCGTCAAGCACGAGCGCGGCACGCTGGAATTGAGTGCCCCAGTCAAGCGTGTGGTGGCGCTGGAATACTCTTTTATAGATACGCTGTTGGCGTTGGGGGTAACTCCGGTGGGCGGGACGCTGGGAACGCAGGGCGGGGACAGGGGAGCGCCACCCTATTTGCGTGCCCTCACGGGGAAAATTACGGCCACAGGCAGCCGGGCCCAACCGAGCTTGGAAGCTGTCCTCGCGCTGCGTCCCCAGCTGATCATCGCTGACGCCTTCGTGCACAGCGGCATTTACCCGCAACTGGCGACCTTGGCCCCCACCGCCGCGTTCCAGAGTCGGCGCGGCAGTCTGGATGACCTGAACGCACAGACGCTCGTCATCGGACGACTGGTGGGGCGTGAGGCCGCCGCGAAGCAACTGCTGGCCGATCAGCAGAGCCTGATTCGCAAGGCAAAGGCGTTCGTGAACAAGAAGGCGGCGCCCTTCGTCGCAGCGGTGGTGACGCCAAACTCGTTTACAGTCCACAGCAACCAGAGTTTCGTGGGCAGCTTTCTGGAGGCGCTGGGGCGCAAAAATGCGCTGAGTCCCAAGGGAGACCAGACCCAGTACGAACTCTCGCTAGAGGGACTGGTGGCGCTGAATCCGCAGACGCTGGTGCTGTTCACTGCGCCGGATGAACTGCCCGTCACGCGGGAGTGGAAGAAAAACCCCCTGTGGCAGAAACTCAGCGCGGTGCAGCGCGGACGGGTCTATGTGTTTGACCGCGACAACTGGACGCGCGGACGCGGCCCAGTCGCCCTGAAACTGATGGTCGCTCAGGCCATTGAGAGCCGCCTGTTGCTCGACGCCGCTCCGCCCAGCGCTTTCCGGGAGCAGTGATGCTGTGACGGGTCAAGTCACTGCACCGCACTACACTGCTGCCCGCGCCCTGACCGTTGGGGGAGTGCTGGCCCTGCTGAGTGCGCTGCTGGCCGTGCTGGCCCTGGGCCTAGGCGCGGTGGCGACCCCGGCGGCAGCAGTCTGGGCCGTGTTGTGGGGCGGGGGAGATGAGCTGACCCGGCAACTGGTACTGGACTTGAGGCTGCCCCGCATAGGTGTCTCTCTGCTGTGCGGAGCGATGTTTGCCGCTTCGGGTGCCATGATGCAGGGCGTGATCCGCAACCCGCTGGCCTCGCCGGACATCATCGGCGTTGGGGCCGGGGCTGGACTGGCAGCCACCGTGTTTTTGCTGGCTTGGCCCACCGCGCCTCCCGGCGGTCTGCCTTGGGCCGCGCTTGCCGGAGCCTGGGGCGGCTTCGGGCTGGTGCTGCTCCTTTCAAACGAGTGGCGCGGAGTGGGCGGCCTGCATCCGGTGCGTCTGGCGCTGGTGGGGGTGGCCGTCGCGGCGGCGCTGGGCGCGGTTCAGCAACTGGTGCTGGTGCGTGCCCCCGATGGCCTTGGCGCGGCGCTGACCTTCCTGACGGGCACGGTGTACGGGGCAGACTCAGCGCGGCTGATGCGGGTGCTTCCCTGGGCTTTGGTGCTGCTGCCCGCCGCGCTGCTGCTGTCTCGCACGCTGGATGTGCTGAATCTGGGCGAGGATCTGGCAACGGGCCTGGGCACGCGGGTCAAGCCAGCCCGCCTGCTGTCTCTGGGCGTGGGCGTCGCGCTGGCCGGGGCAGCCGTAACCGGAGCAGGTATTCTGGGCTTCGTGGGACTGCTGGCCCCGCATCTGGCCCGTCTGCTGGTGGGCGCAAAGCACGGGCGGATGCTGCCGGTATCCATGCTGCTGGGGGCGCTGCTGGTGTTGGCCGCCGATACGCTGGGGCGCGTGCTTCTGCCGCCGCTAGAGGTTCCGGCGGGCATTTTCACTACGCTGGTGGGCGCACCGTATTTTCTGTATCTGCTGAGAAGGAGTGCATGAACCCTCTTGTCCCTGTCCCCGCTTTTCCCCCTACTCCCTCAGTGCCTGCTGGCGCCACCACGCCGCTGTCCACCCACGATTTGAAACTGGCTTACGGCGCGTCTGTGATCGTGCCGCACCTGAACCTGAGCCTCAAGGGTGGACAGGTCACCAGTATCATCGGGCCCAATGGCTGTGGCAAAAGTACCCTGCTGCGGGCGCTGGCGCGGTTGCGGCCCGTGACTGGGGGCACTGTGGAACTGTACGGTCAGGCGCTGCATAGCCTGCCCAGCAAAGAGGTGGCGCGGCGGCTGGCTATTTTGCCGCAGGGGCCGACCGCGCCCGAAGGCCTGTCGGTGGAGGAACTGGTCTGGTTTGGCCGTCATCCCCACCAAGGCCGCTTTCCCGTGCGCCGTCCGGAAGACCGTGAGGCGGTGGCCTGGGCGCTCTCCCAGACAGGCATGACCATTTTCGGCAGCCGCCCCTTGGAAGCTCTTTCGGGCGGGCAGCGGCAGCGTGCCTGGATCGCCATGAGTCTGGCCCAGCAGACTGAAATCCTGCTGCTAGATGAACCCACCACCTACCTGGACTTGTCGCACCAGCTAGAAGTCTTGCAACTGGCGCAGCGCCTCAACCGTGAGCAGGGCAAAACGGTGGTGATGGTACTACACGATTTGAACCAAGCCGTGCGTTACAGCGACGAGCTGATTGCCATGCGTGAGGGTGAGGTGTACGCCCAAGGCCGACCGGAGGACGTACTGACTCCCGATCTGCTGGCCGAGGTCTTCGGGCTCAAGGCGCACATTCTGAGCGATCCGGACACGGGCAGGCCGTACATCATCCCCTATGCTTTGACGCGGTAGGTTTGATTCGGGAGGGGGGAACGACATTGGGCTTGATTCGATGTCGTGCACGTCTGCTTAAGTCAGTCTGATCTGTGGGCCGAGTTCGTCCGTGTTGAGCCGGGCAGCCGGGTAAGCGTGAACGGCAGTTGCGTGAGCGCTTCTCCGGATTCCGTCCCATTCGCACCAACCGGATCGGCGGCAACACCGTACAGGGCAACAGAGCAGGGCAACAAAGAAGACCAGTGACGCCCTGTGATCTCTATGCCGCTGGCTTCTTCAACCCTGCGCCTGTTCGCCGCCGAAGGGAGACGGCTGGCACCGAAGATCAGTCAGGTTTGTGTCCCCGTCCGCCTCTAATGCATTCCGTCTGTCCGAGTGGCGGCGACTGTGGCCCCCCTCATTCACCTACATTCTTAGGGCAGGAGTGCTTGGTTGCCCTAGAACTGTAGAGGGAGAGTCCAACCTATTTAATATCGAGACCTTATTAACTGTTAGGCTGACCTTCAGTCACTGGCTGGTCAGGTTCTTAGGAGATCGCTGTGAGAAACCTGTGACGGTTTACTCCTAAGCTGAAACGACAGGCGTCCTCTAGAGCACGTTGTCTTTCGTTTCAGCACTTTATCAAGGAGAATCAGATGTTGCCATCCCGTCGCGTTTTTACCCTAACGGCCCTTACTGCTGGCCTGCTGATGGGCTGCACTCAACAGCAAGGGGTGCCCAGTCTCAATGCAGACCGTCCGGGACAGGTGGCCCAGCGGTACGACTCGGTGGTAAGCGTGCCCCTCCAGAGCGGCGATACGCCCGGTGGCCTGACCAACAGTTTGGGCGGCGAAGTATTGGCCTGGAACGAAACGGATTGTGTCACTGCCGGAACGGAATCCTGCTTCGCTTTGCTGGGCATGAACGGCGCACACGGTGCCGCGGCCCAGCGCGTACAAACCCTGAGTGCACAACGGGGCCGCACCGTGTACATGGAATCCAACCGCGACGTGTTTAGCGGCGGCGGCACCCTGACGGCCACGATGGGCGGGTCGCGGGGAACTTGGGCGGGCGGTGATTTTCTGGCTTGGACAGGTGGTTCACGCGGAACCTGGGCGGGCGGAGTATACAATGTCGTGCCCGAAAACAGCCAGAATTGGCGCAAAATTCGCCTGGAACAAGCCCACAAGATGGCCCCCAACTTGGGCTTGGGTATTACGGTTGCGGTCATTGACACCGGGGTTGACCTGAGGCACTCGGCGTTTCAAGGCTCGTTGTCCGACCCCTCCACATGGCGCGATTTCTATGCCGCCGATAACGTGCCTCAGGAAGAGGGCACACTTGGGGTCGGCGGGTATGGGCACGGCACCAACGTGGCGGGAATCGTTTTGCAGGTCGCCCCCAAGGCCAAAATTATGCCGCTGCGGGTGCTGGGGCCAGATGGTTCTGGAGACGTGGCGACGGTGGCCAGCGCCATCGACTGGGCCACCGCCAAAGGTGCCCGGATCATCAACCTGTCATTGGGCAGCGATGAAAATTCCAAGGTAGTGCAAGAAGCCGTTGCACGCGCCACCGCCAAGAATGTACTGGTCGTGTCGTCTGCGGGCAATGCCAACCAGAATCAGATCACTTATCCGGCTGCTATTGCCACCTTGAAGGAACTGAACAGCAATTCGCTGAGCGTCGGCAGCGTCGATCTCAATGACCTCAAGTCCAGCTTCTCCAACTACGCGTCTGAACTTGAACTCGTCGCGCCCGGCGAAAATGTCTTTGCTCCGGCTCCGGGTGAACTGCTGGCCGCTTGGAGCGGTACGTCGCAGGCCGCGCCGATGGTGACTGGAGGGCTGGCCCTCGCGCTGGGGCAAACGTTGTCGGTGTCTCTAAACGACGTGACCAAAAAATTAGCTGAAAACGCTTTCGATGTGTACAACAACGGAGCCAATCAGGCCTACAAGGACAAACTGGGCGTCAAGGGCCGCCTTGATCTGGTGGAGTTCTTGAACAGCACCATCAAATACTGATTGCCTTGACACGCCAAATCAGAAGTCTGCACCGCTACGATTCCGGCTCTCCGGCCCTCTCCTCTCTTGCTTTGCGGCTGGAAGGGCTGCATTCGGCGGCCACTGCCTTCCTGAACACCGACCCAAAACGGGCCTTGCAGTTGGCCCGTGAATACAGCGATCTTGCCCAAACCATCGAATCACTTGCCGTGCGGGCCAGCGCTGAACAGTTGTTGGGACATGCCCTGTCTGTGTGCGGAGAACTCCCCGAAGCGTTGACCCGGCTCCGGGCGGCGATTCATCTGTTTCAGGAGATGGCTGACCCGCTCAGACAGGCGGGAGCCGAGGAGTTGGCCGGTAAAGTCTGCCTGAATCTGGGCGAGCTGGACGAGGCCAACCACCTGCTGCAAGGCGCGATCAGCCGAGTCGGCCAGCTTCAGACGGCAGCCGCAAAATCCACTCGTGCCACCGCTCTCAATCATTTGGCGGGGGTTCAGCACAGTCAGGGCAGGGCCGCCGAAGCGTTGGCTTCGTTGCGCCAGGCCCTGAGCATTTGGGAGCAGCAAGGGCAGTTCGTGGGGCAGGTTCACTGCCTGAGCAATATGGGCAACATTCAGACCTGGCTGGGGCAATACCCGGAGGCTGTGGGAAGTCTGTCGCAGGCTTACACCATCTATCAGACCCACCTCAACGATCCCCGCTCAGAGGCCTTCATTCTGCATAACCTTGCGCGTGTACATCACCTGAAAGGGGATCACAGCCTGGCCGTAGAAGTGATGCAATCGGCCTGTCGTTCTGCGGAGAGCAGTCAAGATCATGTGTTGCGAACGGATACCCAGCTCAACTTGGGCACCTTCTACCTTGAACTCGGTCAGTTCCTGGAGGCCCGTACCCACCTGGAAACGGCGCTGAGCCTCAGCCGCCAGACCAGCTACCGCGCCGGAGAAATGTCTACGCTCGATAGCCTCGGCCTGCTGGCAGAACAGACCGGAGCCACGGCCGAAGCTCAGCAGGCGTATCAGCAAGCCCTTGAAATTGCTCTGGAAATTGGTGATCCGCAGGGTGAACTGGAAGCCCGGCTCCACCTCGGCAAGCTGTATCTACTGCAGCGCACAGATGTTTTGGCTCAGGCACAACTGAGTACTGCGCTAGATCTGGCC
The DNA here is from genome assembly GCF_023370075.1 of Deinococcus sp. QL22. Lineage (NCBI taxonomy): Bacteria > Thermotogati > Deinococcota > Deinococci > Deinococcales > Deinococcaceae > Deinococcus > Deinococcus sp. QL22. The sequence continues at coordinate 251,875 of NZ_CP097150.1, forward strand.
GTTCAAACCCAGTCTCCCAAAGAGGCGGCAGAAATTCATGACGCTCTGGTGCAACTGTACGAGGCCCAGCAGGATTTTCAGCTGGCCCTGCACCACGCGGCGGCCCTGCGGCGGATCGAGCGCGAATTGTTTAACGCCGAGAGTGACCGGCAGACCCGCAACCTCAGCATCCAGTTTGAAGTCGAGCGTGCCCGCCACGAAGCCACCGTTTACAAACTCCGGACAGAGGTGGAGCACGAGGCCCGTCAAGCCGCTGAACGACTTGTGCAGGAGCGCACCTCTGAGTTGTCCCGCGCCCAGCATGAAGTGGTGACCCGGTTGGCTATGGCCGCAGAATACCGCGACGACACCACTGGGGAGCATACCCGGCGTGTGGGGCGAGCCACCACCCGAATTGCCCGCGCCCTCGGCTGGTCAGAACGGCGGGCAGGCGTGCTCGGCATTGCGGCGCGGCTCCATGACGTGGGCAAAATTGGCATTCCAGACACCGTGCTACTCAAGCCCGGCAAACTCAGTCCAGAGCAGTACACCCAGATGCAGACCCACACCCTGATCGGCGCGCGAATTCTGTCGGGCGGGCGCTCGGAACTGCTGCGTTTGGCAGAAGAAATCGCCCTGACCCATCATGAGCGCTGGGATGGAGGCGGGTATCCACGCGGCCTCAGTGGAGCGCAGATTCCGATGAGTGGCCGGATCGTGGCGATTGCGGATGTCTTCGACGCCCTCACGCAGGCCCGCCCCTACAAACGGGCCTGGACGCTGCAGGAGGCCATTGAAGAAATTCAGCAGCAGTCCGGCGTGCACTTTGATCCCTCAGTGGTAGAGGCTGCGGTGGCGGTCTTGAATGATCCAGAAGCCAACAGTTCAAGCGAGTGGATGAGCTTGGGGGCAAGTCAGGCTTCACCAGACGATCTGCCCTTGTCGCAGGAGGAGGCCACGCCTGTGCTGTCGGTTTTCGAGCAGGTGCTGGTCGAGCGCACCCGCGAGTTGGAGCTGGCCCGGCAACAGGCCGAACACAGCGCCCAAAAAATGCAGCGCATGGCCCTGACCGACAGCCTCACGGGGTTGGCCAACCGCCAGGCCTTCGAGGCCGATCTGGAAGCAGCGATCTCCACGGCCCGTGCTGAAAACACCGGTCTGGCAGTGTTGTCGTTCGATCTCGACGGTCTCAAACTCCTCAATGATTCGCTGGGACACGACAGGGGTGACCACTTCCTCTCCTCATTCGGGCAAAGTTTGGTCGCCGAATTTGAACGGCTAGGTGTGACCTACAGAATCGGGGGTGACGAGTTTGCCGTCATTGCCCCTCAAGCGCCCGACAATCAGACCCTTCAAACACGGATTGACGCTGCCATCGGGCGTGTTCAGGCAGTATGCGCCGTACCGGTAGGGGCAAGTTCCGGTGTCGCCCGTTTTCCAGACGACGCCCGCAGCGGTGGAGACCTGTTGCGGGTCGGTGACCGCCGAATGTATCAAGACAAATTGTGCCGCCGGTCAGGACGCGCAGCTCTGTGATACGGATACCAGCCATTTCGCTATCTTTTGGGAAAGCACGGGAAGCCAACTGCATTCTGGAATTTGTATTTTTCGCTCAGGTCAGATTAAACAGTATTTTCTCAGTACCCGAACCTGGTATGTCAAGTCCACTGAGAAAAGGATCCTCAGAGGGGCTGGGAGGAGGTTATCAACGTGGCTGGCCTGCAATATTCGGTACAACTCCCGAGCCAGGTGAGTCTGGAGCGCGCGGAGTGCCGCCCGTTTCGTTTTTCCCTCTTGCCCCTTCTTCGTGACGAATGTGCTGGTGCGCTCTTCACACCTCAGTCGGGTGAGCACCATCAGGTGAAGCACTGTATTAGTTGCCGATTGCCGCTGACATTCACGCACCAGCGTGGGTTCTTTCCGCTCCCCCGTTCCACTGGGGCAGCGCCGCAATCACTGGCGAAGTGATTGACATGTTCAAACCGCTTGATGTCACCGACTTCAGCGAGTACGGTACCCGCCAGCACCACGCCGATCCCCCGGAGTGTCAACAGGGCGGGGGCAACCTGGGCCACCCATGCTGCCATGGCTTGCTCCAGTTCCTTCAGCGCGGCCTCCAGGGAGGTCAGCACCGCCTGCAGGGTCGTGCGCAGTGAGTCTGTCGTCGTGTCCGGCAGAGCCTCGAGCATCATCTGATTGGCCTTGCGCTGCTGGGCGAGTTTGTCCCGCGTGCGGAACAAGTCCTGCAACCGGGTGCGCTGCTCCGATTCAAGCACTGCCTGGATAACGCACTGAACTCCAACTCCGCCATATTCAGCCAACTGGCATGTCTGGGGGTGAAGACCCATTCAAAGCGGCCCACCAAGCGGTGGGCCGCCTCTGGGGTCATGAACTTGTCGAAGCTGCCCCCATGATGGGTGTTGAGGTTGTCCTGCACGATGGTGAGCTGCTCTGCTTCTGGATAGGCCGCCTCCAGCCTCCACTTCGGCCATGAACGCGGAATACTCCTTGGCGGTGCGCCGCGTGGTCACGTGGACGAAACGCCGTTCCGTCAGCGGTTCCACCGCGAATAACACGCAGCAGCTCCCGAATTTCTCGTACATACAGTCATCTTTGGCGACGTTGCCCGGTTCCACCGGAACCGGGGTGATCAAATCGCCAATCAAAAAACTGGGGCGCTCATCGAAACACAGCACAGGACGCTTCGAATTATAGGGACGAGCATAGACATCAAGCACGCGCTCCATCTCACACAAGAAATTCGCGGTCAGCTTGGCGATACACCATTGGCGTTTTCGGTGCGGCTGGAGCGCGTTTTTTCAGCATACAGAAGACGGTGGACGGCGCAATGCCGTCCACCAACTGCAATTCCACGGCTTTGTCCGCGGTCAGCCGAACGCTCCACTGGGCATGGCCTTCTGGCGCCTGTGTACAAGCCAAGCTGGTGATGGTCGCCCGATCATGCCCATCGAATTTTAGCGGACGCCCCGCGTTCGGTGCGTCCTGCACGGCTGCCGGTATACCGTGTTGAACACACCGTTTCCGAGTAGCTTTAACCGTTGACAGACTGATGTTCAACGCCCGCTGAATCTCCTGATCATCTAGGCCGCGATGCGCCATCAATGAGGTTTGTGCCCGTCGAATCACGCGCTGCTCTTACCCACCCTTGAGAGTTGAGTTTGCGCAAGCTCGTTTGCTCGCGCTATGAATCTCTGGATCTGAACGTCGTTACGTAGCCCAGTCCCCCAAACGCACCCGCGTGATCTGGCAGCCAGGAGACAGTTCTGCCAGCAGCATTTCCAGCGTGTTTCCTGCCCCCTCTAGCTCCTCAGCAGTCATGGGTGGTAGAGCATCGAATAGGAAGTACGCCTCCGTCGTGTCATCTGTCAGTCGGGTGCGGGTGCCCTGCCGCCAGTTCCAGGCCCGGCACGTCACCCCCGCCTCATCCGCCCAGACCACTTCGCCAACCGCAGGATGATCGGTGAAGGGCACGCCATCCTTGTTCGTCTCGAACAGCTCCGTGCCGTCCGCCACTTTCAAGGTCACCAGTCCCACCACCTGGGCGAGATCCTCACCGCCGCACGGCACGACAAAACGCACGCTCACGGCGTTGTAGACGTCTGCCAGACAGTTGATGGCAGGCAATTCACCGCCCTTCATGACCCGGGTGATCAGCGCCTCGGCAGAATTCATCATCTTCTTGGGCTTGACCCCAAAGGCACGGAAGGCGTCCTGCCAGGCCGCCAGGTGCGGGTGTTCAGCAGGGGGCGTGTTCGCAAACATCTGACGCACCTGGAGTTCCGCTTCCCGCAGCACCGCCCTGCTGCGGTCAGTGCTGGGGCCGTTGGTGAGGCCAGTGGCGCGCAGCACCAGGCCACGGTAGGTCGGGAAGCGCTCAGCAATAGCTGGGCTGATTTGAAGCAAGTCAGTCATCAGTCGTTCTCCTGAAAAGCACCAAGAAGTCGGGAGGGACAGCCCATCACTTGCGTTGTTGCCAGTGGGGCGAGGCGGTGTTGTTCTGGGCCGGCCACCGGTCACTCAACCCAGGCAGGTGGCCCTGTTTGCCCGTGATGTTCTCTGGCGTGATGGCATACACGAGGGTTCCACCGATGCGCGGGAGCGAATCTTTTTCCCGGCCCCAAGAGTCTTCCGGAGCGTACTTGTCCATAAAGGCCCGGTAAAAGCGCACCTTCTCGTCCACGTCCTCCACGATCCGAATCCGCCCGAAGACGATCACCGACCGGTACGAGACGGACGTATCACATTCGATGTGCCCGTACGGGAAAATCTCACCGGGCTCGTCCACTTCGAAGCTCACCTGGTCGTGAAAGCGGACGTTCGTCAGGAAATGCCCTTCGTAGCGTGCGGTATGCAGGTATACCTGTCCATCCTGCCAGGTGAACAGATTGGGAACGACATAGGGATACCCGTCCGGGCCGAGGGTCCCGGTGCGGCCACAGAAGGCGGCGGCGAGAAACGCTTCGGCCTCTTCAGAGGTCATGGCTTTGTCCTGGCGTTTGAGCTGTCCCCGTGGAGTGCTGTCAGTCATCATGGTCTCCTAGAGAGGTTGAGGGAGTCGGTTCGGCTCGGGCAATCAAGGTTGTGCTCGCTCTGGGTCTGGTCGACCCAGATGGAGTTCGTTTCGGCACCGTCTGCGGATGAGCCGACGTGCCCCACCGGGTGACGAGGACAGCTGCGCCTAAGATCAAGCCGCCGCCCAGCAGCGTGAGCGCGCCGGGCCGTTCATGCAACACCAGCACCCCCAGGAGCGCACCTACCAAGGGTTCGAGATTCACGAAGACGCCTGCGAAAGACGCGGAGGTGCGTGAGACGCCCCAGTTCCAGAGCACGAGGGTCAGGGCAGTACAACCGATCCCCAATCCAGCCAACGCTGCCCACACAGTGGGCGCGAGGTGGAGGTCAAGGCGACCCGACAGGAGGGCAAAGGGGAAGGTCAAGAAGGTTCCCGCTGTCAGCGTCCAGGCTGCCGTGATCACTGGCCCGTAGGAACGGACAAGGCGTTGGCTGAGCAGCAGTCCGCCGACGGCTGCGAAGGTAGAGGCGAACACCAGACTGTCTCCTAGCACCGTGCGTCCTGGGCCCGGTGACCCCACAATCAGGGCTACACCGAGGGTAGAGGTGGCAATGGCTGCCCACCCCAAACGGGACAGACGTTCTCCGGCGAATCGCCAAGCCCCCAGGGCCAGCAGGGGTGCCAAGACGCCGAGGATCAAGGCGGCGCTTGACGCACTGGTGTGCGCGAGACCGCCCACTTGCAGCAGGTAGGTGGCGGGCACTTGCAGCAGGCCCGTGAGGACGAACAGCGGCACATCGCGCCGCTGAGGGAAACGGAGCTTGGCAAGCGCGAAAGGCAGGAGCGTCAGAGCGGCGAAAGTGAAACGCAGCAGCACCACGTGAGCCACAGGAAGAACATCGAGCGTGACCTTCCCCAGCAAGAACGTCGTTCCCCACAGCCCATTGGCCAGTGCTAAAGCCAGGATCGGCAGCGCCGCGCTGGTGGTCACTCTCTCAGCTCGGTGCTCGGTTCAGCCAGAGCAGCCAGAGCAGCACCGCTCAGCCCATAGTCAATCCAGATAGGATTGGCCTGAGCACCCAGCCGTTCGTAAAACCGTTGCCCAGCGGTATTCCAGTTGGCCACCGTCCAGCGAACCGATCCGCAACCCCGTGCGGCGGCTTCTCGGGCTGCGGCACGCATTAGCCCCTCCCCGATCTGCTGCCCACGGGCAGCCTCTGTCACGTACAGCTCTTTGATGTACAGCGTGGGTTTGGCCGTGGCCGTGAAAGGCACCAGGTAGAACACCAGCATCCCTACCAGGTTACCGCCCTGTTCGGCCACGAGGGCAGAGAAGTCAGGCGGATCTTTGCGAAAGCCTTGCTCCCGCAGGACATGTTCGTCCACTGCAAAAACATCAAGGTAATGTTCAAATTCAGCCAGTGCCCGCATCAGAGGCAGCAGGTGTGGAATGTCCTGTTCAGTGGCCAGGCGGATGATGGGGGTCATACCGAGTATCCTGACGGCTCAGTGGTCTGACGGGAAGGACCAATTGGGGAGGAAAATGACAAACCATTTGCCCGTTCGGTTGCGGGAGAGCACGGTGGATCTGCCTTTGTCCTTGGAGCGGGCCAGAAACCTGCCCCTAGCACCACAACTGGTGGCGCAGCTCCGCGCCGCCATTTTGAGTGGGCAAGTCCAGCCAGGCACTCGCCTGCCCAGTACCCGCACGCTGGCCCAGGTGCTGGGCATCAGCCGGGGAGCTGTCGTTACAGCTTACGACGATCTGTTGGCGGCGGGCTATCTGGTCGGCCGCGTCGGGGCAGGCACCTACGTCAGTGCAGACGTGCCGGTCATCCAGGCCGCGAGCCCAGGAGCCAGTGCCGCTGAAGGGGTGCCTCGCTGGCTGCGCGGTTCACCGACAACCCCGGACGTAACCGCGTCAGGCACCGGTGAGGACGTCATCGACTTCCGGGTGGGACAGCCAGCAGTAGCCAAACTCTCGGACGCGGCCTGGAAGCGGGCCTGGCGCCGGGTGGCGGAGGAGGCACTGCCCGGTGCGTATGCAGACGCGGCAGGGGATCCGGAGTTGCGGGCCGAGGTCGCCGCCTATCTGGGACGTTCCCGGGGGCTGCTGTGCCGCGCAGAGGATGTGGTGATCACCAATGGAACCATTCAGGGGCTGCACCTGGTCGCGCGGGCCGTCCTCGCGCCTGGGGACACGGTCGCTTTTGAGGAGCCGGGCTATCGCCTGGCTCGGCAGGTACTGCGCGAGCGGGGCGCCCAGATCTTGCCGGTGCCCGTGGACGACGACGGCCTGCGGGTGGCTGAGCTCCCCATCGGCGACGGCGCGCCGCCCTTGGTCTACACGACCCCCTCGCACCAGTTTCCCCTGGGGAGTCGCCTGTCGCTCCCCCGGCGCCACGCCCTGTTGGCCTGGGCACGGGAGCAGGACAGCCTGATCGTGGAAGATGATTACGACGGCGAGTTCCGCTACGACACCGCCCCCTTACCCGCGCTGGCCTCCCTCGATCCTCACCGCGTGGTGTACTTGGGCACCTTCTCTAAAGTGCTGTCCCCAGCCCTGCGGGTGGGATACATCGTGGGGCCAGCTGTGCTGCGCGAGCGGTTGATTGATCTGAAGACCATCGCCGACTACCACACGTCCTGGCCGGTGCAGCGGGCCCTGACCTTCTTCCTGCGCTCAGGGGATTTAGAACGGCATCTGGGACGGATGCGGCGGGTGTATGCCCGCAAGCGAGAACTGCTGGTGCGCGAATTGGCCGGAGCACAGTCTGTAGCGCGGGTGGGTGGCCTAGAAGCGGGCTTCCACGTTCACCTGGAACTGGACGAGCGCCTGAATGCAGCGGAAATCGTGCGCCTGGCAGCAGAGCAGGGTGTGCGCGTCAGTGTGCTCTCGCCCTTCTATGTCTCGAACACCGCACCGGGCGGGTTGCTTCTGGGCTACGGCGGGCTGGAGCCTGCACACATTGTGCGGGGCACTCGGGTGCTGGTCGAGGTGCTGAACCGCTTGGCCGTTCCCTCTTAAGCATTCCGGCGGCGCTACCACCACGCCCCGTGGCATCGGTAGAGGGCGTGTGCTTCGCCTGCACCCAGCAACCTTCAAGACCTAACGGACTGGTTGTGTTGCCTTAATGGGCTTAAGGTAGGCTAACCCGCCGTGACCGACGCCAAGCCTTACCGCTACCGGTTCCCCATGACCATTGTCCAGCACGCCCAGAAAGCTGTACCACCGCTTTCCTTTGAGTGACCGTGACGTGCAGGAATTGCTGCACCAGCGCGGCCCAACAGGTGAGTCACGAGACGCTCCGCGAATGGTGCATCAAATTCGGACCCCTCTTCGCTGAAGACCTGCGCCAGCGGGAACCCCGACGGGGTTCCCGCTGGCATCTCGACGAGCTGTGTCCGACTGTGGACGGCGTTCGACACGGGCTGTGGAGGGCCGTGGACGAGCACGGTGTCGTGCAGGGCATTCTCCTCCAGCGGCATCAGGACACCGAAGCCGCAAAGACCTTCCTGACCCGGCTGCTGGGTGAAGATGATGTCCCAGAGGTCATCCATACCGATCAGCTCCGCAGCTCCGGGGCCGCGATCCGAGAGCTATTCAGCCTGATCAACGTCGACCATCAGCAGGTGATCTCCACGGCCCAGTGCAATAACCTCACCCTCCAATCCCACCGGCCCACACGGCGACGAGAGCAAAGTCAGCAAGGATTCAGACGGCGAAAACGCGCTCAAGAATTCCTAAGTTTACATGCCCGAATGACCAATTTTCACCATCATTCCTGCACCAGCGTCACCGCCGCCACCCGGAGAAATAATCAGAACACAGCGTTCCAGACTTGGTCAACCGTTGCGGCAAGGGCGATCTAAAGTTCAGACTATTCCTGCCCTTGTCTTGCCGTGACGCCAGTTAAGGCAACACAACCAGTTAAACTTCTCGACCCAAGCTCGGAAGATCTGTCAAATAACGCGTGTAATGGCTATGGACGCTGGATGAGGGCCTATGGCAACAAGGGCACTCCACTTGAAGCTGTGTTGATTTGGCCTGAATAACCACTGCTGACTGATCGGGGTCACAACAAACGGCAGTCACTTCCAAGTCGTCACCGCCCAACAGCACGGCGCCTAGCGCCACAGGTTGAGTCATAGGGCTTCAGAAAACCATATTCAGCCCATCTGCACCAAAAGCGTGCAAGAACCACAAAGGCCTTGCAATATCACAATTGCAAGAGCCATTGTCCGCCCTGACACTGGTGAAGACGACCTTTCAGGCCTTAAAGGAGGTGACTGGGTGCCTCCGGTCAATTCATCTCTCTGACGAAGACAGCAATCGTAGACTTTAGCCAGTTGTGCCAACTCACTTGGCTTAGCATAACGATGAGAATCGTAAGAATCTTGTCGGAGCTGTACCCTCAAACTGGAACGAGAAGATCCGTTCTTCATAAGTGTTCAGTCCGCCCTACACCGACATCTTTTGGGCCAATCGTTTCAGCAAGTGGACGAGCAAGCGGAACTGAAGTATCTCAAGGAGTGAGATGGTTTGCGCCCTGCTGAATGAATTTTGGGTGGTCAGAAAGAGGCTGAACACTGTGCAATTGCAGTGTCGCCCAGCCGATCTAAGGAGTCCTGAAGAGAGCTACCTTCAAACTGTCCTTACTGCCTTGAGCGGTCTGTACAAGTGCTGGGGAGCAAGGAAGGGGAGGGGAGAGCGGCCTCCCCCTCCTGCGGTATTTGAACCCGTCTTGCTGAGAACAGGGGGACGAGATCTGCAAGGGAAGGACTGCGGCTGGCGCAGCCTTGGGCGGGTGTACCACCTGCGAAGTACTCACGCCTGGGGGCTACCCCACCAGTGGCAAGCTTTGAGGATTCAAGAACAGTTCACCGAGCTCCAACACCACGTGCCACGCCAAGCAACCGTTTCAGTGTGTGACAAGTTGCCAAGCCTCTTCGGGCACTTCAGTTCACCCATGACAGCCCATGCCTAAAGCCCTTATCCGGCCGACCATCACGGTAGATATGAGGCAAGGCAACATCCTTGAGGCAGATCAGGCGGTTTCGGTCTTGCTGCGCCCCCTAGATATCAGCAGCATGCGTTTCACTGCCCTCTGTTTGCCCCAGAAAGCCAAACGTCGATGGAGTCAACTGCTTGCTGCACAACCGGGGCAGACCATCACGGTAGAGTGGCAGGCTGGATTCCAAGCTGACCTGATGGTTCAGTTGACCCGGTTAGACATCAGCAGTCCCGTTCATACACGCCGTTTTGCCGTGCATGCCCTGACGCCGGACGAACAGCAGGATGCCGCGCTCCACACTGTCGCTGAACAGGTCATGGCGTTGGTAAGCAATTTGGTGCTGTTCTTAGACGCGGAGAATTGCATCACGTATGTCAGTCGAAGCGTGACCCAGTACCTAGGGTATGAGGCACTAGCACTGTTGGGACAATCCATTTTCCACTTGTTTGACGAGACACAAGGCCGTCAGCTTCAGCAGCAGCTTCGATCCCCTCAAGTTCAACCCCACCAGACCTATCCAATTCAGCACCACGACGGGTCTGTGAGGCTGTTGGAAGTGACTTGGTCAGACCTGTTGGATGATCCTTTGGTCAAGAGCGTCATTGTGGTGGCCCGGGACGTGACGGATACCTCTCAGGTTCAAGCCTTGTTGAGCAGTCAACACGCGTTTTACGAAGCGATTTTGGAGGATTTGCCGACCCAGGTGGCAGTTCTGGATGCCCGGGGCCGGTACCTGTATGTTAATCCAGCAGCCATCCGTAATCCTCAGATACGAACCGGCATTCTCGGTCTCACCGATGAGGAGTACTGCCAGTGGCGGGGTCATGACCCCGCCATTGCACAGCAGCGTCGAACACACTTTCAGGCGGCGGCACAAAGCCGCAGCAAGGTTAGTTGGTCTGAAGTAATGTACGACAAGGCTGGACACTCCCAGTATCATCAGCGTCATTACCTGCCCACCTTTGATTCCTCTGGAGAACTTACCCGCATGATTGGCTACGGCCAGGACGAAACACCACGCCAACGGCAGTTGGAGCTGCAGATCCGTCAAACACGCATCCTCGCTCTTTCGACCCAGAATGCCCCACTGTCTGATGTCCTTGGGGAGGTGCAGGCCGCCTTAGAGCACCATTATCCCCAGTCCTATGCTGAACTGTCTCTGGGTGGGTCAGCTCCTGCAGAGGTCAACGTGCTTGGAAACCACTGGATTGCCCTTCAAGGAGAGCAGGGACATCCGGTCGGGGGGCTGTATCTTCAGGGAGTTTTTGAACCCCCTCAAGAGGTTCAGCGTGTTCTGGCTTACCTTGCCCAGGTGGCGGGCCTGGTCATTGAGCGGGCGCAGTCGTTGGCGCGGCTCAAACGGCTCGCCTACGAAGATCCGCTCACGGGACTCCCCAACCGTGCCGCACTCAGTCAAAAGCTGACAGACCATATTGCTCTAGGACGTCCATGGACTGTGGTGGTGCTCAATCTCGCTCGCTTTCGCCAGATCAATGACCGCTACGGTTACTTGGTGGGTGATGAGGTGCTGCGGCAAGTGGCTCAGCGCCTCCTCGCCTGTCTTCCCCCTGCCGGCTCGGCCGCACGGTTGGGAAGCAATACCTTTGCCCTGCTGCTGCCCCTGGTCACCACAGCGTCCACCCTAGAAGCGCTGACCAGCTCGCTCGCTCAACCACTCTTGGTTCAACAGCATGCGTTGTATGTGGACATCCATGTCGGCGTCCGACCTTGGCTCTCCGGTTTTAGTACGGCCGAAACCTTACTGCAGCAGGCGGAACACACCATGCGCCGGGCCCAGCACTTGGGGCAGTCCGTCTCTCACTACGACGCTCAAACGTATGTCGTGGAGTTGACGCAAGATGCCCTCGAAACTGAACTTCACCAGGCTGTCGAGGCTCAGCAACTTACTCTGGCCTTCCAACCGTTGGTGCATCCCCAGACGCGACGGCTACACAGTATGGAGGTGCTGCTGCGGTGGGATCACCCACAGCGGGGGATGATTTCACCAAGCGTGTTTATTGTGCTTGCGGAACAGAGCAGTCTGATTCTCCGGCTCGGACGTTGGGTGCTGCATCAAGCCTGCCTGGAGGCCGCACGCTGGCCCGGTGGCCCACTCCGAATCAATGTCAATGTATCGGCCCATCAGGTGGAACAAGCAGAATTCGCCCAGGAGGTGGAAGAAATACTGCAGCTGACCGGTTTGCCCTCAGGGTACCTAGAGTTAGAGATCACAGAGGGCGTGCTGATGCGGGCCAACCGGACAGTCACCAACGTGCTCAACCAGTTACATGCTCTTGGCGTTCGGCTGGCCTTAGATGATTACGGAACAGGGTACGCCAATCTGGCTTACCTCAAACGCTTTCCATTGGACGTCCTGAAAATTGACCGCAGTTTCGTCCAAGGCCTGGGAGCCGACGTCGCCGACCAGCGCGATTTGGCCATTGTTCGTTCCACCATTGCCCTCGCCCATGAATTAGGTCTGTCTGTAGTGGCCGAAGGTATCGAACGTGCCGAACAGCTTTCCCTCATCGCAGCGTTGGGATGTGACTTGGCGCAGGGCTACTTGTTCTCTGCCGCATTACCGTTGCCTCAGGCGCAGGAGTGGGCAATACAGGGCCCGGACTCACCCGAGCTCTGAAGCCCGCGATCCTGAAGAGAACCGCTCCAGTAGTCATCGACAGTGCAAAGCCGGTAGTCGCACCTATGCCCAAGCTGGCGAGCTCCGCGCTCAGGAGTATCTCGAAGTGGGCTTGAGTTGGTTTCGCACATGGCTGGTTAAGCCACCTGAGCTTGGCGTTCAAACTCCTGTGGTGTCAAGTAGTCTATTGGTACTCCGTTGACTCTCGAGAAAAATGCCCTTGTGGACGGTGTTTAGGTGACATAGCGCGAGAGGGGCTGCCCTTGTGCCACAGATCTGAGCAACGCGAGCAGCGTCTTGGGTGGCTCAGCTGTTGTGAAGGCACCCCACGCTTGCCAGATCCAGACGAAGGGTTCCAAATAACAGCGCACGCGGCGAAGAGCGGCGCTCCAGGTCAGCGGCGGCTGAGCTGCTGCTGACGGCGGTTCATGTCCATCGCCGTGCGGCTCTGTCGTGGGATCGTCATGCGTGGGTTGTGTGGTTGACCAATACAAGAAACAGAATGCGATGCAGACGAGGTTCCAATGACGGCGGAGGGCCAGGTCTGAGCGTGCCTGACAGTGTGTCCAGCCCAAATGCTGCTTGACCTCGCGGTAGGCCTGTTCAATTCGAGGACGCCGAGCATACAGCAGGGCGATCTCCAAAAGGGACGCTGGCGGCGTCTTGGCCTGCCACACCACGGTGTCCTGCTCACTCTCGCGGAGATTGGAAATCAGATATTCCGTGCGATCTTCTGGCAACTCCACCGGATCCGGCGTGACGACAATCCGCCGAAAAGTTTGGTGCGGCCCGAAGGGGCCGCACTGTCGTTCGGCGACCCATTTGATCTCTTGATGTCCATTGGCATACGTGCGCACGAGAGGTTGCCAAGCCGCGCACGCAGCGCCAGCTCCAGGGCGCTCCCGGGTTGATCTGCAGGCCACCACGTATGGGATGCGGGCAGGGCCAACACGAAGGGAATGTGCTGACGGATCAGGTGGGTCTGGAAGACCTCATTACGCCCGTAGAAACTGTCTGCGATCACCGCCCGATACGGCCAATCGAATCGAACCGCGTCAATCAGGTCAAGCGCAAGTTGGGGTTTCGTTTTGAATGCGGGATCACTGGTTTTCCGTTCAAAATGATGCGCTGGTGTATACGGCACGAATTTCAAGGGGACAGAGGCGTTTGGCGTGTCATACAGCACATGGACGGTCACGATTCCCGAATCGACCTTGCCCAAACTCCCCAAATATTGCTGACCCACATGCGCGGTGTGCGTGCCGTATCTCCGGTCGCCTGTCTCGTCAATCACCAGCACCGCGCCGTCACACGGCGCAGTGCTGACAAGGCTTCGCAGCATGGCTAACCGCGCCTCATTCAACCTTTCTCGAGAAAAGACCTTGCGTGTCGAGCAGTCAGGAAGCACGCTAAAGCCATGACAGCGCCTACGTTGTCCAAGAAGCTGTGGCGGTTGTGTTGCCTTGATCGGCCCCAAGGCAGATGGAGGGCAGGGATGACCTGAGGTTCAGGTCATCCCTGCAGCGGTCGCTGCCCACGTCTGGAACGCTCATCTCTGGTTGATTCGTCTGGTCGTGGCGGAAACGCCCCTTTGAGGAAGGTGGAGGTTCAGAGGTTCGACCGTGCCAGTGAAGGAATTCCTGCGCTCGTTTCCTCCGCTCCAATCCCTGTTGTTGGCGTTCCTGACGCCGTGTCGGTCGGTGAGATTGCTCAATCATGTTGTTACCGTGTGCCGTAGAGATCACCTGGTGGTCGACGTTCATCCGGCTAGGGAGCTCCCGGATCGCCGCCCTGTATGAATGACCTCAGGGACGTCATATTTCCCCAGGAGCCTGGCCGGGAAGGTCTTTGCGGCTTCAGTGTCGCGGTGCCGCTGAAGGAGGGCACCCTGCACGAATCCGTGCTCATCGACCGCCCTCCAGAGCAAGTGGCGGACGCCATCGACGGTCGTACACACCTCAATCAGAGGCTAGCGGGAACCCCGACGGGGTTCCCGCTGGCGCAGTTCTTCTGCCAACAACGGCCCACACTTGATGCACCATTCGCGGAGGGTCTCGTGGCTGACCTGTTGGGCCGCGCTGGTGGAGTCATTCCTGAACGTCTCGGTCGCTCAAGCGAAAACGGTGGGAGAGCCAAACGGCGTGCTGGATCATCGTCACCTTGAATCGGTGACGGTAGGGTTTTGGGTCAGTCACAGCGGGTCAGCCTCCCCCGATCCGGTGAAGGAAACACAACTGTTTCGGGTGAATGTGGTTATCCCCCGCAGAACCCCCAACCCTAAATGGGGGGATGACTTACCTGAACAGAACCCTCCAGGGTCGATGTGGCGTATTGAATAACCCGGTTGCGGCCTTGCCGCTTGGCCCGATACAGCGACTGGTCAGCCCGGGCGAAGATGTCCACCACCAGATCTTCGGGAGTCAGCACCACCAGGTGCGGCAAACTCGCGGTGCCGATGCTCACCGTCACGCTAATGCTTTGACCGTTCCAGCGGAGCGGCAAGTCCTCTATGGCTGCTCGCAGGCGCTCGGCAATGATCAAGGCGCCCGCCTCCGACGTATGCGGCAACAAGACCGCCAGTTCTTCGCCGCCGTAACGCCCGGCCACATCCGAACGGCGCAGCTGCTGCTGGATACAGCTACCCAACGCGGCCAGCACATAGTCACCTGCCAGGTGACCGTACGTGTCATTCACCGACTTAAAATGATCGAGATCCAGCAGCAGCACACTGGTGGAAAACTCATGCCGGGCCGCCAGCTGAATTGTTTCCTCCAGCCGCACCAACCACGCGCGTTTGTTCACCAGCCCCGTCAGATCATCCACGGTCGCCAAGCTGTAGAGCCGAGCGTTTTCGATGGCTACCGCGGCCTGAGCGGCAAAGATTTCGAGCAGGTGCAGGTCACCACTACCCTGCACCGGGTTGTCGACCATAACCACGCCCAGCGTGCGCTCTCCCGCCTTCAGCGGCAAGATCACCTGCGAGCCGAGGTGGGCCTGACCACTGTCGAGCGCGGCGCGGATCAGGGTTTGTTCCTCCGGCGTCAACACCGTCCAATCGGTGTGGCCAAAGCGGCCCGTGCCGATCCGGAGGGTCAACTCCTGGAGTTCGGGAGTGAACAGGGCGCCGCTGAGAGTCGGCACGGCCCCTTCTGGCGTCAAGGTGGCGAGCATGGCACTGGTAAAGCCCAGCAGGCCCTGAATCTGCAGCAAAATGCCGAGCAGCAAATCGTCCAGGGGTTGCAAACGGTGCAATTCCGGCGTGGCTTTCAGGATGTACTCCAGACCGCTGCGCGAAGCGTGCAGCGCCCGAACATGCTTGTAGGTTTTCAGGGCCGCGTCCACCCAGACCAGCAGCTTGTCAGGACCTTCAGACTTATCGTGATAGCCCTGAATGTCTAAGTCGCGCAGCATTTGCCGGGGGAGCTTTTCCGAAGCATAACCGGTCTGCAGAACAATCTGGACTTTGGAATCGAAGGTGCGCACGTGCTTGACCACCTCTTCACCGGTCATGCCCGGCATAAAGTAATCGAGCAGCATGATATGGATGTCACGTCCACGGCACAGCTCTAGGGCCTGTCCACCACTGGCTGCAGACAAGACCTCATGTCCATCGACTTCGAGCAGGCGGCAGAGGGTGGCGCGCAGATCGTCGTCGTCGTCGACCACCAGCACGGTATGCCCGGAAGGTGGAATGGTGGTGCGTAATCTGGCCATAGATGCCTCCGTAGGCCGATACGCTAGTGTGCCAGCCATTACAAGGACATGACCAATCCTTTCTGCCCGGGCACAACATGCCCGGTTCGGCAGCACACCTGCAAAACCAGATCTCCCCACCCGGACTCATAAGACGGCTGTGTTGCCTTCACTTAGCTTACGGCCCAGGGATGGCCTGAGGATCAGGCCATCCCTACCGCAACCCTTCCCCTGTCTGGAATGCATGCTTCTGATTGCTTCTTCTGATGGGGCGGAAACGCCCCTTCGGGAGGGATGGTGACGATTCTCAGTTCGGGCGTGCAGACTCAGACATTCCTGTGCGCGTTTTCGCCGCCCCAATCCTTGCTGACGTCGCTCGTGTCGCCGTGTTGAACGATGTTCTTGCTCAACCATGTGGTTGCATCCGGCGTCACGAATCACCTCTTGGTGGTCAACGTTCACCCGGCTCGGAACCTCTTGAATTGCGGCTCCCTCGCTCCGCAGCCCATCCGTATGAATGACCTCCGAGACAGCGTCTTCACCCAGCAACCTCGTCAGAACGGTTTGTGCAGCGTCGGTAGAGCGGTGGCGTTGAAGGAAGGAAGCCTGCACGAAGCCGTGCTCGTCCACGGCCCTCCAGAGCCAGGGGCGAATCCCATCAGCGGTGGTACAGACCTCATCCAGAGGCCACCCCGAACCCCGTCGGGTTCGGGGTGACGTAGTTCCTCTGCAAAGAGGGGTCCGAACTTGATGCACCACTTGCGGAGGGTCTCATGACTGACCTGTTGGGCCACGGTGGTGGGTGAATTCTTGAATGTCCCGGTCACTGAGCGGAAAGCGGTGGGAGCGCCAAACCGCGTACTGCCTGATGGCCATCGGGAACCGATGACGATATGGTTTTGGGTCAGTCCTGGAGAGTCAGCCTACCCCAACCCAGTGAAGGCAACACAATCCCTTGAGGTTCTCCCAGAACATGCCAAAAAGCGGCCGGTGCCTCGGAAGGACGCCGGCTGCTCTTTACTTGGGTTTACATCCCACGTTTCATCAACCAGACGCGGAAGTCATACATTTCTTTGGCCTGGGCCGTCACGATATTGCGGGCCAACGGCAACATCTTCGAGTTGGGCGTCTTTTGCAGGGCCATATTGGCCATCTCAATGGCCGAAGCGTGGTGCGGCAGCATGCCTTCAACAAAGGCCATGTCCGGGTTCTTGGCTTTCTTGACCATGTCCGCCATGCCAGCCATGCCTTTCATCATGCTGGCCGCCATCATCGCGTCTTTCCCGCCGTAGGTCTTGAGCAGGGCATTCATCTCGTTGATCTCGCGGTTCTGATCTCTGATGACCGCATTGGCCCACACTTTGACGGTGGCGTCTTTGCTGACCGGCAAAACGGCCCGGGCCATATCAACGGCTGCCTGGTGGTGGGGCACCATCATGCTGAGAAAGGCCCGGTCAAACGCCTTGCCACTCAGTTTCCCCAGTCCACTCATGTCCATGGCGCCCATGGCCATACCCGCCATCGGTGCTTGGGTTTTCGCCGGCGTGGCGCCCATCTGGCTATGATCCATCCCACCCATCGTGTTTTGAGCAAAGGCGTACACGCCGAGGCCTAAGGCCGCAGTCACGATCACAACAGGAATGCTTTTCATGCCGGAACTCTAGAGGGGCCCTGTTAACTTCGTGTAAAGACAGACGCTTCTGAAGTGTTCCTGAACGGCGTCCTTCAACCCCGAGCTCGATGGCAGCGTCCGAAAGAAAAAAAACGAGACAGACCTCCTCCCCCCCTGAGAGGCGAGTGTGGACGTCGGGCTCTGAACTTCAATACCACGCCATCGGATTGATCGTCTGACCGTTCTGGATCACCCGGTAGTCCAGATGCGGGCCCGTGCTATTGCCGGTGCTCCCCACCCGGGCAATGACGTCCCCCATCTGTACTTGCGCGCCCACCCGGGCCAGATTGGCACTGTTGTGACTGTAGCGGGTCTTCAGCCCCCCGCCATGGTCAATGACGATGGTCCAGCCCCACCCGGTGCGGCCATCAAACCGGCTTTCTATGACCACACCGCTGCGCGCTGCCCGGATCAGTGTGCCGGTAGGAGCGGCGATGTCCAGACCTTCGTGACCCGTGCGGTAAGGCGTGGTCAACCGGCCCTGCACAGGCATCACGGCAGTGACCCGGATCCCCGTCGACTGGGTGCGGAGCACCGGAGAGGCCGAGCGGCGAATCAGGACTGTGACCGGAGGAAGATTCAGCTTCTGTCCGATCTGCAGGGCGCGGCGCGGATCAACTCGGGGATTGACCGTCAAGAGGGCAGTCACAGTCATCCCCTTTTGCCGGGCGATGCCGCTCAACGTATCGCCTGCTTTCACCACCACGCTGCCTGCCGCCCCTGAAGAACCAGGCACCCGCAGCACGGTACCGACCTGAAGCAGGCGTGGATTCAAACAAGGATTAAGTTGCAAGAGCGCTCGAGAAGTGATGCCCGGCCGGTTGGTCAGTTCAGTCAATTTGTCGCTTGGGCGCACCTGAAGCGTGGCTGCCCCAGCAAAAGCAATCGTCGTCATCAATACAGCGGCGAAGGTACGAATCAGCATGGATAACGGCGAGCTAACAAACTTGTGTAAAGATTGTATGAAACTCTGCCGTTGGGCAGGAAAAGCAGGAGCAGTCGGGCTTCAGGGACACCCGGTGGCCAGATCCTCAAGCGACTTGCTGAGAAGAGGGCTGGAGTGGTGTGGGCGGAATTGAAAGAACAGGATAACCCAGCTGTCAGGAGAAACCTTGGAGGCTGCAGCACTGCAAAGCGGCTCTCCACCTCTGGTGGAGAGCCGCAGAGACTATGAATGTCTCAGAGCGTCGTTGGAGTCAGGCCGTCGCGCAGGGTCACCAACAACTCCTCCGCCCGCTCGTAGCCAGGACGCAGGTAGACCATCGCAAAGGTCGTCCAGTCCTGCACGGCGGCCACTTCCTGTTCGCCGTCTTGCAGCTTGAGGTGAGGATAGACGCCATACTCCACGAAGCAGTCAAAGTCGCGGGCAATCTCTTCTAAGGCCAGTGTATTGGCGTCCGTCCAGGTCAGGGTATGGGGCAGGGCGAAACAAGGCTTGCCGCAACTGCCGCCCAACCCGATGAGGGGCAATCCGGCTACCTCATGCTGAATCTGGCGCTGCCGGGTGCGCTCCAAGAACGCGGCACGGTCACGGGCGAGGGCTTTGCTGGGCAGTTTCTGGGCAGCGAGCCAGGGGCCGACGGTGAGCTTGGTCATGGGAATCTCCGGGAAAGGTTAAGAATGAGCGGGAAGGGTGGTGATGGCCACCTTGCTGGTGGGGGGCGGGACTGGGGGTTTAAAGCCCCGTAACCTGAGGGCGTTGCTGAGCACGAAGACGCTCGATATCCCCATGGCGGCGGCGGCTAGGACTGGACTCAGGAGCCAGCCGAACGCCGGATACAGCACGCCTGCAGCGACTGGAATCAGGATGATGTTGTAGGCAAAGGCCCAGAACAGGTTCAGGCGAATATTGCGCAGGGTGGCGCGGGACAGGGCCACCGCATTCGGGACGCCGCGCAGGTCGCCGCTCATCAGGATCACGTCGGCGGTCTCTACCGCCACGTCGGTTCCCGTACCGATAGCCAAGCCCACATCCGCCTGCGCTAAGGCGGGTGCGTCGTTGATGCCGTCACCCACGAAAGCCACCGAGTGCCCTTTGGATTGCAGCTCTTTAATAGCGTCACTTTTCCCGCTCGGCAAGACTTCGGCCAGCACCTCGTCAATGCCCAGTTGACGGGCAATCGCCTGCGCGGTGCGGGCATTGTCGCCCGTGATCATGGCGACCCGGAGGCCCTGCTGGTGGAGGGCCTGTACCGCTTCCAGACTGCCCGCTTTGATGGGATCGGCCACCGCGATCAAGGCGGCGAGTCGGCCATCAATGGCGGCGTAGAGCGGGCTTTTGCCTTCGTCACCCAATCTGCGGGCTTCTGCAGCAAAAGGACTGACATCCAGACCCAACTGCGCCATATAGCGATCCGCTCCCACATGCACGCGATGGCCTTCTACGCCTGCATCCAACCCAAACCCCGGGACTGCTTCGGCCTGCTCGGCGGCCATGACCGCAATCCCTTCCCGCTTGGCCGCGTCCACGATGGCGCGGGCGATAGGGTGTTCGGATTGGTCTTCGGCGGCGGCCACCAGTTTCAGCACCGACACACGCTCGAAGCCCGGAGCCAACACGAAGTCGGTCAGTTCGGGTTTGCCTTTGGTCAGGGTGCCTGTTTTGTCCATCGCCACGACCTTCACGCCCTGCAAGCCTTCCAGCGCTGTGCCGCTGCGGAACAACACGCCCAGTTCGGCGGCTTTGCCGGTGCCCACCATCACGCTGGTCGGGGTGGCTAGACCCATGGCACAGGGACAGGCGATGATCAACACGGCGACCGTATTCACCAGGGCAAAGCTAAGGGCTTGCTCACCGCCGAAGATCAGCCAGACCAGGAAGGTCAGCGCGGCGATGCCCAGTACCACCGGAACAAAGACAGCGACGACCGCATCGGCGAGGCCCTGAATGGGTGGTTTGGAGCCCTGGGCACGTTCCACCAACTGGATGATCTGGGCCAATGCCGTATCTGCCCCGATCTTGGTCGCTCTGAACTGCAACGCACCATTCTGATTGATGGTGCCGCCCACGACTGCTGCACCCACTTGCTTGGCGACAGGAATAGGTTCTCCAGTGATCATGCTCTCGTCCACGTAAGACTGTCCACCCGTCACCTCGCCGTCCACCGGAAGCTTTTCACCGGGGCGCACCGAGATTAGGTCACCCAGCAGGACTTCATCCACTGGAAGCTCGAGTTCCTGACCACCACGCAGGACGCGGGCTGTTTTGGCCTGCAGGCCCAGCAGCTTTTTCATGGCCTCGCTGGAACGGCCTTTAGCCAGCGCCTCAAAATATTTGCCGAGCAAAATGAGGCTGATCACCACAGCCGAGGCTTCGTAGTACACGTGTGCCGTCCCCGCGGGGAAAATCTGAGGCACCAGCGTGACCAAGAGAGAATAGAAAAATGCTGCACTGGTGCCGATCATGACCAGGGCGTTCATGTCCGGCGAGCGGTTTTTGATGGCCTTCCAGCCCAGGCGGTAAAAACGCAGGCCAGGGCCGAACTGTACTGGCAGGGCCAGGGCCAGCATGACCCAGTTCAGCGTGCGCTCGGTGGTCCAGCCCATCAGCCACATGTGCGCGGGCATGTACAGCATGGGGATCATCGCCAGCAACAGGAGAGGGACAGCGAATACCGCGCTGAGGGTCACGGCGCGGCGCAGGCCTTGAACCTCCTTCTCACGGGCCTCGCGTTCCTGATCACTGCGGTCTTGGCCTGCTTCCGTGTCCAGCACCTCGTAGCCCGAAGCCCGCACCGCTGCTTTCAGTTGCCCGGCACTCACGCTGGATGGCAAGTACGTTACGCTGGCTCGCTCGGTCGCGAGGTTCACGCTCGCGCTCAGCACGCCGTCGACTTTGGTCAGCGCCCGTTCCACACGTCCCACACAGTTGGCACAGGTCATCCCCTGCACACTCAGGTCTATCTGGCTGACCAAGGGCTCATAGCCTACATCCTTGACCTTGGCGATTAAGGCCTGCGGCGTGGTCAGCGCCGGATCGTAGGTCACGGTGGCCCGCTCGGTGGCGAGGTTCACTGCCGCACTCTCCACCCCCTCCACCTTACCCAGGCCCCGTTCCACCCGGCCCACGCAACTGGCACAGGTCATCCCCTGCACGCCCAACTCAATGGTTTTACTCACAGTGTCTCCCTATCCCCCTCTGGGGGGTACAGACGAAGCATAGACCAGTATTTTTCTTTTTTCAAGCTCCAACACCTCAATCTGTTCAATTAAGGCTTTTCAGAGGAGATTGATTCTTGACACCCCCCTACAGAGGGTCTAGACTACATGCATGACGAAGCAGACCATTGAACTGACGGTATCGGGCATGACCTGCGGACATTGCGAAAAAGCAGTGCAAGGGGCCTTAAAAAGTGTGCCTGGCGTGCAGGACGTACGCGTAGACCTCAAAGGTGGGACAGCGACCGTGCATGGTGACGCTGATGCACAGGCCCTGATCGCAGCCGTGACCGAAGAGGGCTACCTTGCCCAAGTCCGCGCTTAAGGTGACGACGCCTCACGTGCACAGCCATCTGTGCATGCCCGAAGACGCCCGTAAACGTGCGGCGCGGCGACTGAAGATCGCACGAGGCCACCTGGACAGCATCGTCACCATGCTGGACAAAGAAGATGCATACTGCGTGGACGTCTTGCGTCAACTCAAAGCCGTGCAGGGGGCCTTGTCGGGAGCTGGAGAAGTGGTCTTGCGCGGGCACCTTGAAGCTCACGTCGCTACAGCGTCGACCCGCGGTGACAGCGTCGAAATTGTGGAAGAACTGATGGAAGCCCTGAAATACACTTAAACAGTAGGAAGAACCGCAGGGGGTGAGCTTGAAGCTCATCTCCTGTCATCATTGTTGCGAAGTTGAGTTCCCATTGCTGCCCCAAAGATCAACCAGCTGGTGCGGCCACATCTGGTTTATCTAAAGATGGGGAGGGTAAAGACCATATGGGTGGCGTTACCCCTGCCGTGGAGTACAAACTGAGCGGTGACGACTGCGGAATTTGGAGTTCGTGTAAGCAAACCGATTGACAACTTGAGGGAGGGATGCCAATAACCTTTCGAGCAGCGAGTTGAATTGTTGTTCCTGCTGCGCGATCAGTTCTGACAGGTAGGCGTTTAGGACATCCAATTGAATTGCTGAAGCATACGTGCGGCGGGGATCTTGTCGGGTATGCGGCTGGAGCTTCGGCGTGAAGGTCGGACTGAGCCACAAGTTCTTGTGCTGAAACACCGCGTACGGCACGCCTTCAATCTCCTCAATGAGCAGGTGCCCGCGCCAGGAATGCTCGTACAATCGTCCGTTGATCTCCTGCAAGAACACCAGGGCGTGATCACCCGCTGCCAGTCCCACCTGCCCCCAGTGTGTGGGGCAGCCGACAAAGGTGATCACCTGTCCCAACATCTTCCCCTTCACGCCGTGCCGCGCCGTGAAGACGGCGGTGAACCTCGCCGTGATGTCTTGCCGATGTACGTTCAGGACTTCCAAGGTCACCAGGTCATGCTGACGGAGCATCTCCGCCAGGAACGGTAGAGCGTCCGGAGCCTGCGGTTCAGCATTGCCAGGAAGAACATCCATGTCTGGAAGTGTAGGTGAAGTTCCCCTTGGTTCCGCGCAGAACACAGCACCCCGTCACCTCGCCTGTGACGGGGTGCTGGAGCACCATGAAACGATGACAGTGCCCTATCGCCATTGAAGTGGCCTGGCCGTCCTGATGAAGGGATGCGTCGCCCTGCATAGTCATGGCCTTACTTTATTGATACCGGTAGAAATTGAAGTTGCCTTCAGTTCAAGACGGCACGCCAGGACACATCCAGCACAAGAGCTGACTTGATCCCACGACTCAGATGTACACCTGCATCACTAGTGGAACCCCGTTGCCTTGCTGCCTCAGTGTGTCTATCAGCCGTGTTCCTGGGAATGGACAACGCCAGCCAGACAAAACGACGCTGTATCCATCGTACCGCTTGCCCGAGTCAACGGAGTACCACTCTCTAGCAAGACAATGTCCAGCGCGCAAGAGCAGCAATTGTCCGAACAGTAAACGGAATACCGATAGTTAATCCCTTGGATGCAGGGGCGGTGCGGGAATCTCCTTGATTGCCGAAGCCCTCCAGCAAAAGGTGCTGCCCTGAGGCGTAGAGGACACGACCTGAACGTCTCCGTGCATGGCGCGGGCCAGCCCACGCGCGATCGTCAACCCGACGCCGCTGCCCTCACCCCGCCGACGGGCCAAATCTGCTCGGAAGAAGCGCTCAAACACCCGCTCGGTATGCTCGGGTGCGATCCCTGTACCGCTATCCTCCACCAGGAAGATCACTTGTCCGGGCTGAATTGTGACTCGTAACTGAACACTGCGACCTGCAGGGGTATGCCGCAGGGCATTGCCCAACAGGTTCGCCAGGATTTGTTGTCCGCGCTCCGGATCAATCCAGACCCAGAGTGGCGAGTCTGGAGAGGTCACCTGCAAGGTCACCTGACGGCTTTCAAAGGGCAGCTCATACCGCTCCTGGGCTTGCCGCAGAACATCATTCACGGCCACCGTTTGGAGATGTAAGTCGACCTGGCCCGCTTCAACGCGGCTGACCACGGTCAAATCCTCTACCAGACGTTCCATCACGGCCAGTTCCCGCCGAATACTGGAAATGGCCAGTGAGGTGGGGAAAATGCCGTCCTCCGCCGCCTCCGCGTAACCACGAGCGGCAGCCACAGGCGTCCGCAGCTCATGGCCGACATTCCCCATCAACTCCACCCGGCTCTCCTCGACCCGTTGCAACGTGGCCGCCATCACGTTAAATGACCGTGCTAGGTCTGCCAGTTCGTCGTGTCCCGCCGTTGGCAAGCGCCGGGCATACTCTCCACTGGCAATCGCCCCGCTCCCGGCCTGTAATACGCGAACCGAAGCGGTCACCCGCCGAGCAGCAACCCACGCGGTTAACGTCGCCACGACGAGCGCCATGGGCAGCGCCACGATCAAGGCGCGCGTCAACGTCCCGCGCATGCCTGCCGCCAGATCAGTCCGCAGGCTTTCGCCCTCAGGGCCAATCATTGCGGCCATTTCCTCGACATGGTGACGAATAAAGGGGAGGGCTGCCAATTCAGCCGCCAAGATCAACACGGCCCCCATCACGCTGACCACGACCAAATGGTGAAGCAACAGGCGCGCGAACAGTTTCATTCAGCTCTCCCGAAATCGGTATCCCAGCCCCCGAACCGTTTCAATGAATGTGGGGGCGTCGGCATCGTCTCCCAGTTTGCGGCGAATGGCCGTGATGTGCACGTCCACGACTCGGGTGGTGCCCAGGTAGTTTGAACCCCAGACACGCTCCAGCAACCGGTCACGTGACCACACCATCCCGGGATGCTGAGCCAGCGTGATGAGGAGGTCAAACTCTGTCCGGGAGAAACTGACCCCTTCGCCGTTTAGGGTGAGTTGACGAGACGTCACGTCCACTTCCAATGGGCCGACCACGATCCGTTCACGGATCTGCACCCGGCGCAGCAGGGCCCGAACCCGCGCCACCACTTCACGCGGGCTGAACGGCTTCACCATGTAGTCATCGGCCCCGGCATCCAAGCCCTCAAGACGGTTCTCAATCTCACCCCGGGCCGTCAGCAGCAGGACAGGGAGATCAGGGTGGGCCGTCCGAATGTACTGCGTGAGCTCCACGCCGGTGAGGCCCGGCAGCATCCAGTCCAGCACCGCGACATTGGCCCGCGCCAAGAGGGGCACAGCGGCGGTTCCGTCCATGGCAGTTTCAACGACGTGCCCTTCCGCTCTTAAATAAGCCTGCAACACCTCAACGATTCCAGGATCGTCATCCACGATCAAGATCGTCGCCACGAACAGATCACCCCCTTGTTCCTCCCGTGAATCATTCACAGATTCTGCTTGAAAACGCGACGGAACGCGCCAATGCCAGTATCAAGTTATTGCTAAGGTGGTTGTCGTTGGCGTAGGTGAACAGGACATGGGGTTGCTTCGCCTGCTTCAAGGCCCCTGCCAGGACTTGAGAAAATCGGTACGGCACGTGGGTGTCTGCCGTAGCGTGGTGAAGTTGCAGGGAACGTCCTTTCAAGTTTTGAAGAAAGAAGTTCGGTGAGATGGCTTGATAGGCGTTCACGTTGCGCTCTGGTCAGCCGTATGCTCTTGCCAGGCCTTGATGGTTTTTGCTTGCTTTTGATGCACCGGCCCATGGAGGTTGCAGGCGTTCAATAGCGCTTGTCTCAACGTCGGCCTCAAACGGCTGGAAACGCCTTAGCTCAATCGATTGTGGGAAGAAATGGAGCAGTGAATCGCAGCAGGCCGTCCCTAGATCAGAGAATGCACCAAAAGTAAGTATGAACCACGAGGGCCTTGCAATATCACAGCTCAGAACTCACGCCGTGGCGTAACTGCAAGTATGCAGATAGAGTCACTCGGTTGAGCTGTCAAGCGCTAGAAGGGTCAGAAACCTGGGGTCGTCGGTAGGCATCTTGCAAGAGCAGATGGGCAAAAATGCTGTCTTTCCCTATATCCAAGCCCAGTACGTGCATCACAAACCTCCCAGAGAGTGGGATGAGTTATCAGGTCAAGCTCTCTCGGAACTGGTTCTGATGGAGCAGGCTTCTGTGCTTTGGAGAGCTTTCAGTGTTCGGGAAGAGCGCCCGAATCGGCCAGACCTGCGGAAGGGCCTTGAAGGGCCTAAAAGCGAGCCTGGCTTGCTAGTTCGGGCTGGCCTGACTTCCCACTCTGATCAGGAATGGCCGTCAGGCGTAAGACATAAAAAGCGAGGCAAGCTCACCCGCTATTGATTTTGCCAGTGCAGCCGCTGAGAAAAGGCTTGGGTTAATCCCAAGATAGTTTTGCTTGGGCAACTACTGTCACTGGTAAGCGGGCACCTGGGCACAGATGGAAATCGACCCCAACTTCTCGCCTGCACATGCGTTTGCCTGCTGTGGTCAATTCCCTCGTCTGCCGGGACATTTTGTCCTGTACGGCGTCGGGGCGTGAGTGACCTGCTCAGAAAGTGTGGGCAGGATCTAGAAACGAAAGGGGAAGGCGTAACGCTCTGGTAACGCCCTCGGAAGAATCTAGTTCATCGGAGGGTTTTATGACAAGCATTCGCACCAGTTGGATTCCCGAGCCCCACATCACTAAGTTTCTCTTCGCAGACATCCGACTCGCGCCCCTGTGGGCTCTGATCCGTATTTACGTTGGCTATGAGTGGCTCATCGCCGGTTGGGGCAAGGTCACCAGTCCCAGCGGAGTTTGGGTGGGTGACCAGGCTGGTGCCGCCGTCTCCGGGTTCTTGAAAGGGGCACTCACGAAAACGACTGGTGATCATCCAGATGTGCAGGGCTGGTACGCTTGGTTCATCCAGAATGTCGCGCTTCCCAATGCAAGTGTCTTTTCTTACCTAGTCGCCTACGGGGAAGTCCTGATTGGCCTCGCACTGATCATCGGACTCTTTACAGGCCTCGCGGCCTTCTTCGGAGGCTTGCTGAACGCTAGTTTTCTACTGGCTGGTGCCGTGAGCAGCAATCCGTTGCTGTTCATCTTGGCGACGTGGCTCGTTCTGGCGTGGCGAGTGGCTGGGTACTGGGGACTCGACCGCTGGGCTCTAGAGAAGGTAGGCGTTCGCGTTTTCTCTAAGCCACCAGCCAACCTCACCCAGGTGTAAGGCGGCTTGAGACAAGGGAAGGAACTTTTGGGAGTTCCTTCCCTTGTCTTGACATTTTGCGATCCCGATTGTTCGCTGTGGACGGTTGCCACAGGGCATGGAACGGAGCAGTGACGCTGGATCTCAGCCATAGCTGAGGTCTGACACTCCGGCCATCAGCTCTTCCGTGCAGCGGAATAAAGTCCAGCGCCCCACCGACCCACTCTTCCAAGATGCGCTACAGCGAAAACGGTTTAATCACTGCCCCTTCCTCCCACCCTGCTAGATGATCGACGGTCACAGCAGGCGAACCAACTCGCGGAGCATATCTTTTACAGTCACGATCCCAGTCAACTGTCCATAGTGGTTGACCACCACCAGCGCACCGACATTTCGGCTCAAGAGCTTGGTGGCTCCTTCTGCAATGGAGGCCTCTTCATCAATCGTCACGACCTCAGTGGTCATGATGCTGCGGACTTTAACCTGACCGATATTCTGAATCCTTTCGTGTCCAGAGATCAGTGGGGCTCTGGAGGGCCAAGCATCCTTGAGATCTCGGTCGCTCAACATACCCACCAGTCGACCTTCTTCCACCACAGGAAGATGTCGACAAGGCCGGGCTTTCATCTTCATCAGTGCAATCGGTAAAGGCTCATCTGGCCCAACCGTATGAAGGTCAGTGGACATGATCTTGTGGATAGGCATGGGGACTCCTTGCAACTCAGAAATGAGCGAATGTACACAGCTCAGTAACGCCTTCTATCTCAGGTTTTTCGCTCTCTTGATCATCTACAAACGGTCAACCGCTCAACCTCGTTCAGGCATTGTGTTTGCATAAAGCTCTCGACCAGTGACGCCCAGCACGACCACTAGAACGCCGTTTGGTTGATGTGGCCTCAGTCCTCTAATAGAACTAATTTTCTTCAGCAAAAAACCACCACTTCAACCATCCATTTGGAGTTTGGGAGCAGTCTGGGCCTCTGATTCAGGCTCCTGCTCTGCGCGTCCAGCTCCGCCTGACCAGCTTGGTCAGTTCGCGCAGCCAGAGCACAGACGAGGCTACGGCGGCGCAGACCAGCCAGTCGGTCAGCCCAAGGGAAACCGTCCCAAACGCTTCTTGCAGCGGAAGGACGTTGAGCACCAGCGCGTGCAGTCCCAGCGACAGCGCCACTGCGCCCCACAGCCAGCGGTTCCGGAACAGACCATGAAAGGCGCTGCGGGTGTCTGAACGGGCATTGAAGACATTGAACAGCTGGAAAAACATCAAGGTGGTAAAGGCCATCGTGCGGGCATACGTCAGCTCGCCCGTGCCCGCGATCAACCCGCCGGGCAGCGCGGCGTCGAGCACGCCCAGGGTGCCTGCGGCGACAACCACTCCGACAAAGATGATGCCGCGCCACATCTGAGGCGTGACTACGCCCTGAGCTTTGGGGCGCGGCGGGCGGGTCATCACGTCTGGGTCAGCGAGGTCGAGGCCCAGTGCTAGGGCAGGGGCGCCGTCTGTCGCTAGATTGATCCAGAGAATCTGAGTCGCCAGCAGCGGCAGCACCACTTCGCCGGGTTCACCGACCAAGCCGAGAAGAGAAGCGAACACCACACCGAAAAACATGGTCATCACCTCGCCGATATTCGAGGACAACAAATAGCGCAGGAATTTCTGAATGTTGTCAAAAATGCCGCGTCCCTCCTCGACGGCAGCGACAATGGTGGCAAAGTTGTCGTCCGCCAACACCATGTCGGCGGCTTCCTTCGAGACGTCGGTGCCGGTGATACCCATGGCTACGCCGATGTCGGCGGCCCTGAGCGCGGGTGCGTCGTTCACTCCGTCTCCGGTCATGGCCACGACCGCGCCCGTGCGCTGCAGGGCCTGAACAATCTGCAGCTTGTGCTCGGGATCGACCCGTGCATACACGCTGATCTCCTGAACCACCTGCTCCAGTTCGGCGTCAGACAGGTGCGTCAGTTCTGCGCCGGTCATCGCCCGCGCGCCGTGCTCCACCAGACCCAATTCAGTGGCAATTGCGGCGGCCGTGCGGGGATGGTCGCCAGTGATCATGATAGGACGGATGCCTGCCATCCGCGCCTGCACTACAGCATCTTTAGCTTCAGTGCGCGGCGGGTCAATCATGCCGACTAACCCAAGGAACACCAGCTCCCTTTCCATTCCTTGATTCGCCTCGCCCTGCAAAGCGTCTTCCGGTAGCCTGCGGGCCGCTACACCAAGTGTCCGGAGCGCCTGAGCTGCCAATTCCTCGTTCGCAGCGTGAATGGCCGTGCGGCGCTCATCGCTCAGCGGCCGGATCTCAGTGCCGAACAATTCCGCAGTACAGCGTTCCAGCAGCACATCGGGGGCCCCCTTGCTGAACAGAGTCAGTTGCCCAGGCTGCTTGACATCAGTATGAACGGTGCTCATCAGTTTGCGCTCAGAGGAAAACGGCACCTCACCGACCCGGGCGAAGCGTGCGTCTAACCGTTCAGAGGACACCCCCGCCTTGTGCGCCGCTACGATTAGGGCCGCTTCCGTGGGATCACCCTGAACGCTCCAGTGCCCGTCCTGCTCCAGCACCGCTGCGTTGTTGGCCAGGTCGGCCCCGGCCAGCAGCCGCTCCACTTCCTCTCGCTGAAGTCCCCGGCCCAGCGGCCCTCCGGTGCTGCTGAGCTCACCTTCCGGCCCGTAGCCGCTGCCGGAGAAGTTGGTCACGCCGCTGGCGGTCACGGCCACCCGCACCGTCATCTCGTTGCGGGTTAGGGTGCCCGTCTTGTCTGAGGCGATCACCGTGGCGGACCCGAGGGTCTCGACGGCTGGCAGCCGCCGCACGATGGCGCGGCGCTTGGCCATGCGCTTGGTGCCCAGGGCCAGCACTGTCGATGTGATGGCAGGCAACCCCTCGGGCACCGCCGCGACTGCCAGCGCCACGCCCAGGATCAAGACGTCCACGAAGCCGGCGACGTCGCGCACGCCGTCGACCAAGACGATGGTCACGATCATGACCACGGCAATCATCAACACGACCACGCCCAGCAGCCGACCGGTACGGTCGAGTTCCCGTTGCAGCGGCGTCTGCTCGGAGACCGTGCGTCCCAACAGTCCGGCGATCCGTCCGATCTCGGTGCCCATGCCCGTGGCGGTCACGAGGGCCCGGCCCCGGCCCCCACTGACGGCCGTGCCCGAAAACACCATGTTGTGACGGTCGCCCAGCGCCGCTGCGCCGCCCACCGGCAGGGTGTCCTTGTCAGCGGGCAAGCTCTCGCCTGTGAGGGACGCTTCCAATGTCCGGAGGGCGATCGCCTGCGTCAGCCGGGCGTCGGCAGGAATGGTATCGCCCTCCTCCAGGAGCAGCACGTCACCGGGCACCACCTCACGGGCCGGCACCGAGCGGGGCTCACCGCTGCGCAGCACCCGGGCACTGGCCGCCGACATGGCCTTCAGGGCCGCGACCGCCTGCTCAGCCCGGGCCTCCTGCACATAGCCCAGCACGGCATTGATCAAGACGATGCTCAAAATAGCCAGCCCCTCGTACGGCAACGCGGAATCGCGCTCATACAGCCACAGGCCGACCGAGATGGCCGTCGCGACCAGCAGTAAAATCACCAGCGTGTTCTGAAACTGCGCCAGAAAGCGCCGCCAAGCGGGGAGAGACGGCTCGGCTTCCAGTTCGTTGAAACCGGCGCTGGCCAGCCGCGTCTGGGCCTCGGCGTTACTGAGACCCTCGACCGGGTCGACCCGCTGGGCTCGGGCTACCTGTTCGCTGGTCTGGCGGGAAGGATCGGCGTGCCCCTGTTGAAGCTCGGCAGCCACACCCAGTACAGCTCGGTCAGTCATGATGACCCGGCCATTTTAAGTACAGGACGCGAGCCGAAACCCGGCGAATTGCCCCCGGGTATCGGCTGGAGAGCATGTGTAATAGGTGGCAAGACGAGCGATGAGGCATTTGTTCTCCGAAATAGGGGTGGCTTAGAACAGGCTGAGTGATCGGTGGTAGACGACGTTAGAGGGATGCAAGATGGTAAACAGACGATCCGCCCCAACGCCAACAAGGGTCAGGATGGCGTGGGCCGATCCCTCTCAGCGATTTCCCGCATCAAATCCATCTGTGCTTGTTGGATCACCAATAAGCGCTGCCATTGCTGCTGGGTGAGGTGGTCGAGTTTGTCGTGAAGGTTGCGAACCTCTAGTTCAACTTTGAGGTTGACTTCATAGTCTTGCTCGGCACGCAGACGGTCACGGGCTTCCTGACGGTTCTGACTCATCAGAATCACAGGTGCTTGTAAGGCTGCCACCGACGACAGCACGAGATTGAGCAGGATAAACGGATACGGATCAAAGGGCTTGTCGAACACCTGCAGGGCGTTGACAGCGATCCAGACGATCAACAGGCCCACAAACAGCCCGATAAAGGCCCAACTTCCGCCGAAGTTCGCGACACGGTCCGCCATGCGGTCTCCAAAGGACCGCCTCCGGTCGTCCTCCGCGTTGAGGTTCTTCGTGACCAATTCCTGCTGTTCCAGGCTGCGGAGCGCTGCAGCCTGCATGGTCACGAAGTCAGACTTGTCTTGCTTGATGGCGAGGTCGATTTCATGGCTGACGGCGCGGTTGATGCACGACAGACAGATCAGGGCGTCAGAGGTGACCTGCGGGGAGGTAGCGCGTACGCAACTTGCCACTCCCAGCCGCACGGCAGACAGGGGCAGTAGATCCGCTGGTCTACGGAAGGCGTGGCAAGCCGCGCAGGCCACGCTGGAAGTCCCTGGAGGAAGCTCGGTCATGGGGTCATCCCTCTTTTAGGAGGGGTTCCGAAGGCGTTTGACGTTTGCATGGGCCAGACGACACGGCAACCAGTTGAGGACGACGAGAACCAAGCAGCCGGTCTCCCACACCTCTGACCCTCATTCATCCTGTCCGGTGGTCATCCCATCTGCTGTCCAGCGCCAATCCCTGACTTCTGGCAGGTCATCACCGGTTCCCTGCACATACGCTCGGTGCTCGTCAAGCTTGGTCAGCAGGTGCTGCTTCACGCCTGCCCCCACCTCTCCTAAGCGGGGCACGCGGTCAATGACGTCAATGGCGAGGTGAAAGCGGTCAAGGTCGTTCAAGACCGTCATGTCAAACGGCGTGGTGGTCGTGCCCTGCTCCTTGAAGCCGCGGACATGCAGGTTGGCGTGACCCGTGCGGCGGTAGGTCAGGCGGTGGATCAGCCAAGGGTAGCCGTGGTAGGCGAAGATGATGGGCGAGGCGGTGGTAAACATCTGATCGAAAGCTGCGTCTGAAAGGCCGTGGGGATGCTCGCTCTCCGGTTGCAGCGTCATCAGATCCACCACATTTACCACCCGGATCTTCAGGTCAGGGAAGAACTCACGCAGCAGCGTCACGGCCGCCAGCGTCTCAAGGGTCGGCACGTCCCCCGCACAGGCCATGACCACGTCCGGGGCCGGGCCGTCATCCGTGCTGGCCCAAGCCCAGATGCCCAGCCCAGCCGTGCAGTGCTGCACCGCCTCATCCATGGTCAACCACTGCGGCGCAGGCTGCTTGCCCGCCACGATGACGTTGACATAGTGACGGCTGCGCAGGCAATGATCCGTCACCGAGAGGAGCGTATTGGCATCCGGTGGCAAATACACCCGCACGACGTCGGCGGTTTTATTCATCATCAGGTCAATGAAGCCCGGATCTTGGTGTGACAGGCCGTTGTGGTCTTGCCGCCACACGTGCGAAGTGAGCAAGATGTTGAGGGACGCCACCGGACGACGCCACGGGATTTTCCGGCTCGTGTTCAGCCACTTGGCATGCTGACCGACCATCGAGTCCACGACGTGAATAAACGCCTCGTAGCACGAGAAGAGACCGTGTCCTCCACTCAGCGTGTATCCCTCCAGCCAGCCCTCGCACAGATGCTCACTGAGCACCTCCATCACCCGGCCGTCCGGGGAGAGGTGTTCATCCGTGGGGAGCGTGGGTTCCAGCCAAGTCTTGCCGCTGGTGGCGTACACGCTGTCTAAGCGGTTGGACGACGTTTCATCGGGGCCGAACAGCCGGAAGGTGGTCATGTTCTGCTTCATCACGTCCCGCAGAAAGGTGCCCAGTACCCGCGTCGCCTCGCCATCCACCGAGCCGGGTTGAGGCACCGTCACCGCGTACTTGCGGAAGTCGGGTAACTTCAGGTCTTGCCGCAGCAGACCGCCGTTGGCCGCTGGATTCATGCCCATGCGCCGCTCACCGCTGGGGGCCAGGGCGGCCAGTTCTGGGCGCAGCGTGCCGGCCTCATCAAACAGCTCTTCAGGCGCGTAGCTGCGGAGCCACTCTTCGAGCTGCCGAACGTGCTCCGGGCTGCTGCTCAGGCCCGCCAGCGGCACCTGATGGGCGCGCCAAGTGCCCTCGACCGGTTTCCCGTCGACCACCTTCGGGCCTGTCCAACCTTTGGGACTGCGCAGCACGATCATGGGCCAAATAGGGCGTTCCTGGATGCCCTCCACCCGTGCTCGATGCTGAATGGCCGCGATGTCATCGTAGACCTGCTCTAAAGTTCGCGCCATCAACTCGTGCATCACGTCTGCATCGTCACCCTCCACGTAGTACGGCAGATGCCCATAGCCGCGCAGCAACGAGTCCAACTCTTCGTGGCCTAACCGGGCCAGAACAGTCGGGTTGGCGATCTTGTACCCGTTCAGGTGCAGGATCGGCACTACCGCGCCGTCGGTTTTGGGGTTCAAAAACTTGTTGCTGTGCCAGCTGGCGGCCAGCGGCCCAGTTTCGGCTTCGCCGTCGCCGATCACGCAGGCCACCAGCAAGTCAGGATGATCAAACGCCGCGCCGTAGGCATGGGCGAGGCTGTACCCGAGTTCGCCGCCCTCATGGATCGAACCCGGGGTCTCGGGCGCGGCGTGGCTGGGAATCCCGCCAGGAAACGAGAACTGTTTGAACAGGCGACGCAGGCCCTCTTCTCCAGACCCAATGTCCGGATACAACTCGCTGTAGCTGCCTTCCAGATGAGTGTTCGCCACCAGGCCGGGGCCGCCGTGACCAGGACCAGCCACGTACAGCACCGAGAGGTCGTGCTTGCGAATCATTCGATTGAGATGCACATAGATAAAGTTCAGACCCGGCGTGGTGCCCCAGTGACCGAGCAGTCTTGGTTTGATGTGCGCCAAGGTGAGCGGCTCGCGCAGCAGCGGATTGGCCAGCAGGTAGATTTGACCGACGGACAGGTAGTTGGCAGCCCGCCAGTAGGCGTGGGTCAGGCGGAGTTCAGCGGGCGTCAGGGTGGACGGGGGGCGGGGGGTTGCAATACTTGTCATGCCAACCTCTTTTGATTTCAGATGCACCGACGTCTAACGATGTGGCGCGCAGGATAGGATCGGGGACGACCCTCACGTGAGATGATTCCTAGAGGAGAGTCTTTGACGAAGGTGTTACGATGCCATTACTAGACCTGATCACGCCGACTCGTCCAGACCAATCCTTCAAGCGATAAGCGTGCTTCCTGATGGCCAACTGCAGAGCCAGCGGTATTTCAATGGGGTGGAGGCAGGATGTCTGTAATGTCCCACCGTGCCCTGATGCTGGGTGATCTGGGCGCCAACATCTTTCGGGCAGGTGAACGTGTGATTACGCCTCACGCTCCCTTCCAGGTGCTCAGACCTCTGACGCCCTGCGTGAAGAAGGTCATGCTCAGCCATCCAATCTCTAAAAACCTCGGGTGCTAGGGGATCAAAGGCCGCCAAAGAACAAGGCTAGATTGTGGGCAGCAATTTTGCGGCACACATGGGCGCGAATGGATCGAAAAGAATTGAGCTGTGGAAGCATAAGGTGAAATGAGCGATCAAGACGAGAAAAGACCGTTTCTATCGTCTTTCTGAGGCCCCTCCGTAACGCCCCACCCGGGGCGCGGTTGCTTCATGTTGCTTTTGGGTTGCGCGTAGACGCCACAGCCTTGGTAGCCCCGATCACCGAGTACCAATGCTCCTTCGCCTTCGTCCAATAAGGTGCGAGCGGCGGATCACTTTCATTTCCAGCAGCGAGGGCAAAGCGGACGATCATGCCATGATCGTCAATGATGGCCTGCAGCTTGAAGCCATAGAACCGTCCTTTCACACTGTAGCCTCCGTGCCCACCGCGTCCACTGCCCGCCTCGGTGATCGCTCGGGGTCGCGCATAGCGCGTCCCTTTGCACAGCACCAACGGTGTGCTGTCAATCACATACACAGTGTCGTCGTTGAAGTGGGGCAGTCTCAAGGCAAGATCAGCGTAGATGGTCTCGAGATTGGCCTGAATTTGGAGATACCGGGTTCGATCTGGCAAGCACAGAAACAGTGCCCGGTACGTCGAACGCACCTGAGCCAACCACTTCTGCCCTGACACTTCGCCAAGCAATTCGCCCACGAGCGCAATCGTCATCAGTTCGCCGTAACTGCCCTTCTGATTCGGTTCGTGGGGGAGCACAAATAAGCCGCTGCATGCAGCGGCTTGGAGATAATCATCTACGTACACGTAGATGAGCGTGAACAGGTCTTCGACGGTATCCTGATCCAGCGGAAGTTCTTTGGTAGGCATACCGGAGCTTCCGCTTGTTCATGTCCCGTTCGCAACCCCTAGCACCCGAGGTTTTAAGGCAGATAGAGGGGAACAGCGGAGGGGCCTCATCTGGGTATGGACGCAACAGCCGGGAAGCGAGTGGGGTTCGAACCGGCCAACATGCGGAGGTAAGGATATTTTCGGTTGTGTGGCCTTCACTTGCCGCGCAGCAGGTGGAGGGCAGGGGTGGCCTGAGGTTCAAGCCACCCCTGCCGCAACCGCAGACCACGTCTGGAACGCTTGTCTTTGATGCGCTCTTCGGATCAGGGCGGAAACGCTGGTGCGAGTGTACTGGTAAAAGTTCAGAGGTCCGGGCGTGTCGGCTCAACACTTCCTGAGCGCGTTTTCGTCGCTTGAATCCAAGTTGCGTGTTGCAGCGTGCCGTGGAGATGACCTGGGGGTGGTCGACGTGGATTCAGACGGGTGAGTTCCTGGATCGCCGCCCCGTCACTTCGCCGCCCATCGGTGTGGATGACCTCTGAGACATCAGAGTCTTCCCACCGCCGGGTCAGGAAGGTCTATGCAGCTCTCTCCGTCCCGATGTCTCTGAAGGAGAAGGTCGAGGACGAAGCCGTGGTCATCCATGGCTCTGCACCACCAACGCCGGACGCCATGGATGCTCGGACACCTGCATCAGAGGCCACCGGGAACCCCGCCCCTGTTCCCGGTGGCGTACATCTTCAGCGAAGAGGGAGGCGAACTTGATCCACCCTTCGCGCAGCGTCTCGTGACTGACCTGTTGGGCCGCGCCCGTGGCGCAAGTCCTGAATGTCCCGGTCACTGGGAGGAAAGCGGTGATCGAGCCAGACGGCGTGCTGGAGGATGATCATGGGGAAACGGTGGCGGGAGGGCTGGGCAGCGGTCACGCACAGTCAGCCTCCCCCGATCCGGTTAAGGCAACACCACCATAATTGGAACTAAGCTTTACAGGTTTGAACGACGCCCTGCTGCAGACTGCCCGAATCTCAGGCAGTCTGCTCTAACGACGAGTCCCCTTGGCCTTAAATTGTCAAAACCTCTCAGAGCATCCTTATTGAATATGCTTGGCGCGGTGAACCACTGCCGTGCTCCGGTCATTTCAAGCCCGAGTAATAGACAGGCCCAGTTCCAAGTAGGGGCTAGTCACTTCCTGTGGCACGTCGTGCTCCACCACAAGGCCACTGATCTCTGTCAGAGGTGCAATCACGTACCGCGAAGCTACGCCCATGGAGGGCAGCAGCATCATCCGGCATGTCAGCCACCTCACGCAGGAGACCAGGGGGTTGGCCCGTATTGAATGACCCTACCGAATCCTCTCGTTCTCCCGCCACAACTCCAGCAGTCGTGCACGCCCAGAGGGTGAGACCCGCACCCGCGCCCGCAGTCCCGCCGCGCCCTGCCCTTCCTCGACCCGGGCGGCTTCCTCACTCAGGTAAAAGCGCTCAATCCCATAGTTGAGGGTGACCTGACCACCGCTGCTCCACTGCACCCGGCCCCGCAAAAAGACCCCGGCTCCGGGACGAAGAGACACGGCCCGCTCGCCGGTCCACAAGCCATCACTGCCTTTTTGCAGCGGGACATAGGCCAACTGCCCGGCCTTCACGTCTGGCCCAGGTTGCACCCGGCTGACCCCGTACCCCAGCGTCAGGTATTGCCCCCGCAGCAGGTCGCGCGGGTCCACTGGTGCTGTTTTCAGCATGATCTCCTGAGCTCCAAAGCTGTCCAACACAGCCGGGGAAAGCAACCCGCCCACCAGCAACAGCTGGATGGCCACGGCCAACCCCAGGCGTCCTTGGGGGCTCGTTGGCCGCTTCATTTCGCCGCCGGAGACAGACGCCGCCGCGCCACTTCCAGTCCCCACCCCAAAGTCAGCAGCAGCAGTCCAGCGCCTACCAGCGCGGCTCCGGTGGCGGCCAGCGTGCCCAACACTCCGAAATACACCGTCAGCACGACCAGCCCCACGTTCAGCAGGCCCCAGTTCACCCACGCACGGCGACCCTCGCGGTGCCCCAACCAGGCCAGACTCAGGGAGAGAGCCGTCAGGAGTAGCAACAGCATGCTCACGACGTCACCCTGCCGGAGATGCAGCGCATAGACACTCTCCAGAAGCAGGGGCGGTCCCCAGAACGCCCAGGGATTCGAGAGGTCCCGCCGACCCGGTTCACGGCCATGAACTTGGGCAGCAGCCAACATCAACAGGCC
The DNA here is from genome assembly GCF_023370075.1 of Deinococcus sp. QL22. Classification (NCBI taxonomy): domain Bacteria; kingdom Thermotogati; phylum Deinococcota; class Deinococci; order Deinococcales; family Deinococcaceae; genus Deinococcus; species Deinococcus sp. QL22. The sequence continues at coordinate 289,778 of NZ_CP097150.1, forward strand.
CAGACTTCCCACGGTGACCTCGGGATTTCCGAGGCTCCAGCCGGACCACCCACCGTACACCCCGCTCAAGGGAATGACCGCGCCCAGTGGCAGCGCGAGGTGCAGGGCCGGGGGCAGGCGCATGGCGTAGGCCAGAATCAGCAGACCAAGACCCCACAGGGCCAGCAGCACGTTGACGCCCACATCCAGTTGGAAGCCCTGCGAGACAAAGGCCAGCAACGCTCCGTACAACATGCCTCCCAGCAGGTACAGTGCAGCGCCCATTCCCGGCAAAGAGGCGCTGGGCCGGTCGCGGAGGTGGTACCCGCCCGCATATGCCCCCAACATCGGAAGCAGCACGCAGAGCAGCTTGGCCCAGCCAGGCAGTTCACGCCAGTTCGCGCCCACCAGCGCGATGATTCCCAGTCCCAGCACCAACGCGCCGAGTGCGGACAGAGTGGCTGCCCAGGGGTTCGCTAAGCGGCGGGCAGGGTCAGCAAGCCCCTCGTGCACCAGGATGGCGTGAACCTGTCGCCTGCTGAGCAGACCTCCAGCCTGCCAACGTTCCAACACCTCAGGGAGGGGTTCTCGGAACGGTTCGCCTAGGGAATCTGCCATGAGACAGTTTGACACTCCCGAATGTTCCCATCACGTTCCCGGCAACCCCTGTCAGCACCAAGCAGCTTGTTGGGGAACGACTCACCTTTTCGGACGACTCTTGGGTCGTCGGAACAAGCAAATCTCGACCCGGAAGCCCGGTTTGCGCTGCAGGTGGCACCTCCCGTGACGAAAGGTTGTACGCTGAAGCTGGCTCTGCCGCTGCCACTCCCTCTCGCACCTGCACCCGCACTCCTGCGGGCACGGCAATTGCGGCGCACTCTGACAGTCTTGCGTTCTCTCCTGGTGTTTCATCCGGGCGCAACCGCAAGAAGATGCCGCTCTGGGTGAGCTTACCAATCTCGCCGACCTGCTGAAAGCACGAGTCCCCTTCCTCCGACGCGACACGCTGTCGCGTATCGCTGACGTGATCGGCGCCCTGATTCAGGCGCAATCCACCTGTCACAGAGTGTTCTGCGTGTCAAAGGCAGTGCTCGTGTCGATGGTGACCGCCTCGACGAGCTCTACGCTGACCTGCCTCCTGGCCGGATGGTCGCCATGCTGGACAAAGAAGTGATCTATGGTGCCGCCTGCAGATCGTGGTCACCAGATCCATGGCTGGGGACCTGGTGTGTCTGGTTACCTATTGACACGCCCAGGACGCGTTTTTTGTCTACCGACTTCGCTGGTCGATCGAATGCACTTTCTCGTTGATGAACGTGCGCGGCTTCAACTTGGAACGAACCGGGATGACGCAGGAAAGTCGCCTCGAGCGGCTGTTTGGCATGGTCACCCTCGCCTGCGTGTGGGCGTAAATGGGACGCTCCAGCGCCCCATTCAGGTCAAGACACATGGCCGCAAGCCCCTGAGCCTCGTCACCGCGGGTTGGGAACGCCTGGCACACGTACTCCGGTGGAATCCCCCAGTACGGGTCACCTTTGCGAACCTCCTGGCGTCTAGTTTTTCAGTGCCTGACGCGGCTGGAGGGCAAGGTGTCCAGTACTGAAGCGGTTATTTATACTTTCTGAACTCGCTTTTTTACCCCTAAGAGCTCTGTACCAGACAACTTCAGGTTGCGGCTGTGCTGGACGAGGAATCTGTGAACGTGTGAATGGTTGCGAAGCGGTACGACAAACGGCGGTGTTTTGGGGGTGTGACGACTCCAAAACCCGCCGATCTTCAGCGTACCGAACTCACCCGCCACTTCAAAGCTTGCGTTCCTTTCCCCGGTACGACACGCTGCAGCGTGTCGTGGACGTCATCCTCGCGATGGTCACCGCCCAAAGTGTGAACCAGAGTACTCTGTGCAGCCATCTCCCCGGAGCCAGCTCTCCAGAAGCGAAGAAACGCCGGGTGGAACGTGGCTGCCAGGATCCACAACTGACTGAATCGGTGTTCCTCGCGTTTTGACTGGCCCTGCTGCCCCCAGAGAAACGGCTGCTCAGCTTGGACCGCACCACTTGGGAACGTGGGGCATGACCGCTCAATCTCCTCGTGCTCGGTGTCGTCCTCCACGGGTACACGGTGCCCTGGGTCTGAATCGCCCTGGATCACGATGGGGACAGCGATACCACAAAGCGCCTTCAACTCGTTTCACGACCCTTGAAGGCCCTTCCAGCGGGACGCTGGAAGGGCTTAGTTGCCGACCGGGAGTTCATCGGCGGGGAGTGGTTCCGGTTCCTGAAACGAAAGAGGATCAAGCGGGCCATCCGCATCCGGAAAAACGCCATCATCGACGAGTTGCGCGTAGACGAGTGGTTCGGGGACCTGAAGGTCGGAGAAGTGCGCCTCCTGGTGTCTGGGTCATGGTACGCCCGGTTTGTGGAGCCAGGCGAGTATGCCAGCCGTATCCGGCTTGCGGAAGAGCCACCTTTGGACGATTGACGGCGACTTCTAATTGGATCCAAACCCCTACACTGCCCGTCCATGATCCTTTAGTGGAAAACTAGGTTTAAAAGTTGTACACTTGACTAAGACAGATGACTAAGAATAGAGGCGAGTGATGACCACCGACAGAGTCTGTCGACAGGTAGACCAGCGCGGCCTCAGCCAACTTCAATGTCAGTCCACTGGGGCACTCACCCCCTGCCCATCTGTCTGCGACGGGGAACGCCTATGAAGGCCAGACGAGCTGCGCGGGCCGACACTAAAGAACGCTTCTTGGACGCAGCCGAGCGGCTCTTGATCCAAGTGGGCTACGCCCCGATTACCACCCGGATGCTGGCTGAGGAGGCAGGGGCCAACCACGGACTCGTTCACTACTATTTCGGCTCCATGGAAGAACTTTTCCTGAAGGTACTCGAACGTTTCACTGAGCGGCTGGTTGAGCGCCAGCGGGCGATGTACGCCGCGCCGACGCCGTTTATCGAGAAGTGGCGGCAAGCTATGCGTTACTTGGACGAAGATCAGCCGTATCAGAAAGTTTGGTGGGAGCTTCAGGCCATGGCCTGGAACCACCCTGAGTACCAAGCGCGCGTGCTTCAGGTCCACCGTGCCTGGCGAGACGCGATGAGAAGTGCTGTCTTGGAGGCTTTCTCGCGCTATCGGCTGAGCACTGGCCCGTTCTCGGTCGAGGACTGGATCACGTTGATCGTCTCGATGAATACGGGACTCATCCACCAGCGGCTGTCGGGCACTCGGGACGGCCATGAAGCGCTCCTGGCGGCCATCGAGCGCTGGCTATCGGCGCTGGAGGTGGAAGCCCTAGAGAAGGAAGAGGTGACTGGACAGGGATAACATCTGGGGGTAGGCATGAGAGCACGCGAACTGGATCAAGCTGGTGTGGCAGAGCGTCATGGAGTGCGGTTGCATTACGAGGTCTTCGGCTCCGGCCCGACGACGGTGTTTCTCCTGCCCACCTGGTCGATCATCCACTCGCACTTCTGGAAAGCGCAGGTACATCACCTCGCGCGACACTTCCGGGTGCTGACCTATGACGGGCGTGGCAATGGCCGATCCGACCGGCCAGAAGCCCCCGAGGCTTACCGTGACGAGGAGTTTGTGGCCGACGCGCTGGCGGTCATGGACGCCACGGGGACGGAGCGTGCCATCCTGATCGGGCTCTCGATGGGCGCGCTGCGGGCGCTGTATCTGGCGGCTGACTTTCCAGAACGTGTTCAGGCGGTGGTTTTTATTGGGTCGGCGGTGAATCTGGCACCGGGACACCCCGAACGGCTGCTGTACCCCTTTGATCAAAAGCTGGATACCGTTGAGGGGTGGGCCAAGTTCAACGCCCACTACTGGCGTCAGGACTTCCGGGGTTTCCTAGAGTTTTTCTTCAGCCAAGCTTGCAGTGAACCTTATTCCACCAAGGTGATCGAGGACTGCGTGGGTTGGGGCCTGGAGACCGACGCCGAGACGCTACTCGCCACGCGGGGGGGTGGTGGAGGGAGCCCAGAGGAACTGCTCGAACTTTGTGCCCGCGTCCAGTGCCCCACCCTCATCCTGCACGGGGATCACGACGCGATTCGGCCGCATGCCAACGGCGTGGCCTTGGCGCGCGCCACCGGCGGCCAGCTCGTCACACTGGCAGGCTCAGGGCACTTGCCGCAGAGCCGTGACCCCGTCAAGGTCAACCTGCTGGTGCGCGAGTTCGTGGAGAAGGTGTGTCCACCTCCTGCGGCGGGTGAACGGCGGTGGACGCGGAGCGCCAGCCGCAAACGCCGGGCGCTTTTCGTCTCCTCGCCCATCGGCCTGGGCCACGCCCAGCGCGACGCTGCCATCGCGCGCGAACTGCGGCGCCTCGTGCCGGAACTGGAGATCGACTGGCTGGCCCAGGATCCGGTCACGCGCGTCCTGGCCGCCGAAGGCGAGCGGGTGCATCCGGCGAGCATCTGGCTGGCCAGCGAGTCGCGACACATCGAACTGGAAGCCGCCGGGCACGATCTGCACGTCTTCCAGGCCTTGCGGCGCATGGACGAAATCTTCATCGCCAACTTCATGGTCTTCCACGACGTGGTGCAGGCCGAGCCGTATGACCTGTGGATCGGCGACGAGGCCTGGGAACTCGACCACTTCCTGCACGAGAATCCAGAGCTGAAAACGGCGCCCTATGTCTGGCTCAGCGATTTCGTCGGCTACCTGCCTATGCCGGACGGCGGCGAACGCGAGGCTTTTCTCACCGCCGACTACAACGCCGAGATGCTGAGGCACCTCGCCCGCTTTCCGCAGGTACGCGACCGCTCGATCTTTGTGGGCAATCTGGACGACATTGTGCCGTAGCGCTTCGGGCCAGGCCTGCCGCTGATCCGCGAGTGGACCCAGGAGCATTTCTCGTTCCCTGGCTATATCGCTGGCTTTGACCCGGCGGGCCTGCCGCCGCGCGAGGTGCTTCGCGCGGAACTGGGCTATGCACCTGACGAGCCAGTCTGTGTAGTGACCGTCGGCGGCTCGGGCGTCGGCGCTCACCTCCTGCACCGGGTCATCGACGCCTTTGATGAGGCCCGGCGCCTGGTACCAGGATTACGCATGGTGGTCGTTGCCGGGCCAAGGATTGACCCGGCCACACTACCCACGAGAGTTGGCCTAGAGGTGCATCCCTACGTGCATAACCTCTACCGACTCTTGGCGGCCTGCGACCTCGCAGTTGTGCAGGGTGGCCTCACGACCACCATGGAACTCACGGCGAGTGGTCGCCCGTTCCTGTACTTCCCGCTGGGCCACCACTTCGAGCAACAGTTCCACGTTGCCTACCGCCTGAACCGCTACGGCGCCGGACGGCGGATGGACTTCGAGACCTCGACCCCGCAGGTGATCGCCGAAGCCATCGCCTCTACCATTGGCCGCCCAGTCCACTCGCAGGCCGTCGAGACCGGAGGCGCCGCCCGCGCGGCGGCCACAATAGCCGAATTACTCTGACAAACGAGCGTCTCAGCAAAAGAGGAAACCGCACATGACGTCAAAGCGTTCAGCCACCGTTCTCCACCCTGGGCTGCCGCCGCCAAGCCCCAGTCTCTCAAGCCCCGGCATCATCCTTCTTGGAGAACAGACCTGGGAAGGCGCTCGTCCTCATTCCTGACTCCCGCTCCGTCCTCCACCCCCTTCACATTCCCGGGCCACCACACGCCCGTGGAAGGAGACACGAATGACCACCATGTTGCCTACAATGCCGGTCATCCCCCCAGTGCTCAGCGACGAGCTTCTGAAGGGCTTTGCCGTCCGCGCTCCTGCATATGACCGCGAGAACCGATTTTTCAGTGAGGATTTCGAAGAACTTCGGGCGTCCGGCTACCTGAAACTTGCCATTCCCCAGGAACTGGGTGGGGCCGGATACACCCTAGCTGAAGTGGCCTGCGAGCAGCGCCGTCTGGCCTACCGGGCACCCGCGACCGCGCTGGCCATCAACATGCACCTGTACTGGACGGGCGTCGCCGCCGACCTGTACCGCGCGGGCGATGATTCACTGGAATGGCTGCTTAAAGAAGCGGCGGGCGGTGCAATCTTCGCCGCTGGGCATGGTGAGGCGGGCAATGACCTGCCCCTGATGTACTCAAGCGCGCGGGCCGAGCGCGTTGAGGGCGGCTATCACTTCACGGGCCACAAGATTTTCGGCAGTCTGTCACCAGTCTGGACCTGGCTGGGGTTGCACGCCATGGATACCTCCGACCCCGAGCATCCCAAAGTCGTTCACGCCTTTATCCGCCGCGATACGGCGGGCTATCACATCGCCGAGACCTGGGATGTGATGGGCATGCGCGCCACCCGCAGCGACGATACAGTGCTCCGTGATGTGTTCGTCCCGGACAGCCAGGTCGTCCGAGTGCTTCCTGCCGACTGGGCCGGTGCAGACGCCTTCGTGCTGAACATTTTTGCCTGGGCGCTGCTCAACTTCGCCCACATCTACGCGGGCTGCGCCGAGCGGGCCTTCGACCTGACCGTGCAGAGCGTGACGAAAAAGACCTCGGTGGCCATGGGCGGCGCCACCATGGCGCACAATCCGATGGTGCAGCACCTTGTGGCCGAGATGGCGCTGGAACTTGAGACGCTGCTGCCGCACCTGGAACGCATCACGGATGACTGGTCAAGCGGGGTGAACCACGGCAGCCTGTGGCCCTCGAAGATCGTGGCGGCCAAGTACCGAGCGGTGCAGGGCGCCCGGCGCGTGCTTAATCTCGGCCTGGACGTGATGGGCGGAAGCGGCGCGTTCCGGGGCACCGAATTTGAGCGGCTGTACCGGGACGTGGCGATGGGCGGCATCCATCCTGCAAACGACGCCTTGACTCATGAAATCGTTGGGAAGACTCACCTGGGCTTGTTGGGCGCCTCACCGCGCTGGGGCTGAACCCAACTCAGCTCTCCACCCGAGACGCACTCCTATAGCGGGGGGCGCTGTGCGCCCCTCACCTTTTCCTGCGTTCATAACAAGCGTGTAGGTTCAAGGGCAGAGCAGCAGGCCGCTCGGTGCAGCTCTCCAAATTCGGCAGCGCCTCCTGCACAGCCCGCACGGGCGCGTTGAAAGAGGTGTTTAGTCTGGGGGCTGGGGCCGTGGGCTTCATCCTTAATGGTCTAGGCTTCGGCGTGAATATCATCACGCAGGCGCTGTCCGATGTGTTCAGCTTGGGCGCCGACGTCCTGGGGGGCATCCTCAAAACTCTGGGCTTTGACGCCAGCGCTATTACGGGGGCTTTGAAGGCGGTGTTCAGCCTGCCAGCGGCAGCGATCGGGACGATCCTCCAAGGATTGGGGTTCGGCGTGAACGTGATCGCGGGTGCCCTGAACGCGGTGTTCAACCTCAGCGGCGCTGTCTTGGGCGGCATTTTGGAAGGTCTGGGCTATGGAGCCAATGCTATTGCGGGTGCACTCCAGACCGTGCTGGGGCTAACGGGTGACGCGGTCGCTGGCATCCTCCAGGGCCTGGGCTTTACAGTCAACGTGATTACCGGAGCATTGAGCGCGATCTACGGCTTAGGTGGAGACGCGGTCGCCGGTATCCTGAAAGGCTTGGGCTTCGGCGCAGACGCCATTGCCGGTGCCCTCAAGGACGTCCTGGGCTTGGGCGCAGACGCTGTGGGCGGCATCCTCAAGGTGCTGGGTTTCGGGGCAGAAGCCATCGCCGGGGCGCTGCAAGGGTTGTTCAGCCTGAGTTCGGACGCGCCGAGCGCCCTCCTGGGTGGGCTGGGCTTCGCCGCCGGCATCATTGACGACATCCTCTGCTTTTTCTTCTGCTGAGCGTCGGTCTCGCCGGTCGTTCAGGAGCACCAGAACGGAAGATCCTGATGTGTTCAACTTGTTTCCCAACCACCTAGAACTCGGAAATACTGACGCCTTCGCCGCCTTGAATCCTTCCACCGGCATTCTCCTCTGGCAGGTCAAGAATTCCCTGACTACCCCCAAAACCTAACCAAAACATGGCATAAGTGTCGCCAAGGGGTTCCGTCAGGTTAATTAGTAAGGTGGTGGACAGTGACTGACCCAACGCCCTACCGACACCGCTTCCCGATCAGCGTCATCCAACACGCGGTTTGGATCTATGACCGCTTCCCGTTGAGTTACCGGGATGTCCAGGAACTGCTCCAGGAACGCGGCACCCGGGTCAGCCATGACACGCTGCGCAAGTGGAACATCAAATTCTCGCTGCTCATCGCTGAAGAGCTGCGTCACCGGGAACCCCGTCGGGGCTCCCGGTGGCACATGGACGAGTTGTGTACCACCGTCGGCGGTGTCCGTCACTGGTTGTGGCGGGCCGTTTCACCTCGCCTGATGACGGTCATATCTCCATCCTCAACCAGAGCGTCATGGCACTGGACTGGCTCAGCCAGCAGCAAGGAGAACAGCAATGACGAAAGACACCACCTGGACGAACACCATCACGCTTTTCGCCGAAAACCTTAAAGAGACGAAGGCGTTCTATAGCCGGGTTTTTGAACTTCCGATCTTTTTTGAGGGCGATACCTCAGTCGTCTTCACATTCGGTTCCACCAGGATCAACCTGCTTCAGATCGGTCAGGCAAACGAGCTGGTCACCCCCGCCAATGTTGCCAACAGTCAAACTGGCGCGCGTGCGGTTTACACGCTGGAGGTCGATGACGTTGATACCAAGTGTGCGGAGCTGGAGACCAAAGGTGTCCCCCTGTTGAATGGACCGATGGATCGTCCCTGGGGGATCCGTACGGCCAGTTTCAAAGACCCGGCGGGGAATATCTGGGAGATTGCGAGGTAGGTATGGATCTCTTGGAGACGCTGCTGACCTCGTTGCAAACCGTTATCTAAGAAACTGTAAGGGACTGACGCGCAGGAAGTACCCAGACTCACAAGTTTTAGCGCGACGCACGTCAAGAGGGGCACGACCGTCTGGATGCACAATAATGCGCCTGAGGTTCAACCATGACGATTGAGTGGCGAGACAGGCCAGGTATCGCGCTCCTTGTGGATCTGCCCAGCAGGCTCACTTCCCTCATCAGCCGGGAATTAGGGGCACTGGGGTTTTCTGGGCCAGACAATGCTCAGGCCTCTTCTCTTCTTCGGGAGGCACTCGAACGAGTCACACCTCTGGCATCGCGTAAAGCGCGTGGTTGGATCCGTTGGGCGCTGCGGATGTCGAAGCAGTTTAGCTACGACGAGAACCGCGCCGCCGCTCAACTCTGGCATGCCTTGCTCAGAGGCGAGCATCCTGATGTATGGCGACATCTCAGTGTCAGAACCGTTTGGTCGGGTGTACTCGACGGGCCAGCATTCGCAGCCCTTGCCGAGGCCATCGGGACTGCACTTGAGACCCTGACGCTCACTGAGGTACTGGACATTCAGCCTGATCTGCAGCCATTCCAACAGACCATTCAGGCGTTCGTCGCGGACCAGCCCAGTTCCGACCTGGCGGCGGACCGGCTTCAAGCCTGGCTCCAGCCCCGCAGTCAGGCGTTCCGGAACCATCACCTGACGCTGTACCTTCTGAAGTTCGCTGTCGTGCATGAGGAAGCCCGCATCTTTCTGGGCAACCCCAGTGCGCCCCTGTACACCGCTATGCTGGATGTTCTGGAGAAGCACGAGGCTGAGGTCGGGACGCTCAAGCGGTACCTGAGTGAGGAGGGGCAGGTGCGTATCTGGACGCGCAAGACGCGCGCGCTTGAGGCACTTCTCCCGTATCTGGCGAAATTGTTCGAGCTGCAGCGAACCTATACCGAAGCGGAAGTTACGCAAGTGTTACAGCCCTGGTTGACAGCTGGCGACGTCGCAGAAGTACGGCGCACCCTGATTGAATACGGCTGGCTGGCACGAACGCCCAATGGAGCCGTGTACTGGCGTGTGAGCCAGGAGGCAGATCCTTCCGCAAGTCGGTGACCCACGTCAAGATCAATCTTCGGGCTGAAACCACCTCGTGATCGAGGTTGCGGGCTCTGGTTCGAGCTATCAGCCGGAAGATTGGTCGCGAGGATGTGCTCCTCCTCCCCCAAGTGACCTCCTGACCCCGTCCCAAATAGGCATCAGGTGGACTGCTGGCTGGCCTTCAATTAAAGTCTTCGATCCGCCACTCCTCCTGCCAGTCCAGGTAGGCCATGTCTCCCTCGAGCCGCACGGGCAGCCAGACGTACCCCGCGGTGGACGTGTCGGGAGCGGCAACGGGATACGGCCAGCGCTCAGGGGGGGGGGGTCTTGGAGAAGGCTGTGCAGGAGACGCAGGACGCCCTCTAGGCCTCGGCAGCACCTCAGTCGTCAGAGGCCGAGGGAATGCCGTCAACAGGTGAAGGGCCTTCCTGAGCATCACCGAAGTGATGAGAAGAAGGCGACCTGTAGGGGTGGCCTGTGATGTTGCACAGCCTTGTGCGGTATGCAGGAGACGTCCAACCTTTCCAGTCTCATGAGGGATGAATCTCTTGCCTGAGCCGTTGGGCTCCACTGAGCAGCAACGGTATGAGCTTCAGGAGCGGATTGAGCGCCTGTTGGCGGCAGTCGCGGCGGGGCAGAGAGTGGTCGAAGAGCGAGCATTTTGTGCTTAAACGCTTGCCGCAGAATGGCAGTGGTGGTGAGAGCAGGGCACCGAGGAGGGCTGTTCTGTGAACTGCCCCCTCGAGCGGCACGTTGGATCCACTGCACGCCCGGCTGCGCTATCCGGTGGGCGAGTCCCTGCTGTTCCCGCTTCCAGTACCCCGCATTATGATCTTTAGCTCATGGCGGCCCAGCAACGCTCCACCCTAAGCTGACCTCATGTCCCTCCCTTCCGACACGCCTGCACGGTTCTCGCTGAATGAGCGCCTGCAAGACGTGACCCATGCCCTCGCCGCATCCACCACGGTTCACGGCGTCTTCGAGATCCTGCTCACCTCGGCCCTGGACACTGTGGATGCCACGACCGGAGCCGTCTTGTTGGTCAACGCGGAAGGCGACCGCCTAGAACTGGCCCACAGCCGCGGCTACAGTCCAGAGGTGCCCACCATCTGGAACGATGGGCCACTCGACGACAGCATCCCCGCTGGGGCGGCGTTGCTCAAGCAGACGGCCCTGTTCTTTGAGCACCAGGACGCGCTGATGCTGGCCTATCCCGATCTCCAAGAGCGGGTCGGCGCCCCACCCCCCGTCGCCACCGCCGTGCTGCCCATGTTCGAGAACCAGCGGGCTCTGGGGCTCATCGTGCTGGACTTCACGGAGCCGCACCACTTTACGCAGGAAGAACGCTTTTTCCTGCGCACCCTGAGTACCCAGTGCGGCATCGCCCTGGGCCGCGCCCGCCTGATGTCAGATTTGCAGCAGCAAGTCGAGGAGCGCACCCAGCAGGTGTACCGGGAAGCCCGCGCGCAGGAAGCCTTTATCGCGTTCACCGAAGCTGTCGGCACCGAAACGGAGGTCTTCTTACTCGCGCAGCACGGCGTCGCCGTGCTGGATCAACGCTTTCCGGGCAGCACCGCGGCCTACTACGAATGCGAAGGGGAGCGCTGGAAACTGCGGGTCGAGAGTAAAAATCTGGCCGAGAATCCAGAGCTGTTAGCGCAGTTGCGAGCTGGTTTACCTCTGGAAACTCCAGTGTTTGCCGCCACGCTCCGCACCCAGGCCCCAGTGTTCGTGGACGCTTGGGACGCCCAGCAGGAGTGGTTGGAGCGCACCAACCAGTATCACGCGGTCGCCACCTATCCCTTCCTGCGGCAGGGTGAGGTGCAGGCGGTGCTGGTGGTCGGTCTCAAAGATCAGCATCACTGGACAGCCAGTGACCGCGCTCTGTTTCTGGCTGTGTGCCGGGGACTGAGTCTGGCCCTCGACCGGGCCGAACAGGTCGAGCAGGTGCAGCACCGCAACCGGGCCCTCGAGGCGTTCTCCCAGCTGGCGCAAGACTTTATGTTTGAAACCCAGCGCGTCCCGTTGGTGCGCCGGGCTCAGGAAATCGTGCTGTCCTTGTTGCCGTCCGGATACGCGGTGTATTACGAACCTGAAGGAGAGCTGTGGCGCTGCCGCTCCCAAGTCGGCGACCTCGGCAACGACGCGCTTCAGGCGTTGGTGGACGCTGGCTTTCCAAGCGAGATCCCGACCCTTCGTCAGCCCTTCGATACCGGTCAGCCTCTGTATCAGGACGTCTACGCACAGGGGAGTGATACAGACGCCGAGGTCGTCAAGCACATCAGGGCGGTGGTTTCGCTGGCTCTTCAGGTGTCGGGAACCACGGTGGGCATCTTTGTGATCGGTCTGTTTCACGAGCGGGCGTGGACGGCAACCGACCGAGCCGTGTTGGAGACGACCATGCACAGCTTGGGCTTGGCGCTGGAACGCGCTGAACATGCCCGGGAACTGACGGTGCAACGCGATATGTTGGACGCCCGAACCCGTTCGCTGAGCGCGGCCAACGAGGAGCTCGAAGCGTTTGCCTACTCGGTCTCGCACGATTTGCGGACGCCTGTTCGGCACCTCACCAGTTTCGCTCAACTGCTCCGCAAGACCCTGGGCGACCGACTGGATGAGAAGTCCGCCCGCTACCTGGGCATCATGGATCAAGCTGCGACTCGCATGACGACGCTGATTGACGCCATCCTGGACCTCTCCCGCACGTCCCAGCAGCCGCTGCACTCGCGGGTGGTGGACATGGGGGCGGTCGTGAGCAGTGCTCGGGAACTGCTTGAACCCGAAGCCCTCGACCGACAGGTGACGTGGACGGTCGGGCCGCTGCCCCTGGTGATGGGTGACCTCGCATTGCTGCGTCAAGTCATGGAGAATTTATTCTCCAATGCACTGAAATACACCGCTCCCCGAGCAGAAGCGCAGATTGAGGTTTGGGCCGAAGAAGGTTCCCAGGACTGGCGCGTCTTCGTGCGGGACAACGGGGTTGGGTTCGATTCGGGGTACACCCACAAGCTGTTCGGGGTGTTTCAGCGGCTGCACCGCCAAGAGGAATTTGAAGGCAACGGCGTCGGACTGGCCAACGTGCGCCGAGTGATCTCCCGGCACGGCGGCACGGTGACCGCTGAGGGAGTGCTGGATCAGGGTGCCACCTTCTCGTTTACACTCCCCAAAGCGCAGTGACGGGGGAACAGGGGCTGTGGCAAGTTTGTGTGACGAACCAAGCTTCCCACGGCTCGGTTCAACACACAAACTTGTCAGAACCCACGGAAGGTCAGCGTACCTCGGCTCAGTTAAGGCAACACGACCACTCAAACACCGTAGGCTGAGGCTTATGCGGATCAAGATCAAGGAGGTGGCGTTGGCAGCCGGGGTCAGTTCGGCCACCGTGTCCAAAGTCCTCTCTGGGCGGGCAGAGTACCCGGTCAATGCCGAGACCGCCATACGGGTACGTCAAGTCGCGCTTGAACTGGGTTACGTTCCTGACGTCGCGGCCCGCAATCTCAGAACCCGCGAGACCGGGCAACTGGGCGTGGTGCTCGAAGCGGTGGGCGCGTCCGAGCCGGACAGCCTGCTGGACGGCGTCTCGGCGGGCGCCGTGCGGCGCACCTTCGATGGAGCGATTCTGGCGGGTCTCAGCGGCGCTGCACGTGACCTGAAGGTGCCCGCCTTGGTGATCTACCCCGGCGGAGACGTCCCCATCCACACGTTTTTGGATGGCCGGGTAGACGGACTGCTGGTCAGCTGTGACCCTCTGCGGGGTCACGGCCTCCTCGATGCCCTGCACGCCGCACCATTGCCTGTGGTGGCCCTCTGGACTCAGCGTGTGCCTCCCAACATCGGCGCCGTAGACGTGGATCATCAGGCTGGCGCGGCGCAAGCGACCCGCCATCTGCTAGAGCTTGGACACCGTGACGTTGCCTTTTACGGTGGCGGCACAGCCAGCGGAGTCGAGCATTTTCACCGCCGTGAAGAAGGGTACCGCCAAGCTCTACATTCGGCTGGGTTGCCGCCCCGCCCCGCTCTGCACGACGGAACTCAGTTGGTCGAGGCAGTGCGGCGCGGCGACATCAGCGCGGTCTTTGCCGAAACGGATTTGGGTGCAGCAGCGGTATTTCACGCCCTTCATGCAGCGGGCCTCAGCGTGCCTGGCGACGTCTCTTTGGTGGGGTTCGACGACATCCTGGGTGCCGAGTACATCGCAGGCGGCCTGACCACCGTGTATCACCCTGCTGCCGAGATGGCGGCCGAAGGCGTGGCGGCCCTGCTGGGCCAATTGGCCGGCGACCCTGCGTGCCAACTCCTGTTGCCCACCCACCTCACTGTGCGCCACAGTACCCGGCGGTACGGCTCCTAAATCTCGTCTGGAATCGGCGAGAAATGCATCCTCGAAAGAGCGACGTTGAGGGCGCAACGGCCTACGCTGGACGAAAACTGGCACCGGCGTCACTGGGATTGACCTTGCCACGCCCCGTTAGTACTACAGTTGCAGTTAAGAGCGTTAGCATGAGGCATGTCGAGCTCTTCCCCTCTGTCTCAACCCCATCACTGGTCGGCTGACTTGAAGGTGCTCCACCAACGGATTGCGTCCCGTTTTACCCGCAGTGAACAACGTCAGCGGGCCTTCGCATACTTGCAGGCTCTCCTCAGCCCTGTTGAGCGCAAGAACGGCTGGCAGATCGCCGAGCAGATCGGTGAGCGCACGCCCTTCGGCGTGCAACGCTTGTTGTCCACGGCGCAGTGGGATGCGGAGGTCGTTCGTGACGACCTCCGCGAGTACGTCCTCGAACACCTTCAGACCCCCGAAGCGGTGCTGATCCTCGATGAAACCGGCTTTCAAGAAGGGCACGCAATCCGCTGGTGTCCAACGGCAGTACAGCGGCACTGCGGGGCGAGTTGAAAACTGTCAAATTGGGGTCTTCCTCGCCTACGCCACGCCTCATGGCACTGCCCTGATCGACCGCGAGCTCTTTTTGCCCAAAAGCTGGGTGGATGATCCTGCCCGGTGTGCAGCGGCTCAGATTCCTGAGACTGTTGGGGCCGCGACCAAGCCACAACTCGCGCTCGCCATGCTTGAGCGGGCTTTTACAGGCGGCGTACACGCCGCCTGGGTCACTGGCGACGCGGTGTATTCGGCTTCCAACGTCCGTAGCTTCCTCGAACAGCGTCAGCAACCATATGTCTTGGCGGTGGCGTCAAATTGTCATGTGTGGACTTGGGACCAGTCTGGTCCCAAGCAAACCCAGGTGGCTGACGTCGCCCAGCAGTTTGAGCCGGATCAGTGGCAGACCTGGAGTGCCGGTTCCGGGAGCAAGGGAGACCGCCTCTTTGAGTGGGCTTGGGTCAGTGTCACCGAATTGATGGGTCCCGCCGTGTCGGCGGGACTCGGGCCGATCCTGCCAGCTGGATTCGAGCGTTGGGTGCTGGTTCGTCGCTCGCTCAAAGACCCCACAGACCTCGCGTATTACCTGGCCTTCGCACCCTCAAGCACGACCTTGCCAGAGGTCGTGCAGGCCGCTGGATCACGGTGGGCGATAGAAGTGGCCTTTGAGATGGCCAAGGGTGAGGTGGGGTTGGATCACTATGAAGTGCGCTCGTGGGTGGGCTGGTACCGACATATCACGCTAGCCCTGTTGGCCCACGCTTTCCTGACCGTGGTCACCGCCCACGAAAAAAAGGGGGGTCAGTCAACGACCCGGAGTTGATTCCATTGACGGTTCCTGAGGTGCGCCGTCTGTTGCGCTTGGTTCTCCCGCAGCACCAGCTCAACCTGCGGATCTGGGAGTGGTCGGGGTGGCGACGACGCCACCAGGCACGAGCCCAACGGTGTCATCGCCAACGTCAACAACGCTGGCTCTCCTCCCGCTAACTGCAACTGTAGTACTAAAACCCAGTGCCTTTTCAATTTGTGTGCTGCCGCGAGTCTCGGTTAACAGACATCTTCCCAGCGAACAGGGATCTATCCGGCCTATGCACTTACGCAATGAAGTGTGACCCCTTGCACTCTCCACTGGACTCTGTATACTTTATCTACCGAAATCGATTTCGTCACGACTGGAGCGCCTAGTAGATGGGCGATACAGACAGCCCTGCTGACCCTCTTTCGGTGTCTGAATGGACTAGGGCTGGCGAAGACCTATCCCGCAGCGGGCCTGATCCCGCCGTTTAAGGAGTGCTATGAACCGATCTGGCAAGCTCATGACCGCCGTCCTCGGCTTCGCCCTGCTGACCGCTTCGCCCGCACTGGCTCAACGTGTCGTGGTCGGCGTCAGCTGGTCTAACTTTCAAGAAGAACGCTGGAAGACCGATGAGGCGGCCATCAAAGCGCAGCTCGCCAAGTTAGGCGCGACGTACATCAGCGCCGATGCCCAGAGCTCCAACGAGAAGCAACTCTCGGATATTGAAAGCTTGGTGACGCGCGGCGCGACCGTGTTGATCGTGCTGGCGCAAGACAGTTCTGCCGTGCTGCCCGCCATTTCCAAGGCCAAAGCAGAGGGCATCCCCGTTGTCTCTTACGACCGCCTCATCGAAGATCCTTGGGCTTTTTACATCTCATTTGACAACAAGGAAGTGGGACGCTTGCAGGCCCGCATGATCTTGAGTGCCAAGCCGCGCGGCAACTATGTGTTCGTCAAAGGGAGCCCCACTGACCCCAATGCCGCGCTGCTGTACGCCGGACAACTGGAAGTGCTGGCCAACGCCATCAAATCGGGGGCCATCAAGAACGTGGGCAACCAGTTTACCGAGGGCTGGCAACCTGAAATTGCCCAGCGCAACATGGAGCAGTTCCTGACCGCCAACCAGAACAAAATTGACGCGGTGGTGGCCTCGAACGACGGCACGGCAGGCGGCGCGGTCGCAGCGCTGGCCGGTGTCGGCATGGCGGGTAAGGTGCCGGTTTCGGGTCAGGATGCCGACAAGGCGGCCCTCAACCGGATCGCCAAGGGCTTGCAAACGGGTACAGTCTGGAAAGATTCGCGCACGCTGGGCACCGAGGCGGCCAAGATCGCCGTGCAGCTGGCCAGAGGTACCAAAGTTGCTGCCGTATCAGGCAGCTCAGTGTTTAGTGGCGGCCCCCGGAAGGTCAAGGTCAGCAGCCTCCTGCTCAAACCCGTGGTCATTACCAAGGCCAACCTGGGTACCCTGATTACCGCCAAATGGGCCACCAAAGCGGAAATCTGTGCTGGCGTCAGCGGTGCGCTGGCCCCCGCAGCCTGTAAATAAGCTCTCTGGATGACGCTCCGGGGAATGGGGGAGAGGTCCTATTCCCCGGTTGTCCTGACCCGAACTCGATTTTGAGCACTGGAGAGCGCATGCAACGAGTCAACACCACCGTCATTCCGCGGGTTCCCGTGATGGCCCGGTTGGGCCTCGACAGCCGCCTGATCTTCATGGTCTTGGCTATCGCGGCAATTTGGATTGTTTTTCACCTCCTCACCAACGGCATCTTCCTGACGTCGCGCAATCTCTGGAACCTCTCGGTTCAAACCGCTTCGGTCGGCGTGATGGTCAGCGGCATGGTGCTGATTATCGTGATGCGCAACATCGACCTCTCCATCGGCTCCATTCTGGGCTTTACCGGCATGGCGATGGCGGTCATCAACTCCCGAATTTTTCCGGAGGACACGTGGTGGGGCGCTGTCCTGACCTTGCTGTTGGGGCTGGCATTGGGCGCGTTGGTGGGGGCCATTCAGGGCACTTGGATCGCCAAGCTCGGGGTGCCTTCTTTTATCGTGACGCTCGGCGGCCTGCTGATTTTTCGCGGCGGAGCTTGGCTCCTGACCAGCGGCCAAACCGTCGCGCCCCTGAGTGACAGCTTTCAAATTCTCGGTGGCGGCCTGAACGGGTCGATTGGCGGCCCCTGGAGCTGGATCGTCGGCTTGGGACTGATGGCTGTGATCTTCGCCTCAGACCTCCGCACCTTTCAGCAGCGGGCGCGGCGCGGCCTGCCCAATCGCTCCGTGTTGGTGCAGGCCCTGTTGACGGGCGCGATGCTGCTGCTGGTGCTGGGGTTCGTGCTGGTCATGAACGGCTACGCCGATCCCCGCAGCGGCCTGCCACGCGGCATCCCGGTTCCAGTGCTTGTGATGCTGGCGGTCACGGCCGTCATGATGTGGGTGGTGCGGGCCACGCGCTTTGGCCGCTACGTCTTCGCCTACGGCGGCAATCCAGAGGCCGCGCGGCTGGCCGGTATCAACACCACTCGCCTCACCATCATGGTGTTCAGTCTGATGGGCTTGCTCGCCGCACTGGCCGGAGCCATTCAGACTGCGCGGCTGAATGCGGGCACCAACTCGACCGGCACTCTGGCCGAACTGAGCGTCATCGCGGCGGCAGTCATCGGCGGCGCGTCGCTGTCCGGCGGCAGTGGCAGCATTCCGGGCGCGTTTTTGGGCGCCGTCCTGATGGCCAGCCTGATCAACGGCATGTTGCTGCTCGATTTGCCCAGTGCATGGCAAAACGTCGTTCAGGGCCTGGTGCTGATGTTGGCCGTCACGTTGGACGTGGTGGTTCAGAAGCGGAGGGTCAAATGACACTGACCAGACAGCAGGACAGCGCTGGAAACGGCAATCTCTCCACGCCTCTGATCGAAACCCGTGGAATTTCCAAGAGTTTCGGCGGCATCCACGCCCTCGAAGACGTCGCGGTTCAGCTGATGCCCGGAGAGGTGCTGGCCCTGCTCGGGCACAACGGCGCGGGCAAATCCACCCTGATCAAAATGCTCTCCGGCGCGTATACCCCCGACACCGGCCAGGTGCTGATGAACGGGCAGGAGGTGCAGCTGAGCAGCCCGCGCGCCGCCCAGCTGCTGGGCATCGAAACCATTTACCAAAACCTCGCACTGGCCGACAACCTTGACGTGGCCGCCAATATCTTTTTGGGCCGGGAACTGCTGCGGGGCGGCGTGCTGGACGAAGACACCATGGAACTGGAAGCCCGCAAGGTGCTGGACCGGCTCAAAGTGAATCTGCCCGACCTTAAAAAGCCGGTGTTCAACCTGTCCGGCGGCCAGCGGCAGTGCATCGCCATCAGCCGCGCCATCTATTTCAAAGCCCGCGTGTTGATTATGGACGAGCCGACGGCGGCGCTCGGCCCGCAGGAAACGGCCCAGGTCAACGAACTCATCAGGTCGCTCAAGCAAGAAGGCGTCGGCATCTTCTTGATCAGCCACGACATGCACGACGTCTTCGATCTGGCCGACCGGGTGACCGTCATGAAAAATGGCCGGGTGGTGGGCAGTTCCCCCACCTCAGACATCACCCAAGACGAGGTGCTGGAAATGATCATCGCGGGCAAGCTGCCGCGTGGTCAGGCGGCTTCCAACTAAAGACCCACCTCCGCACTCCGTCCTCTGTTCAGGAGAGTTCACCATGACCCAGTACATTCCCACCCCCGCAGATAAGTTCACCTTCGGCCTCTGGACAGTCGGTAACGTGGGCCGCGATCCGTTTGGTGAGGCGACCCGCACACCGCTGAGCGCCCCCTACATCACGCAGAAACTCGCCGAACTCGGCGCCTACGGCATCAACTTGCACGACAACGACCTGGTGCCCATCGATGCCAGTGCTCAGGAACGGGATCAGTTGGTGCGTGACTTTCAGACCGCTCTGTCGGATCACGGGTTGGTGGTCCCGATGGCCACCACCAACCTGTTCTCCGATCCGGCTTTCAAAGACGGCGCGTTTACTTCTGCCGACGCGCGGGTTCGGGCCTACGCGCTGCAAAAAACCATGCTCAGCATGGATCTCGGGCATGAACTCGGCGCCACCACTTACGTCTTCTGGGGCGGCCGAGAAGGGACTGAGGTCGATGCCAGTGGCAAACTGCTCGACAGCCTGGCGTGGTTCCGCGACAGCCTGAACTTCCTGGCCCAGTACAGCCAGGCGCAGGGGTACGGTTACCGTTTTGCGCTTGAACCCAAGCCGAACGAACCTCGCGGCGATATCTTTTTCCCTACTGCTGGCAGCATGCTCGGCTTCATCCCGACCCTCGACCAGCCGGAACTGTTCGGCGTCAATCCAGAATTCGCGCACGACACCATGGCGGGTCTGAACTTCGCGCATGCGGTAGCCCAGATCCTGGACGCGGGCAAGCTGTTTCATATCGACCTGAACGACCAGAAAATGGGCCGCTTTGATCAAGATCTGCGTTTTGGGGCGGAGAACATCAAGACCGCGTTTATGCTGGTCAAGTTGCTGGAAGACTCGGGATACGCTGGCCCCAAGCAGTTTGACGCCCACGCGCTGCGCACTGAAGACGAAGCAGGTGTCTGGGCCTTTGCCCGCGGCTGCATGCGCACTTACCTGATCCTGAAAGAGAAAGCCCGGCAGTTCAATGAAGACAGTGAAATTCAGGCGGCTCTGAGCACCTACCGGGTGAACGACGGTGGACTCGAAGAGTTGAGCCGGGGCTTCAGCCTCGAGAAAGCGCAGGCGCTCAAGGCCCAGACCTTTGACCGGGCCGCCCTTGGAGCACGTGGGATGGGCTTAGAGCAGCTCGACCAGCTCACCATCGACCTGCTGCTGGGCGTCCGGTAAGCCGTGGCTGAGGTGACGCTCGGCCTTGACCTCGGCACCAGTGGCGTCAAGGTGGTGGCGCTTGGTGCGGACGGCCGCACGGTGGTGCAGGCTTCCAGAGCCTACCCGCTGCTGACTCCCCAGCCCGGCTGGACGGAACAGCGGCCAGAGGACTGGGTCGCCGCCAGCGTAGAGGCGTTGCGTGAGGTGGCCGAGGTGCTGCTGGCTGCAGGTCACGTGCCCCTGGCGCTGGGCTTAAGTGGGCAAATGCACGGCGCGGTTTTCTTAGACCAGCATGGCGACCCCCTTCGGCCCGCGCCCCTCTGGAACGACCAGCGCACAGCAGCGGCAGTGGCCGAGATCGAACGCGCCATCCCCCGTGCCGACCTGATTGCCCGCACGGGCAACCGCGCGGTGACCGGGTTTCAATTGCCCAAGCTGCTGTGGCTGCGGCAGACAGAGCCGGAAGTGTTCGCCCGGACACGGCAGGTGCTGTTGCCCAAGGACTACTTGGGCTACGTCTTGACGGGGCAAATGCACACCGAACCTTCCGACGCTTCAGGTGTTGGCGCCCTGAATCTCAGTTCTCACAGCTGGGATGAGGAGGTCTTGGGGGCCTTGAACCTGCCTTCTCATCTGTTTCCGGACGTGGTGCGCTCTTGGGACACCGTGGGACACCTCACCGCCTGGGCCGCGCAGCACACGGGTTTGCCGGAGGGGTTGCCGGTGATCGCAGGTGGAGGAGACAACGCCGCTGCAGGCATTGCTCTCGGCCTGACCGCAGCGCGTCCTGAGCTGGGCAGCGTCAGTCTGGGCACGAGTGGCGTGCTGTTTGCTCCCCTGACCCTGCCGACCCCGGATCCTGAGGGACGAGTCCACCTGTTCGCTCATGCGGACGGCGGGTACAACCTGCTCGGGGTGACGCTCGCCTGCGCGGGGGCGCTCCAGTGGCTGCGCGACAAACTCGCGCCCGATACCAGCTTCGACACGCTGCTGACGGAGGCTGTCAGCGTCCCCGACGGCGCGGACGGCGTAACCTTCCTACCTTACTTGGCTGGGGAGCGTAGCCCGTGGATGGATCCGAACCTGCGGGCCAGTTGGACGGGCCTGTCACTGGCGCATGGTCGGGGGCACCTGACCCGGGCGCTGCTGGAGGGCACGGTCATGGCCCTCTCGGATACGTTTGAAGTCATGAGACCCCTGGTGAACGTGACGTCGTTCCTGGCCACTGGCGGAGGTGCCCGCAGTGACCTGTGGCTGGGCCTCGTCGCCGGAGGACTGGGCTCAGATATTCAGCGGTCTCTGCAGGAGCCGGGCGCTGCAGAGGGAGCCGCAATCTTGGCGATGCCTGCTTCGGGGGTATACCGCACCCTCCAAGAAGCCATGGAAGCGCTGCGACCTCAGGGCCGCAGCATCCAGGCAGTGGAGACCACCCAAGCCAAGCATCAGCACATTGAAGCATTGAAGCACCAACGCTGAAGGCTGAACCGAAAGGATAAAAAAGTGTCCCTCAGCGGCAAGAGCTTGACTGATGAATTGGTGAGGGGCCGCTCTCCTGCTGAGATTGAACTTAGCGAAGGTTCTTTTTTCGTCACGTAAATGAAGAATCTAATCTAGTTGTGCAAAAGGGAAGCCTTTAGCGGTTGACAGCGGAGGCTCAAGCTGCTGTTTGAGACCAGGATGGTTTCGGCCGCGGCTGGCCGAACACCAGGTGCTTCAGCGTGATCAGCCCGCACTCTCTCCAGCCTTCGTCCTGCCCCCTATCAACTAAGAGAGACGGTATGCCCGCCTGAGCCCGCGCTGGAGCCGGCGGGAGAGCGTCTGCATGCCCAAAGACAACATCCTTACTTACCACCAGACCCACCCTTTAGACCTCGTCACTATTGAAGCCCTGAGACTGAAAGGGCTTCAACCTGCGGACGGTCAACCCGTGGCCGCCCTCTTTAAGCTCCGGACCGGCGACCGTGAACACCTCTGTGGCTTGTACCGCCGAGCAGACGCGGTGGCGCTGCAGGTCAAACAGCAGCCCTAACTGCCCCTAGGGCCAGCTGGACGACAGCCGAGCAGAAAACGGCTGCCTGCATCCGCACGGCTGCTCGAGCCACAGATCGACTTGCCGCCTGCGAGCAAGGCAAGCAGGATGTTCAGGTCTGCCAGAACGACTGCTTCAATCTCAACGTGGTGATGATCCTTCCTGAGGGATGTCCTCCAACGTGGTCTTCAGGTAACCGAGCAGCGCCATCCGCACTTGCTGGCGAACGTGCGGATCAGAAGCGGCGTCTGGCGCGAGGGTATAGAGCGCATCGGAAATGTGAATGGTCATCCGGGCCAGCAACCGGTTGTGCTCCGGAAGGCTTTCTGGGCGCCGCATCAGGGCCATATGTTCCAGCCGTTCCTGTATGGCCCTACGAACCGTGAGGCTGGGGTCTCCGGTTGGGCTGTTGGTCAGCAGGAAGCCCAGCAACCCGCCGGATTCCCGCTGCAATCTGGCATGAACGCCCAGAACCTCATCAATAAGTTCAACCACCGGGCGGTGTGGATAGGCCAGTGCCACATCGAGTTCAGCGCCGAGTCGCTGCGTCCAGATGATTTGCAGCTCGGACAGCAGCGCTGTCTTGTTAGGGAAAAACTGGTACAGCGATCCCACCGAGACGCCTGCGGTCTCAGCAATCCGGTTGGTCGTGGCGGCCTCAAAGCCTTCTTCCAGGAAGACCCGAGCGGCGGCCAACAACAGCCGCTCCACCATCTGGCGGCTGCGGGCCTGCTGCGGCCGCTTCCGCGCTAATAACGCGAGTTCTTCGTCACTTTTTACGACGTTTCTCGTGTTAGCAACACTATTTTTCACCGTATAGAACGCGAGTTGTCAAGATGAGTTTTTATTCGCATACTGACACTCTAGCTTAAAGGAGACGCCGTGCTTCAACCTGATTTTCTGCAGGTGCAATCTGTCCGAACCCGCCATATCAAGCGGGGCAACGGTGACCCTGTCGTGCTGTTGCACGGCATCGGGCGCAGTCTTGAAGACTGGTTCGACACGATTCCTGCACTGGCTGAGCGGTACCAGGTGTACGTCCCCGACCTGATTGGCTTCGGCCTGACTGACAAGCCGGATGTGCCCTACACCCTGCCAGGACTGGCCCGGTTCGTCCAGCACTACCTCAGTGCGGCCGGTGAGACGCGCCCGGTGACCCTGATTGGGAACTCCCTGGGCGGCGCGGTCGCGCAGCAATTCGCCGTCATGTATCCAGAACAGACGAAGAACCTCGTGCTGGCCAACAGTGCTGGTTTTGGACAGGAGGTCGCGGTTGCCCTCCGCCTGCTGGCTGTGCCGCGCCTGGGCGAGCGAATGATGGCCCCGAATCCCCGGAACAGCGCCCGGGTGGTCAAGAGCCTCTTTCACGATCCACAGTTCGCGACTGCCGAACGCCGCGCGCACGCCCAGTTCCTCGCCGGGCAACCTGGCCGCGCCCTCTCTTACCTGCGCGTGGCGCGGTACCTGGGCAGCTGGCGAGGCGTCCATCAGACCTGGCGTGACACCCTCACCCGTCAGCTGGCCAAACAACAGATCCCCACCCTGATCGTCTGGGGTGAGCACGACCGGGTGCTGCCGGCCCATCACCTGCGCGCCGCCCAGACGCTGTATCCCCATGCCCGCACCCATCTCTTTGCCTCAACCGGCCACCTGCCACAAATTGAGCAGGCGTCAGCCTTCAATGCTCTTATCCTCAACTTTCTGGGAGAACACCTATGATTCCTTACACCTTTGCAGGCGGCACCGCCGTTTTGACTGGAGCGGCCAGCGGGATCGGCAAGGCGCTCGCGATTGACCTTGCCGCACGTGGCAGTCACCTGGCCCTCATCGACCAGAATCAGGCGGGACTGGACAGCGTCACCGCCATGTTACAGCGCCAATATCCAGCGCTTCGGGTCACCACCCATGTATTCGATCTGAGCGAGACAGCGAAAATCCCAGAACTCGCTGACGCCGTGCTGCGCGAACACCGGCGCGTGACCCTTCTGATCAATAACGCGGGTGTAGCTCTGGGCGGCACGTTCGAGGAAATCAGCTTGGAAGACTTCGAATGGGTGCAGGCCATTAATTTCCGCGCGGTCGTCGCGATGTGCAAAGCGTTCCTGCCCGCACTGAAGGCGGAGCTGTATCCGCACATCGTGAATGTCTCCAGCCTGTACGGCATTGCCGCTCCTCCTGGACAGATTGCCTACAGCGCCAGCAAGTTCGCTGTGCGCGGCTTCTCAGAGGTTCTCCGCCACGAACTGGCGCCGCACCACATTGGCGTCACGGTCGTGCATCCAGGAGGTGTCCGCACCGAGATCGCCAACAGCGCTCGGGTGGGCAGAGGCGTCACAGCGAGCGCTCAGGAAGCCGAAGCTCAGCGTCAGGCCATGAACCGCCTGTTGCGCCTTGAACCAGCGAACGCGGCGCAGCTGATCCTGCGGGGGCTTGAATGCCGGTCTCCCCGGGTGGTGGTGGGCACCGACGCCAAAGTGGTTGACCTGCTCGTGCGCGCCCTGCCCGGCATGTACTGGCCGGTGCTGAGCCGGGTGCTGTCCTCGCGCCGAACAGGACCGGGCCGTGGGTAAAGGGCGGCAGTTGACCGCGTTAGGTGCAGCGCTGGGCGCCCTTGCTGTAGGCAGCATGTGGCTCCGAGCCACACGACGTCGACCAGGACAGGTCTCGTTCCCACATGCGCCGTCAGACGGCCCCTGTCCACTCGACGTACTGATTATCGGGGCAGGCCTATCCGGCATTGGCGCGGCGCGGCACCTGCTGGCCAAAGCGCCAGATAAACAATTCGAACTGTTGGAGGCCAGAGACGCCATCGGGGGCACGTGGGATCTGTTCCGGTACCCTGGGATTCGCTCGGATTCCGACGTGTACACCCTGGGTTACAGCTTCAAGCCCTGGACCGGACACAAGTCCATCGCGGACGGCCCGGACATTCGGGATTACATTCAGGAGGCGGCCGACGAGGCCGGCATCACGCCGCGTATCCGTTTCGGACACCGAGTGAAGGGCGCCGCGTGGTCGTCCTCGGAGCAGCTCTGGACGGTCACCGCCGAGCACCGGGACGCCCAGGGTCACCTCCAGCGGGTGACCCGCCAGGCGAAGTTCCTGTTCCTATGCAGTGGCTATTACAGCTATGACGAGGGGCACCGCCCCGAATTTTCGAACGAGACCGCGTTTCAGGGGCAGATTGTCCACCCTCAGTTCTGGCCAGAAGATCTGGATTACGCGGGCAAACGGGTGGTGGTGATCGGCAGCGGGGCCACGGCGGTGACGCTCGTTCCGGCACTCGCGGAGCGGGCCGCGCACGTCACCATGCTGCAACGCTCGCCGTCCGACGTGGCCGTCCGACCACTGGTAGACCAGACCGCACTCAAGCTTCAGCGGTGGCTCCCAGCACAAACGTCGCACGGGCTGGTGCGCTGGAAGAATATTCTCCTCAGCCTGCTGTACTACCAGGTGGCGAGGCGGTACCCCAAAAGGTTCCGGCAGCGCCTGCACCAATCCGCACAGGAATACCTTGGGCATCACTTTGACGCGGCCATGTTCACGCCTACCTACAACCCTTGGGATCAGCGGGTGTGCGCCGTTCCTGATGGTGACCTGTTCGTGGCGATTCGGGACGGCAGGGCGTCGATCGTGACCGACACGATCAAGCGCTTTACCTCGGTCGGCATCGAATTGTCCTCGGGCAAGGCTCTGGACGCTGACCTCGTCGTCACGGCGACTGGGCTCAAGCTGAACGTACTGGGAAACATTCTGTTCACCGTGGACGAACGACCCATCGATGTCCCCCGAACCCTGGTCTACAAAGGAATGATGCTCAGCGGCGTCCCAAATTTTGCGTATGCCTTCGGTTACACCAACTCATCGTGGACTCTGAAAGCAGAACTCACCGCAGATTACGTGTGCCGCCTGCTCAATCACATGGACGGGCACGGTCTCACAAGTGTTGTGCCGCAGGCGGATCCATCTGTGGAAGAGCAGCCTATGCTGAATTTCAGTTCCGGGTATGTCACCCGGAGTGCACACGCTCTTCCCAAGCAGGGGTCAAAGAGGCCCTGGCAGGTCTATCAGAACTACCTGCTGGACAAATACACCATGCAGCTCTCTCCCCTCAATGACGCCACCCTGAAATTCACGGGCCCCCGCCAGGTTTAGAGACAGATGGATCACTGAACGGGGAAGGCCGCCATGATGACGTCATGGCGGCCTTCTATCCTCTGCGCGCAGGTTTCCTTGAGAACTGGACTTCGAGCCTTGGATGCCGCACTTAACGCTGGCTTCCCGATGAGTGGTTCTCAAGCAAAGTTACGGGGCTGAGCGGAGCTGACCTTGAGGTTGCCGAGGTGTGGGCGGAGTGGTAGGTGCGTGGGCTTACCGACACCCAGTTTCGCGTGCAGATAGCCGAGCGGAGCGACCTGGTACATCACCTGAAAGGGGTGCAGGTGTTGGGCGCTCCTGACGTCAACATGATGGTTTTGGCTGTTGATCCCGCGTCCATCTGCACAGCCCGTGCAGCCGTGAAGCCCCTACCAGGAAGCCCGGTCTCCTTTTTCTGAACCGCGAGGACAGTCATAGGGGTAGGTGGTGTGCCTGAGATGACGCCTGAACGGGATCGAGAACGCCCCCAAATCTCCCAGTGTACATGCCGGTCGTCTGGGAAAGCTGCTGGACTTCACTGTGAGCGGCAGCTGGGTCACCTTCGATCCCTCCCCGCTGAGCGACTACACCGCGGCCGTCACCGGCCTGAACGGCCAGACCTACCGTGATGAGAACCGCGGTGACGTCGGAGGTCGCCGCCGAACAGGGCGGCACCTTCACCGACTCGCCACCTGACGTCATCCAGGACGGCGACCTCACCACCGGCGAGGTGGACGAACAGATCCCGTGAGGTGAGTCCAGACGGTGCCGGTTGCTGGGGTGCGTCGACCGGCCAGCTGTTGAGCACCACGTCACTCTTTACCAGGAATCGAGAGCTTTAGGTCAGAACTCCAGGATTTTAGGCAAGCATCTTCCGATCCGGCTTTGTAAACTTCCCTCACGTGTTCGAGGTCAGGACACATGAGCGGAGAATCGGCACGAGCCGTGTATGAGCAGACAGCTCTTCCCGCCCGATGCACAGTCCCTGCCAACTACGCCTCATATCGTCCTTTGAAAAGTGCTCGACGGTTCAGCCGCCGAGGCGCTGAACTCTGTCACCGACAAGGCGTACCAGACCGTTGGCACTCCAGAAAGCCTGCCAGCGCTCAAGCTCGGCATCACCGTTCCCAAGGAGGAATTGACGACATGACCACGAAACTCAAGTTTGCCCCGCTCGCACTTGCGCTTGCGCTCCTGGCCCCCGCGCCCACCTTCGCTCAATCCAGCACGATTCCCAGTACCCCAGCTCAAAGCAGCACGGCTCAGCGCGGCCTGGGCTCTCTCGTCGGGGTCTGGCGCATGACATCGTTGGAAGTCGGCACCCCAGGAAATCTTTAGCCCATCCCCTACTCCGGCCAGATCGTCTTCACCTCTTCCGGCACCATGCCGGTGCAGGCCATGAACCCCAACCGTGCGGCCCCGGACACCGCCTACACGGTGAATGGCTACGAAGCCTTTTACGGAACCGTCCGTGTCAACAACGCGGCCAAGACGTTCGTTGTGACCGTTGCGTCCTCCCTGGCCCGCGACCTCATCGGACAACGCCTGACGCGCGGCTTCAACGTGTCAGGGAAGACGTTTGTCCTGACGCCAGTCGACCCGAATCGTTGACGTTTCAGCCCCAAGCCCAGCAGGAAGCGCTGCATGCAGCGCGAGACGCCATGGTTGATGCACAAGCGCGGCGCCGCTACCAGCGGCGCGCGGGCATTGAGGGCACCCTTTCACAGGGGGTTCGAGCCTTCGGACTGAGAAGGTGTCGCTATCGGGGAGTGCAAAAAACGTCTCTCCAGCATGTGTTGATTGCCCTAGCCACCAATGGAGTTCGGCTCTGTGCCTGGCTGGACGGGGATCGGCCCGTCAGAACCAGGCGCTCGCGCTTCGCTCAATTGCGTGCCGCCTGAATTCGCCAGCAGAATCCCTTCCCTTTTGCATGCTCAGCGTACGGTCAGGATTGATCTGTGTCGTAACCCCAGAAACGCGCGTTCAGGGAACACGTCGGCGGCGGAACGGTTGCTGTTGCGCTCGAACTCGTCCGCCCATCCCATGCCCAGTGCGCCCCGGGCTGTGGCCTGACGTCGAACTCTGCCTCCGGCGTCGTGTAGCTTCACACGCCGGAGGACGCGAATTCCCTGTATGCATTGCCGCTGCTGGCCACCGATGTGTCTCACCTGTCGCCAGCCCTGATCCTGACGTCCGAGTATGACCTGCTCCGGAATGATGGGGAAGGGGAGGCGGAGTATTGAAGCGGAAGAAGAGATTTCGTCTCCACCTCTTCTCAGGAAGCTGCTCCAGGGGCCAGCAGTTCCAGCGTGCGGTGCTGGTGTTCTTCGGCAACGGCCAGGTTGACCAAGATCAGCTCATCGGCCTGCACTTCCCTAACCAACGCTTTAAGGCCACTCACCACGTCTGACTGCGTGCCGACAATGGTGCGGTCAAGCATTCCCAGAATCTGCTGCGCCTGGGGGTGCCCTCGCACCGCCATGAGGTCCTCTGGACTCAGTGCTTGTCCACGGCCCAGAAAAGTCTGGAGCCAGCCATCTTCAGCCCGCCTCCGCTGGTCACGGGCCGTACTGGTGTCGTCCGCAGCAATCACGTTGACAGCCGCTATCAAGTGCGGTTTCGCATCCGGGCCTGCGAGTGGGCCGCGGGCGTCGAAGGTCTCCCGGTACATCCGGGCCGCTTCATTCAGCGCTGCGGGAGCAAAGTGAGAAGCGAAAGCATAGGGCAGGCCGAACTGGGCGGCCAATTGTGCACCGAACAGTGATGATCCAAGGATGTACAGCGGCACATGGGTTCCCGCACCCGGGTAGGCGTTCACGCCAGAGATGCGCGAATCCCCACTGAGGTAACCGTGCAGCTCGAGGACGTCGTTGGGAAAATGGTCTGCTTCGCGTCCGTCGCGCCGCAGTGCACGCATGGTCGCCCCGTCCGTTCCGGGGGCGCGGCCCAGGCCCAGGTCAATGCGGCCTGGATAGAGCGTTTCCAGCATGCCGAATTGCTCCGCGATCACCAGCGGCGAGTGATTGGGCAGCATGACGCCACCCGCGCCCACCCGCAGATGCTCGGTCTGCGCGGCCACGTGCTGAATCATTAGAGAGGTCGCCCCCGACGCGATGGTGGGCGCGTTGTGGTGCTCGGCAAACCACAGGCGGTGATAGCCGAGCCGGTCGGCGGTGCGGGCCAGCCGCACACTCCGGGCGATGCCTTCAGCGGCAGGTTCATCTTTATGGACTCGGGTGAGGTCAAGCAGGGACAGGGGAACAGCAAAAGTCATAGGGCATTCTCCTAAGAAACGGTTGGACTTTACGGTGAGCGAAGCCTGGAGCCTAAAAGTGGAAGGCATTCAGTCGGGTGTGTGGCCTGCACTGGGGTCGCGGCAAGCCGAGGGCAGGGGTGATCTGAACTTCAGACCACCCCTGCGATGACCGTTGACCACGTTTGGGAGGCTTGTTGCTGATTGCTTCGGCACGTCGTGGCGGAAACGCTGGTGCGGGCATGAGGGTGGAGGCGGGTAATCTCGGCGTGCAACCTCAGACCTTCTTGTGCGCGTTTCCGTCGTGTGAACCGGGAGTGCTGGTCGTGCTCCAAGACATTCTTCAAGCGGCGTTGCGAGCGTTTGCCGATGAGGCGAGGCCAGCGCCGAGAATGCCAATGTTCATGGTGGACTTTTGGTGGTGTCTGGGCGGTCATACCCGCTCTGAATCAGGGGGCGGAGGCGCTTGGCGTCATCCGTAAACCCTGCCCCTCGGATCCAGGCGACGGCCGTCGTAGCCAGGAACAGGTCACGCGACTGTACCTCAGGGCGGACATGGCCCTGCCGTTGAGCCGCTTGGAGGAACTCATCCGTCATCGCAATCAACTGATCGCAGGGGTAAGTCAATGGACTGTCCGGTGCGCTTGCCCGGGCCGCCGCCATCAGGGGTTCAGGCAGGCCGCTAAAGGCATTGAGGTAGTCCTCCAGGGCGCACAACCAGTGCTGCAGGGCCTCATCCGAGTCGGCAATCTGGATCAGGGTTGCGCGACGCGCGACCAATTCCTGGGAGTGGAGCTGTAGAACCGCCGCCAGCAGGGCCTCGCGGGTCGGGAAATGACGGTAGAGCGTCCCCGGTCCGATTCCTGCTTCCTTGGCGATAGCGTCCAGTGAGGTGCCGATGCCGTGCCTTTGGAAATGACGCTGTGCTGTATCCAGGATGGTGGCGCGGTTGCGGATGACGTCGGTGCGGGGTTTACGTGGGGGCGGGGCTTCCGTAGAGATCAGTCCTCCTTATCGAAGTGAGTGGGCGTGGCTTGACAATAGGGAGACTATCTCCCTATTGTTGAAAAAGCAAACGGAGACCAAATCCGTTTTAATTTGACTTCTTGGAGACCCTGTATGACGCCACACCTCCCTTCTTTCCCGAGGCTTCTTTCATGATTACCCAACCCCTTTCTGCACCTGTAGCCGCAGTCCAAGACGCCCGCAACCGTGCCATCATCTTGGTTCTCCTGATCGCTGCGTTCGTCGTCGTGCTGAACGAAACCATCATGAACGTGGCCCTGCCGACCCTGATCGACGAATTTCAGGTCACGGCGGGCGTCGCGCAATGGTTGACTACGGCGTTCATGCTGACCATGGCCGTGGTCATTCCCATCACTGGCTTTCTGATGCAGCGGCTGTCATCACGTGCCGTGTTTTTTGTAGCCATGGGGACCTTCACTGTCGGGACGCTGCTGGCGGCCGTCGCCCCTACCTTTGGGCTGCTCCTGTTGGCGCGGGTGGTGCAGGCGGTTGGCACAGCCATCATGATCCCGCTCTTGTTCACCACGGTCATGACCTTGATTCCTGCTGAGCGGCGCGGCGCCGTGATGGGTAGCATCAGTATCGTCATCGCCGTCGCCCCCGCCCTGGGGCCGACCGTCAGCGGACTGATTCTCCAATCCATGTCCTGGCGCTTCATGTTCGTGTTCGTCCTGCCGTTCTCGATTGCCGCCCTGATCTACGGCGCGCGGACGCTCGTGAACTTCAGCGAGCCGCGGCGCCTGTCTCTGGATCTGGTGTCGTTGCCCCTGTCAGCGGTGGGCTTCGGCGGTCTGGTGTACGCGCTGAGTCGCCTGGGTGAATCACCGGCGGGCCTCAGTGACCCGTTGGTCAGCATTTCGCTGGCTCTCAGTGTGCTGAGTCTCCTCCTGTTCGTCTGGCGGCAGCAGGTGCTCCAACGCCAGGACATGCCGCTGCTGGATCTTCGCGCACTGCGTTACCCCATGTTCACGTTGGGCGTCGTGCTGATCATGCTGCTGGCTATAGTCTTCTTTGGCGGCGCCATCCTGCTGCCTCTGTACCTCCAAGAAGTTCGCGGCCTGAGCACCCTGCAGACCGGGTTCCTCGTCCTGCCTGGCGGAGTCTTGATGGGCGTGCTTGCGCCAACGATCGGGCGGCTGTACGACCGTCACGGCCCGGCGGTGCTGGCGACTCCAGGGGCGATTCTCCTGACCCTGTCGCTCTGGAGCTTCAGCCGGATCACGGCCGAGACCGGTACACCGGTGCTGTTGGCCCTGCACCTTGTGATGAGCGTCGGGCTGGCCTTGACCTTTACCCCACTGTTCACGGCCGCGACCAGTCCGCTTCCTGCTCGCCTGTACTCCCACGGCAGCGCCATTATGAACACGTTTCAGCAGGTGGCCGGCGCAGCCGGGACTGCGCTGTTAATCACGGTGATGACCGGGCAAATCACGCGTGCGCTGGCCGAAGGGGTCGCGTTGCCGCTGGCCCGCGCAGAAGGGGTGCGAGCGGCCTTTGGGATGGCCACAAGCACGGCCCTGGTGCTGACCTTGCTGGTAGCGTTTATGCGCCGCGCCCCCTCGCCTGATGGAGCCGATGCCGATGCAGCACGTGTTCACGCCGGGCACTAAGAGACTGACCTTGACTTGATCCCTGTTTGTCGGTTCATTCCGATTCAATCAGGAATGGCGGTGAAAGGAAAACGGTACACCAAACTGCGGATTCTGAAGATCCTTGGGTAGGGAGAAGCTGGGCAACCGCTGGAAGGCAAAGTACGAGGAGAGATCTAGAATGAACATTGGAATTCTTGGTGTTGGAAATATCGGTAAACTAGACCTCTTGCGAAAGTCATGACTGGCAAGCTCGAGTGAGGTTGCAGAGCGCGGCAATGAGTTGAACCCGGAGGGCGAAGCGACGACGCCGATGGCGATACACCTCCTTCAGCACGCGAAAGACCTTCATGCGGCGGATCACGTGCTCTACGCCTTGTCGGGTGTGTGCCAGCACCCGATTCTCTTGACGCTGTTCGGCAGAGAGGGGCGACGCTTGCGTCGCCTTGTGCGTGGTAATGGCATGCCCATGGCTCCGCCAAAGTCCTTGGTACCCCGCGTCCCCGATCAGAGCCGTATCGTGGGGCAACCGCACGCCAGACTGACGGAATAGCTTCAGGTCATGCACCGCCCCAGCACTCGTGGCGGTGCCCAAGATGCGCTGAGTCACGGTGCAGATCAGCACCTGGAACTTCAGGGTATGGCGTTTTTTCTTGCCGCTGTACCAGCGGCGCTGCTTTTTTTGGGCCGTTCACACGGCACTTCAGAAGCATCGACGCGGGCGATGCTATAGACGAGCTGCGCTTCTTGAAACACGCGTTTTCTGGGCATCTGGAACTGTGCACTGGCAATCAAGGCCGCTTCCACGCGTTCCACCGTGCGGTGCACAGTGGTTTCATGCACGCCCCAGTCGTCACCCAAATGTGCAAAAGTACGGTACTCACGCCAGAATTCCAGCGTCATGAGCAGTTGTTCGGCCACGCTGAGTGCGGCTGGGCGGCCAGATTTCTTCTTGCGTCCTTCGCGGAGGGTCAGCACCTCTTCCATTTCGGCAAAGGTTTCCGGGTACACCCCAGTACGTCGACGAAACTGCTTGCGGTTCATCTTCAGCGTGCGTGTCAGACGGTCTCGCTCCACGCAGCCAGCTTAGCCCACGACTTTCGCAAGAGGTCTACTGTTGACGTTGGGCGGATGTTTTGTCGGGCTTCAGGGTAACCTCTGGGTGGTCAAAGATCGGGATGGCACACCTGTGGCGTTCCCAGAGGACGTTGTGCCTGGGCTTGTCGTTCTCCTGGAACGGGTGCCAGCAGATTTTGACGACGAACTTAGAAGCCTCCTGCGAGCCGAAGGGCTCAATCCACAGTGTGCTGAGCCCTTTCCCTTGCCCATGATTCTCCGTCTTAGCCTGGAATGGCCGAGTGAACACTGGCAGGAACTGGCCCGCACCTGGGTTGAAACGTTGCAGTGCGTCCATGCGGTCATGAGCGCATGAGAGCTCACGGCCGTCAACGGCCGCACACAGCGACATCGGCAGCGGGCAAAACGCCCCCTAAAACACGCTCGAAGACCTGAGATAATCTTCTGAGAACTGTGTCTGGCAGCTCTTCAGGCCGTTTACATACGCGTTTTAGCCTCGCCACTCCTCAGACGGCCACGCCTTCTCCTGCATTACAATTCTACCCGTCGGCCCTCCCGCGCTGATTGCAAAAGAGCATCCAGCACCCTGGCCTGCTGCACCGCGTCTTCAGGCGGATACAGTGCCGTTTCCTCACCCCGCACCACCCGCTGAAAATGGGCGGCCATCAGCGCGTAGCCGTTGCCGGGGTCTATGGTCTGCCTCTTACCGTCGCGGGTCAGGATGAACTCAGGCTCATCGCTGAAGAACGCCCGATCCAGTTCCATTACTCCGCCCGTCCCCAGCACCTGCGAGCGGCCAATCCGGCCTCCGGACAGCCAGTCAAAGCCGCAATCGATACTGGCCAGCGCCCCACTGCCGACATGGCTGTAATCCAGTACGGCGGACATCGATACGTCCACACCGTCTGGCGTCCAGCGCGCCTGGGCGGTGACGCTTAAGGGTTCACCCAGCAGCATCCGGGCCTCGTTGACTGGATAACAGCCGATGTCGTAGAGCGCGCCGCCCCCCAGCCCAGGTTGCAGGCGAATATCCCCGGCATTCCGCACGGTGAAGCCGAAGGCCCCGCGGTAGGCCCGGACCTCGCCGAGGTCACCGCCACGAACCGCGTCCAGCAGGGCGCGGTGCTGCGGCGTGAAGCGATAGGCGAAGCCTTCCAGCAAGATCCGCCCGCTGGCCCCAGCCACATCGGCCAGCTCGCGCGCCTCCTGGGCATTCAGGGTCAGCGGTTTCTCGGTCAGCACATGCTTCCCTGCCTGAAGGCTGGCGGTACTCCAGGGCAGGTGCAGGGCGTTGGGCAGCGCGATGTAAACCGCGTCTAGATCGGCATCGATGACGTCTTGGTAACCGCCAGTGGTGGGGATCTCCCAGTCACTGGCAAAGGTTTGCACGCGGGCGGACTGTGGCTCCCGTGCGCCGAGCATCGTTACCTCACCTCCAGCGGCCCGAATGGCTGGAATGAAGGCCCGAGCGATGCGGGCCGCGCCAAGAATGCCCCAGCGAAAGGTCATACCCTTACCATAGCGCCTTGGGCAACGCAGGCTGTTCGGCCCGCTCTGGTCAACTCTCCGCACTGAGGTTCCTCCTATCTTCAGTTCAGTTGCACTTCAAACGGTGGTGTTGCCTTAACCGGATCGGGGGAGGCTGACTGTGCGTGACCGCTGCCCAGCCCTCCCGCCACCGTTTCCCCATGATCATCCTCCAGCACGCCGTCTGGCTCGATCACCGCTTTCCTCCCAGTGACCGGGACATTCAGGACTTGCGCCACGGGCGCGGCCCAACAGGTCAGTCACGAGACGCTGCGCGAAGGGTGGATCAAGTTCGCCTCCCTCTTCGCTGAAGATGTACGCCACCGGGAACAGGGGCGGGGTTCCCGGTGGCCTCTGATGCAGGTGTCCGAGCATCCATGGCGTCCGGCGTTGGTGGTGCAGAGCCATGGATGACCACGGCTTCGTCCTCGACCTTCTCCTTCAGAGACATCGGGACGGAGAGCTGCATAGACCTTCCTGACCCGGCGGTGGGAAGACTCTGATGTCTCAGAGGTCATCCACACCGATGGGCGGCGAAGTGACGGGGCGGCGATCCAGGAACTCACCCGTCTGAATCCACGTCGACCACCCCCAGGTCATCTCCACGGCACGCTGCAACACGCAACTTGGATTCAAGCGACGAAAACGCGCTCAGGAAGTGTTGAGCCGACACGCCCGGACCTCTGAACTTTTACCAGTACACTCGCACCAGCGTTTCCGCCCTGATCCGAAGAGCGCATCAAAGACAAGCGTTCCAGACGTGGTCTGCGGTTGCGGCAGGGGTGGCTTGAACCTCAGGCCACCCCTGCCCTCCACCTGCTGCGCGGCAAGTGAAGGCCACACAACCTGGCAGACGCGGTGCGCTATCTCAGCAAATGAGGCTTGGCGGCAGTGAAACCTCGAGGAAGCCCAGCAAAGCCCCTCCGCGGCGGAGGAGGACTGTCAGTCAGCGGGCACTCAGCACTGAGTCGCGGGGCGCTGTTGAGATGACGCCGTGCGGGCATACGGGCTGGTGCGTGGGTAGAGTTGAATTTTCACACTAATCAGGATTAGTGCCAAAACCACCTCGACCCACCCGCCAGCCCTCCGGCCCATCAACGCACTCCTTGTTCTCGACCAGCCTCGCCCAGGGCGAAGACGGCCATCACCCTCCAGCCAGCTCCTTCCCCAGGCACGTCGCCATCATCGCCAGAAAGCCGCGCGTCTTCAGCGTCACCCGGGCAGGTTCAGGCGTCGGCAGTGAAGCGAGAGGCTCACCCCGGTCACGGATCAACAGGCCCGCAGCGACCGAGAGCGGCACGTCGGTGTCGGCCCCCGGCACATGGTCATGAAAGCGGTACCCTTCCGGCGCGTAGAGCCTCACCTTGGCCCCCAAATGTTCTTCCACCCGCAACCAATCCCCGCTGTACTGCACCCAACTCCCCAGCGGCGGCGGGAGGTGGACGGCTTCAGGCGCGTGCTGTTCTCGTTTCGCCGTCACTCTCGCAGGCAGCATGGCGTTCTCCCCAGTGCGCATCAACCGCACGAACAGCCCAGTCGGGTTGGTAATCCGGCACTGATGCACCACCAGCGCTCGGATGTCTTCCAGCACTGTCTTGACTCGTGTCAAGGGATTGCCGTAGCGGAGCAGGGAGCTGAGCACTTGCTTGGCATCCACCTTGGCTTCTTTTGCCAGCAGGTGTAGGTCAGCCAGTTCTGAACTGTCCAGATGGTGTTGTTTTTCTTGTTCTAAAGAATCCCCCGTGTACATCCGGACACCTTGGGAAAAGATGCGCCTGAGCGTCTTCGGGCAACTGGCGAGGTGCTGCACCGAGTGTTCAAAGGTGGCGAGCTTCGCCAGCGTCAGCGTGACCAGTGCGAGGTCATAGGCCGTGGACTTTTGACCTCTCAGGTCATCGTTCAGGAGGACGGAGAGTTCCCGGAGAGTCATCTCCGGGTGAAGATTGGATACGTTCAGCATCTTGCAACACCTCGTCTGGTGGTGTACCTTGGAGGCATCTAAGGGCTCCTCGGCACAACACTTCTTTGTTTGACTGGAAACTCACCTGGCCGGGTGAGTTTTCGGTTGTGGGGCAGGTCATCCCCTTGTGCAGTGGTCAGCGATTCAGTTAGTCCATGGGAGGAGTATAAGCACAAAGCACCCCGGAAGGTGGCTGAATTGCGGTCTCCCCCGTGGTGTCAAGCTCGGTATTCTTGCTGCTGAAACGCTTGGGGTGGTGCGTCTCGCCACGAAGAAACCACCCTTTCGGGTGGCTTCTCCAACACATGCCTTGATCGTGCTTAGGCTCGTGGCGCGTGGCTTACCACTTGAAGACGCGATTCAGCCGCGTGCCGGAGACGTTGGTTCCATCATTCTTGTTGTACATCAAGAACCCGGTGCCACTGGGGTGAAACACCTGAAAGGCAAAATTGTCACTGCCGGCATTGATGTTGTTCCCGACGCCGGCTCCTGGATTATTGGCCGGGGAGCTGTCCGGGCTTACTTGGACATTCTGTGCCGTGCAGGCTTCCCGCACGTCTTCGCCCATGCTCGCGACCGGGGCCACGTACCCGCTGCCTTCGGCTTTGAACACCACTTGGGCGGTAACAATGGCCCGGCCACATTGCGCGGCGGCCACATCAAAGGGCTTTTTCTGTGCGCCCGCGAAGGTGGGGATGAGGATGGCCGCGAGCACGGCAATAATCGCAATCACTATAAGTAATTCAATTAAGGTGAAACCTTGAGTCTGGGTGGTTGGTCTGGAAAAACGCTGGGATGTCATAACGGCTCCTAGAGGATAAGAAAAAGCGGTGAGTGGACGGTCAGCCATTAGTACGGGTTTTTGCTGAGCTTAATGCCATTGAGCGGGCTGGTGTAATACGAGGCCGTGCCTCCGGGATGCCAGACCCAGTACGCCACGCTGTTCCCGAGCGCAGTAATGCTGCCGTCTCCCGCTGTGGCCGCTCCCGGAGTCCCTCCGGCGTACTGGCGCACTTGCACGCCCTGAGCGGCACAGACTTCCGTGACGTCCTCGCCCAACTGGCTCACGTTGGTGGGAGAGTTGCCTGTTTGCAGTCGATAAGGCCCGGCCTCGGTGAGGATGGCGCGGGCGCACTGAATGGCGGCGGTATCCCGAGGTTTTTTCTGTGCGCCGGAGAACGTGGGGATGAGAATGGCGGCGAGCACGGCAATAATGGCAATCACGATTAATAATTCAATCAACGTGAAGCCGTGCGTGTGATGGGTGGAACGGGCAGTATGGTTCATCAGCAGTGCTCCTTATCGGCAGGGGTGCCGTGTCTGTAGAGTGAGGGGGCTGGGGGTGACGCGGGTGTCAACCCCCCCCATCGCCGCCTGCGCAGCTCGGGCGTCAGCGGCGGGCGTCCGGTCGCGGGTGCATGCGAGCACCAGAGGCGCCCATGCCGGTGAGGCGTGTGCTGGCCCGTTGAAATGAGCGGGGTCGGCAGAAGTGAGCGGTCAAGAGCGCGGTCAGCAGACTGACGCTCAAGATGTCGATCCAGGTCAAGTGGGAACGGCAAGACGCGGGTGGGGGTGAGAACATGGGTGACTCCTTTCGGCACAGCGGCCGTGGTCTTACCATGAGGGGGCTGGGGGTGACGCGGCGGTTCATCCCCCCTGCTGGGGTTACGGCAGATTGAACAGCCGACGTAACTCGTTGGAGGGCTCCGTCAACGGCAGGTGATCGACCGACGTGGTGGCTGAGAGGTAACCCCGCGTGCCGCCGATCATCAGCAGGTCTGGGCCCAGACACACCGTGTGCAGGAACGGTTGGCCGGTGGTGATCGCCGCGATCACGCTCTTGACGGCTTCTGGGAACTGGGCTTGACTGAGCCGAAGCAGTAAGGCCCCGGCCTGAACGGGCAAGTCGTTTAACCGAACCGTCCAGCCTTGCAGGAAGGTGCGGCATTCTTGCTGGCGCAGGCCGTCGAGATTGCGCAGCAGGCTGTTCACCATCCCGCTCGGGAGGTCGCCGAACGATTGCGTGAGGCGGAACGTCGTCTCAGTGGTTTCGGGTGCGGGCCAGAACTGAACGTGGTGCGGAGTCAGGCGAGCCGTGATGGGAATGGCGATGGCGGACGGGCGCGCTGGCACGAGGGTGGCGTGTGGCGCTCCGGGCGTCAGGCGGGGCGTGACGCCCACGGAAACGGGCAGGCCATCGAGCGCGGTGCGGAGTTCGGGGGCACTCAGCGTGAGGGTGTGGGTGGCCGTGTGCAGTTGAGCGTACTGCTGGATGGGCCACAGTTGGTCGAGGGCGGCGGTGAGGGGATCGGGTTGGAAGAGGGTGGGGTCATGGTGTCTCCTTTGGGTGTCGCCCGGCCTTCAGGGTGAGGGGCTGGGGTGACGCGGGCGTTCTCAGGCGCGCAACAGGTCAAGCAACCGAGAGTGCTTCGGTGGGGTAGGAGTTTCGGCGGCCCACCCCCAGGCTTGCCGGGAACCACACGCGATCAGGCTTTCTTTCGCGCGGGTGACGGCGGTGTACGCGAGTTGGCGGGTGAGGAGGAGTTCGTGGTCTTCGCTGAGGACGACGATGACGTGCGGCCATTCACTGCCTTGGGCACGGTGGATGGTGATGGCATACGCGGGGGTGAGGAAGGGCAGATCCAGCAGGCTGAACAGGCGGGGTTCGCCTTCGACCAAGCAGTGCACTTCGAGGGGCTGTTTCTTCTTCGCGTTGGCTGGAATGATCTGCTCGACTTGTCCGGTCATGCCATTCATCAGGCCGCTGGCGTGGTTGTTCTTCGTGATTAGGAGGGGATCACC
This sequence comes from Deinococcus sp. QL22, assembly GCF_023370075.1. NCBI lineage: Bacteria > Thermotogati > Deinococcota > Deinococci > Deinococcales > Deinococcaceae > Deinococcus > Deinococcus sp. QL22. The sequence continues at coordinate 329,526 of NZ_CP097150.1, forward strand.
GGCACGGAGGAGGCCACCGGGGGTCTTGACGCCGCCTTCACCGGGATTTAGGGCGGCTTGCAGGGCGGCATTTAACGCGATGACGCCGAGCGGCCCGGCCTTGCCGGCAGTCAAGACCATGGGCCGGGGGCCGACGCCTGCGAGTTGTGCAACGTCGTCTGCGCCCTGAGCGGCATGGAACGGCACACCCGTCCGGTTCGGGGCTTCTCCACTGATGAGCTGTTGGGCGAGTTTGAGGATGGGACTGCCTGCGGCTTGGCGTTGGGTCTGCGTGAGCCGAGCCGTCGGCACGGTTTGAATCAGGGCCGCGAGGGGAAAACCAGGATCAATCGGAGGCAACTGGTCTTCGTCGCCGACCAAGATGACGCGGGTGCCCGTTTCGAGGCAGTGCAGGAAAGCGCCCAGGAGTTCGCTGCTGCACATACTGACTTCGTCGAGGATGAACACTTGCCCGAGTAAACCTTTGCGGTGGAAGGTCTTGCCGTCTGACTTCAGTAAGCGGTGCAGGGTGGTGGCAGGGCGGCCCGTGCTTTGGGTCATGCGAAAGGCCGCTTTCCCGGTGGGCGCGCAGAGGATGGGGGTGAGCCCAGCCTGCTCAAAGGACTCAATGATGGCTTTGAGCGTCGTGGTCTTCCCTGTTCCGGGGCCGCCGGTAAGCACCATCAGGCCGGAACGTAAAGCGTGTTGGACAGCGTGCGCTTGTTCCGGCGTGAGGTGTGCGGGAACGTGGGCGGGCAGGGGCGCAACGTCAGTCGCCAGCAGTCGAGCGACGTCGCGGGCGAGGCGGCGTTCGACTTGGTACCAGGTGGGGTGATACAGAGCATTTCCGACTGGAATGGCCATCTTGGAGTCGATGGCCTCCTGACAGGCGGTCTCGATCTCCGCTTCGTCCAGGGCGTGTTCGTCGCGGAGCACTCCGGCGAGGTCACGGCGACTCAGGCAGGTGTGCCCGTGCTGGGTGGCTGCGCGGTACAGCGTCACCCCGACAAGGGCGGCATTTCTGCGGGGATCAAAGAGACTCAGACCGGCACGTTTGGCCGCGTCATCCAAGACAGGTAAGGGGGTGCCGAGCAGGACGGCGTGGTAGGGGTGGGCGGCGAGAAAGGTTGGTGCGGCCGCCCCATGTCGGTAGAGCAGGGGCCAGGCGTGTTCTGGGGGCAGGCCCTGTACGGCAAGTTGCATCATGGCGACGTACAGACGGTGCTTGTTGCGGGCGAACTTGCTCAGGGCACGGGCGGCACTGGGTGAGACGCCTTTGGTGGTTTTCAGGGCACTGGGGTACGTGCGGATGGTGTCATGCGTGTCGTCACCGAAGGCGGAGACGGCGGCCGCTGCAGCCGGGCCACCCAATCCGGGGGCACGGGTATAGAAGGTGAATGCGATCTCCCGGGCGGGGATCAAGCGTTCGGCGTGCTGGAGATCGAGGCTGCCGTTTCGGTTCAAGGTGCCGGTGACCTTGAGGGTGGCGCCTCGCGTGACGGGCGGCACAGGGCCGTAAACCAGGAGGTGGGTGAGGGTGCTGAGCAGAAGTTCTGCGCCGGTGGACGTGGGGGTGTGCCAGTGGCGCAAGACGCGGCCCGTGTGGGTGACGGGCGAGTCGGGCAGGGTCATACGGCATGGTGGTCGGGCTGGGGGTGACGCGGGGAGGTTGCATCCAGCAGACCTGAGCGGGCAGACTGCGGGCATGACGAAGAAGCCAACGAAGCGGACAACCCCAGTGGCGGTGCCAGAGCCGACGCCCGAGGTGAGTGTGGACAGCGGGAAGCTGACTAAGGCGCAGTTGATCGAGCAGGTCGGGGCACAAGCGAGCCTGACCAAAGCACAGACGACGAGCGTCGTGAATGCCATGCTGGAAGCGGTTGTCGCCGCGTTAACGCAAGGGCAGGCCGTGAGTCTCCCAGAGTTGGGCACGTTCAGCGTGACGGCGACGGCGGCTCGGACGGGACGCAATCCTGGCACCGGTGAGCCGATTGACATTCCGGCGGGGAGGAAGGTGACCTTCAAGGTCGCCAAGACGTTGAAAAGCACGTTGTAAACGCACGACGGAACGGGGCGGGGTGATCTTGAACCACTCTGCCCCGTTCCGTCGTGCTTGTGGTCTTGAGGTGTCGGCGGTCTCCCCCACTGAGCCAAGTCCGTGGATGGGCAAGTACGCTCACGCCTGGGAAAGGGCGGGTGTACACTCCAGCCATGCTTTATATGATCTTCATCTATCAAACGTTCAGCCTCGCCTGGCCTCGATGACGCCCGACCGTCCACTCCAGGTCTGGCTGGTCGATGACAGCCCGACCGATCGTCTCTTGGCCGAGGAAGCCTTCGCCCAGGTCGGTGCCGACTGTACCCTCAGCACCCTGGCCAGTGGACCGGACACTCTGACGGCGCTCCACACCCCGGGCGTCGCGTTACCGAGCGTACTCTTGCTGGATCTCAATATGCCGGGCATGAACGGTCTGGAGGTCTTGAGCGTGCTCAAAGCGCACCACACCTTCCGGTACATTCCAGTGATCATGTTGACGACGTCCCAGAATGAGCAGGACATCCAACAGGCCTACCAACAGCGGGCGAGTGCGTACGTGATCAAGCCCGTGCGGTTTGAGGACTTTTTGCAGCAGGTCGAGGGTTTTGTGGCGTTCTGGAGCAGAGCTCAACTCGTGACTCGGCGCTGAAGGAGAAATGCACAGCGTCAGCCGGGTAGGTCGTGTACTGTGCCCGCATGACGACATGGCCGCTTGAGCTTGGCGTTGAGCCAGGCTCAGCGCGGCAGGTGCTGGTGATTGAGGACAACTTGCAGGACGCCCTCCTCTTGGAAACTGCTTTTGACGAGGTGGCGCCTGAGGTGCAGGTCACCCGAGTCGGGAATGGCTCAGCAGCATTGGGCGTGTTGGAGAGCGGCGCTGGGCCTTGGGTGGTGGTGCTTGACCTGCATTTACCGGGGGAAGAAAGTGTGAAGATCTTACAGGCACTCCGCGCTCAGGGCGGTGACGCGCTGCGAGTGGTGTGCTGGAGCGGTTATGCTCACCCGAGTGAGGTGGCGGTGATGTGTACGCACGGCGCTGATCAGTATGTGGAAAAACCTGTGGACTTGCTGGGCTTTTTCGCGTTGGCGGAACGCTTATCGGCTCTGTAGAGGTTGATCCTGTGCTTGAGCATCTCCTGCCTCGTTAACGTGGGCCGAGGCCACCCCAACCAACGAGGTTGATCAGGAACGGCCGTGGATGCCCTGTGGCAGACTTGACGCATGCAGCGCCTCACTCCTGACATGACGACCGAGTTCTTGGCGCGTCACTTCAAGTTTTCTGATGGCGTGATCACCCATGCGACGCTGTTGTATGTGGAACACCGCCTGCACTGTACCGTTCATGTGGAGGTCAAGGATCGGCAGGCCGCCTCTGGCTGGTCTTTTCTCGCGTTGAAATTTGAAGAGGTGTCATTCATTCAAGTGCGTGAAACGCCAGCGACGAACGTCGTCATGAGCCCGTACGGTGCGGAGATTTTGTTTTCTGGGGGGCTGGTTTATATGGATTTTAGTCCGGTGACTGACACGGGCTATTCACTGCATGATTTCGAGCAGTCGACGTTCGCTGTTCGTGCCGCCAGCCTGTGGGTGACGACAGAGCCTTGGCTGGATGCTTGAGGCTGTGGCGTTTGAGCTCAGAGACCAGGTGGTGTGGCTCGGCCAGCCGTTCGGCGTGGCTCCCTGTTGACCGATGAGAGGACGACGGCTCAGTAGGGGTCAAGGGAGCTCAGGGGTGTGGTCCATCAGTCGACGAGCGAGATCTGTGCAGAACATGGTCTGGCGCAGTTGGTTATGCTGCGAGCATGCTGCGTGAGCAACTGCTCTCCCCCACGCCCGTGGATTTACGGGCCTTCCTCATGCGTGCCCTCCGTACCCGGGATTGTCTGGTGCAGGTCGGCGGTCTGGCGGAAGTGAGCTACCACGGGCGGGCGGCGAGTACCGCTGAGGTGGGGTCGTACCTCGTCATGATCAAGCGGGACGGCAGCTTGCAGATTCATGCCCCAAAAGGCGTGAAGCCGATGAACTGGCAACCGAAGACCGATGAGATCACGGCGGTGTTGGAGGAAGAGCAGTGTGTGCTGTTGGCGTCACGCCGGAGTCCGCTCGAGCTGGTGCGGGTGACGTTCTTGGAAGCGCAAGTGGCGCAAGCGCTGGAGTTGAACGAAGAAGCCGGCTTCTTGCTGACCGGTTCTGAAGCGCAGATGCAGGAGACGCTGGCCGCGCATCCGGAACTGATCGAGCCGGGATTGCGCGTGTTGAACCGGGAGTTGCTGGTGGAATCGGGTGGTATTGACCTGTACGCGCAAGATGCTCAGGGCCGCTTTGTCGTGGTGGAATTAAAGCGGGGCCGCGCGACCCAGGATGCCGTGTCTCAACTCGGACGGTATGTCTCTTCCGTGCAGCGGGTGGTGGGTCTGGGGGTGGTGCGGGGAATTCTGGCCGCACCATCGATCACGGGGCCCGCAAGACGGGAGTTGGAAGGCCGGGGACTGGAGTTTGTGGAGGTCAGTGCTCTGCCCTGGGTGGAGAAGGCCATCACTCAGCCCAGCTCTTTTAATCGTCCCCAACAGCCGGATGGGGCGTGAGGGCTGTTCTGGCTGCTCGACTGGACGTGGCAGCGCTGGGGTCGGTCCGTGGGCGGCCGCAGCGCAGGATTCCTCCAGCGGCGGTGGGGTAAGCGGAGCGGCGTTCAGGTGGTCTCGCAGCCACTGGAGTTGCACGAGATTCGCTTCAAGGTGAGAGGGCGGGCGGTGCGGGAACATGGAGCGAGTGTGACAGAGGGATGGGACCTTCGTGACCGCACTTGCTCGCGGCGAGGCGCTGGGCTTTCTGGAGGTGTCGGGCGAGGCGGTGTGCCAGGACGGCTCGCAGATACCCAGGTGGGTGGTCGAGTTGTGCCCGACGGCGGTACGTGAAGGTCACCACTTCCAGAAGAAGATCCCCCGGCGAGTGTTCGACCAAGCGTTGTGCTTCAGCGGCGGTCACGCCCAGCAGGCGCAAGCCGTCATAGGCCCTCAGGAACACCGGGATGGGTTGCTTGGCGCGGTCATAACAGTCTCGGC